>NZ_JANXRJ010000047.1 GCF_025353065.1 Lapillicoccus sp.
CTGGAACCCCCACATGATCGGGAGGTGCGTCGCGGGACCGGGTTGCTCTGAGCCAGAGTGGTATTCGCGATAGCCGCGCCAGTATGCCGTGATGTTGCCGGCGTTGCCGACCGGCAGGCAGTGGATGTCGGGGGCGTCGCCGAGGGCGTCGACGACCTCGAACGCCGCCGTCTTCTGCCCTTCGATGCGGGCCGGGTTGACGGAGTTGACGAGGTCGACGGGATAGGACTCGGCGAGCTTGCGCGCGAGGGTGAGGCAGTCGTCGAAGTTGCCGTCGACCTGAAGGAGGGTCGCGCCGTGGGCGATGGCCTGGCTGAGCTTGCCCAGCGCGATCTTGCCGTCGGGGACGAGCACCCCGCAGGTCATGCCGGCCTTCGTGGCGTAGGCCGCGGCGGACGCACTGGTGTTGCCGGTGGACGCGCAGATGACCGCCCTGGCGCCGTGCTTCGCGGCCATCGAGATCGCCGTCGTCATCCCGCGGTCCTTGAACGACCCGGTGGGGTTCTGGCCCTCGAACTTCAGCCAGACGTCGGCCCCCACGAGCGAGGAGAGGTGCTCGGCCGGGATGAGCGGGGTGCCGCCCTCGAGGAGGGTGATGACCGGCGCGCCGGCGAGCATCGGCAACCGGTCGGCATACTCGCGGATCACGCCGCGCCACTGCTGGACCATCTCAAGCCCCTTCGACGCGCATGACGGAGTTGACGGACCGCACGATCGGCATCGCGGCGAGCGCCTCGACCGTCGCGGAGAGCGCGGCGTCGGTCGCGGTGTGGGTCACGACGACGAGCGACGCGCCGCCGGTGTCGGGGGTGGAGCCGGGCACCGTCTGCTGGCGGACCGTCTCGATGGAGACCTGCTGGTCGGCGAAGGCCGAGGCGACCTGCGCGAGGACGCCCGGGCGGTCGGCCACGTCGAGGCTGATGTGGTATCGGGTGAGGGCCTGGCCCATCTCGAGGATGGGCAGGTCGGCGTAGGCGCTCTCGCCGGGTCCGTGGCCACCGCCGATGCGGTGCCGGGCGACCGCGACGACATCGCCGAGGATCGCCGACGCGGTCGGGTCGCCGCCGGCGCCCTTGCCGTAGAACATCAGCTGGCCGGCGGCGTCGGCCTCGACGAAGACGGCGTTGAAGGCCTCGCGCACCCCGGCCAGGGGGTGCGACCGCGGGATCATCGCCGGGTGGACGCGCACCGAGATCCCGGACGGACCGTCGGTGCCGGGCGCCGCCTCGACCTTCTCGCAGATCGCGAGCAGCTTGACGACACAGTCCATCTCACGCGCGGCCTGGATGTCGGCGGCCGTGACGTCGGCGATGCCTTCGCGGTGGACGTCGTGCCCGGAGACCCGGGTGTGGAAGGCCAGCGAGGCGAGGATGGCGGCCTTGGCCGCGGCGTCGAAACCCTCGATGTCGGCGGTCGGGTCGGCCTCGGCGTAGCCCAGCGACTGGGCCTGCTCGACCGCGTCGTCGAAGCCCGCTCCGGTGGTGTCCATCTTGTCGAGGACGTAGTTGGTCGTGCCGTTGACGATGCCGATGACCTTGCGCACCTCGTCACCGGCGAGCGACTCGCGCAGCGGTCGTAGCAGCGGGATGGCACCGGCGACCGCGGCCTCGTAGTAGAGGTCGACCCCGTGCTCCAGCGCCGCGGCATACAGGGTCGGACCGTCCTCGGCGAGCAGGGCCTTGTTGGCGGTGACGACCGAGGCACCGTGCTCCATGGCCTGCAGGATCAGCCCGCGAGCCGGCTCGATGCCGCCGATGACCTCGATGACGACGTCGGCGCGGGTGACGAGCTCGTGGGCGTCGGTCGTGAACAGCCCGGCCGCGACCCCGGTGTCGCTGCGGTCTCGCCCGGGACGTCGGACGGCGATGCCGACGACCTCGAGCGGGCGGCCGACACGGGCCGCGAAGTCGCCGCCGTGGGCCATCAGCAGCCGCGCCACGGCCGAGCCGACCACCCCGCACCCGAGCAGGGCGATGCGCAGCGGCGCGTCGTCGCCGGGGGTCGGCTGGTCAGGGCTGAGGGTCACGAGGGAAATCCTGCCGTCTGTCCGCCCTGTGGACGTCGATCATTCCGCGATCCGGACGGTTCACGGGACGTCCAGCGCGAGCAGGTCGTCGACGGTCTCGCGTCGCACGATGAGGCGCGCGGCCCCGTCGCGGACCGCGACGACGGGCGGGCGAGGCGTGTGGTTGTACTGGCTGGACAGAGCCCGGCAGTAGGCGCCGGTGCCCGGCACGGCGATCAGGTCGCCCGCCCGCACGTCGGCGGGCAGGAACTCGTCCATGACGACGATGTCGCCGCTCTCGCAGTGCTTCCCGACGACCCGGGAGAGCATCGGCGGCGCCTCGCTGACCCGGCTCGCGACGGTGCACGAGTAGTTCGCGTCGTAGAGGGCGGTGCGGATGTTGTCGCTCATGCCGCCGTCGACCGAGACGTAGGCGCGGGTGGCGCCGCCGTCCAGGTCGACTGTCTTGACGGTGCCCACCTCGTAGAGGGTGAAGGTGCTCGGACCCGCGATGGCGCGACCCGGCTCGATCGAGATGCGAGGCACCGCAAGGCCGCTCGCCCGACACTCCCGCTCGACGATCTCGGCCATCCCGGCCGCGAGGTGCTTCGGCGGGAGCGGGTCGTGCTCGGTCGTGTAGGCGATGCCGAAGCCGCCACCGAGGTCGAGCTCGGGGAGCTCGACCCCGTGCTCCTGAGCGATGTCGGCGTGCAGGCCCAGCACCCGCCTCGCCGAGACCTCGAAGCCGGACGTGTCGAAGATCTGCGACCCGATGTGGCTGTGCAGCCCGACGAGCTCGAGGTGGGGCGCGTGCGAGAAAATCCGCCGCGCGGCCTCGGCGGCCGCGCCCCCGCTCAGCGAGAAGCCGAACTTCTGGTCCTCGTGGGCGGTGGCGATGAACTCGTGGGGATGGGCCTCAACCCCGACGGTCACCCGGATCATCACCCGGGCCGGGCGGCCGAGCCGCTGCGCGACCGCGGCCAGCCGGTCGATCTCCTCGAAGGAGTCGACGACGATCTTCCCGACGCCGTAGCCGACGGCGGCCTCGAGCTCGGCCACCGACTTGTTGTTGCCGTGCACGCCGATCCGCTCCCCCGGCATACCGGCGCGGCGGGCGACCTCGAGCTCGCCCCCGGAGCAGACGTCGAGCGACAGCCCGTCGTCGCGCATCCAGCGGGCGACCTCGGTGCAGAGGAACGCCTTACCGGCGTAGTAGACGTCGGCGCCCCCGAGACCGGAGAAGACCGAGCTGTAGGTGTAGCGGAAGTCCGCCGCGCGGTCGCGGAAGTCCGCCTCGTCCAGCACGTATGCCGGGGTGCCGAACTCGCGGGCCAGGTCGTCGACTCGGACGCCCGCGACGGTCACGACCCCGTCGCCGCCGCGGGCCACGGACGAGGACCACAGCGAGGGCACGAGCCCGAAGACGTCGTCGGGGACCCGCAGCCACGACGGCTGGCCGTAGCCGCTGGCGTGGAGAGCACCGGCCTCGTGAGCGCGCATGACCTCAAGACTAGGGCCGGGCGGCGGTCTCGTAGCCTCGGCCCTCGCGGGCGAAGCCCTCGACGATGTCGACCAGGTGGTCGGGGTCGAAGGGTTTGCCGACGAAGGCGTCGACCGCGGTCTTCTCGGCGCGGCGGCGCTCGTGGTCCTGGATGGCCGCCGTCGCCATCACGATGGGGAGGTGGAGGAGGCTGCGGGAGCTGCGGATCTGGCGCACCGCCCACCAGCCGTCGCGTGGCTCCATCTGGGCGTCGATGACGACCACCCGCGGGGGGTCGTCCATGCGCGCGACGAGGACGTCGAGGGCCTCCTGCCCGTCGGCCGCCTCCACCACGCCGAAGCCGGAGAGCTCGAGGTTGATCCGGATGAGGGTCCGGATCGAGGTCGTGTCGTCGCAGACGAGGACCCAGCCCATGCGGGACGGAGCCACCGGAAAGACCGGCGGCTCGGCGGGCACGGCCGGTTCCATGAAAACCAGCCTAGGCTGCTAACCTCGCTGAGCACGCGAGAACGGCTCCAGACCACCCGGTGGTGACACATGACACCACCCGGTCGGGCCATCTCAGGTGGGTCGACTGGCCAGCTCGGCAGCCGCCCGCCCCCGTAGCTCAGGGGATAGAGCACCGCCCTCCGGAGGCGGTGGCGCAGGTTCGAATCCTGCCGGGGGCACTTTCTGGTTTGCCGGCCGCAGGGCCGGGCGGTGCGTCGTCGGCCGCACCAGCAGCTCGTGCAGCCACCGCCCGCTAAG
>NZ_JANXRJ010000051.1 GCF_025353065.1 Lapillicoccus sp.
GGCAGCACCGGGGCGAGGTCGGCGAGGGCGTCGGCCGAGACGAGGGTGGGGATCTTCTGGTACTCGGTCTGGATGAGGTCGGGCGCCCCCGACCCCGCCTTGACGGCAGTCAGCAGCTTGGTGACGGCCGGGTCGCCGCCGTCCTGCTTGTTGACCGTCACCTGGATGTCGGGGTTGGCGGCGTTCCAGACGGCGGCGATCTTGTCCATCCCGGGGGCCCACGTCCAGAAGGTCAGGTTGACCTTCTCGCCGGGCTTGGCCGCGACCGGGGCGGCCGCGGTGCCCGTGCCACCGGAGCTGGAGCAGGCCGCGAGCGTGAGTGCGGTAGCCGTGACGGCGGCCGCGAACGTGAGTCGGTGCAGGCGCATCTGACCTCCTTGTCAGGCCGTCCACAGCGCGGACGGCGGGGCACTGCACGGGTGGTCCGTGCGACTGTGCACGTTCACAGTGCTGCACCGGGCAGTCCTTGTCAAGGGAACGGTTCCATGCTTATGTGGCTCCTGTGCACGATCCCACCTCGTCGGGTCCGATGAGTCCTTCCACCGCCGACGGAGCACCGATGCCGCCACGCCCAGCACCCTCGACCCCCCGCCCCGGCCCGTGGCTGGTGGGGGGAGAGGGCATCGCCTACGGCGGCGACTACACCCCGGAGCAGTGGCCCGAGGAGGTCTGGGCGCAGGACGTCATCCTGATGCGGGAGGCCGGCGTCAACCTCGTCAGCGTCGGGATCTTCTCGTGGGCCCTGCTCGAGCCCGAGGAGGGCCGGTTCGAGTTCGGCTGGCTCGACCGGCTCCTCGAGCTGCTCCACGCCAACGGCATCCGCGTCGACCTCGGCACGCCGACCGCCTCTCCGCCGGCCTGGTTCTTCCACGCCTATCCCGAGGCGCGGGTGGTCTCCCGCGAGGGCACGGTGCTGGGCTTCGGGTCCCGCGGGATGGCGGGTCCCAGCTCGCCGGCCTACCGCGCGGCCACGGTCCGGATCACCACCGCGCTCGCGCAGCGCTACGGTCGGCACCCGGCGCTGGCCCTCTGGCACGTGCACAACGAGTACGGCGCACCGGTCTCCGAGGACTACTCCCCCGCTTCGGCGGCCGCCTTCCGCCGGTGGCTGGCGGACCGCTACGGCGATCTCGAGCACCTCAACGCGGCCTGGGGCACGACGTTCTGGGGCCAGCGCTATGCGCAGTGGGAGCACGTCGACGTCCCGGCCGCGACACCCAGCGTGGCCAACCCGACGCAGCGGCTCGACTTCGCGCGGTTCAGCGACCACGCGCTGCGCGAGTGCTTCGTGGCCGAGCGCGACGCCATCCGCGCCCACTCCGACGTGCCGGTCACGACGAACTTCATGGCCGGCAGCTGTCCCGCGACCGAGCTGTGGCAGTGGGCCCGCGAGGTCGACATCGTCTCCAACGACCACTACCTCACCGCGTCCGAGACCCGGCCCGAGATCGGGCTGGCGCTCGCCGCCGACCTCACCCGGTCGCTCGCCGGGGGACGCCCGTGGATCCTGATGGAGCACTCCACCTCCGCGGTCAGCTGGCAGCCCCGCAACGTCGCCAAGCAGCCCGGCGAGATGGCACGAAACGCGTTGTCCCACTTGGGCCGTGGCGCCGATGCCATCCTGTTCTTCCAGTGGCGGGCCTCGCGCAGCGGCGCGGAGAAGTTCCACTCGGCGATGCTCCCGCACGCCGGCACCGGCTCTCGCGTGTGGCGCGAGGTCGTCGCTCTCGGACGCGATCTCGGCGCCCTGGCCGAGCTGCGCGGGACGCAGGTCCGGGCGGACGTCGCGATCCTGTGGGACCAGGAGTCGTTCTGGGCGCAGGACCTCGAGTGGCGCCCCAGCGTCGACCTCGACCACCGCGAGCGCATCGACGCGTTCTACACCGCGCTCTGGCAGGCCGGCCACACCGTCGACTTCGCGCACCCCGAGGCCGACCTTGCGGCATACCGGCTCGTCGTGGTGCCCGCGTCCTATCTGCTGAGCCGGGCCGCCGGCGACAACCTCACCCGCTTCGTCGCCGGGGGCGGCACCCTCCTCGTCTCCTACTTCTCGGGCATCGTCGACGAGACGGACGCGGTCCACGAGGGCGGCTACCTCGCTCCGCTGCGCCGGGCGCTCGGCCTCACCGTCGAGGAGTTCCTGCCGCTGCGCGAGGGGGGGAGCGTCCGGGTCGGGGGGGAGCACCGGAGCGACGCCGGGGACGGGAGCGCCCCGCCGATGCCCGAGCTCGAGGGCACCGTGTGGAGCGACGACATCGCCCTGGAGGGGGCCGCGGTCGTCTCCACCTATCTCGACGGTCCGGCGGCCGGTCGGCCCGCCATCACCCGCCACACCCACGGCCTCGGCACGGGCTGGTATGTCTCGACCCGCCTCGGTGTCGACGACCTCATGACGCTCCTCGACCGCGTCTACCGCGACGCCGGGCTCAGCGCGCGGGCCGGGGTCGCCGGGCTCGAGGTCGTCGTCCGGCACGGCGTCGGGGTCGACTACCTCGTGGCCCTCAACCACGGCGACGCCCCGGTGGCCGTCGCCGTCGACGGCCACGAGCTGCTCAGTGGACGGGCGACCGACGGCACCCTCAAGGTGCCGGGCGGCGGGGTCGCCGTCGTCCGCGTGACCCCGGGGGCCTGACCCCGGCCTACCCCCCCACCCCCACTTAATGCGGTGAGATCCGCGTTCTGGCGCCCATCTGTCCGTTGCGCCCGGAACACACCGCAACAAGTCGAGGCGTAAGCGGGGGACGTACGCTCGGCCCGATGGCCCCACCTGCCGACCGCCGGCCCCCGCGCAGTCTCTACCTCACCTCCGTGCTGTTCTTCGCCAGCGGGGTCGTCCGGCTGCTCGACCGCGGGGCCGGCACCGTGCTCCAGGTCGTCGGGGCGGCGCTCGTCCTCGTCGGGGTCGCCATCTGCGTCATCGTGCACCGGCTGCGATCGCGCCCGCCCTCGACGTCATCGTGACCGTCCCGAGCACCACGACGCACACCGTGCGGCTGCCGTTCCGCCCACCGCTCCACCCGGACAGCCTGTTCGGGCACCTTGTCGTGACCGGCGTGCCCGGCGTCGAGGAGTGGCGCGGCGGCGCCTACCGCCGCACGATGCGGACGCCATACGGGTATGCCGTCGCGGCGCTCCGTCCCGCGGTGGACCACATCGAGTGCCGCCTGCGGCTCACCGACCCGCGGGACCTCGACGACGCCGTCGCCCGGTGTCGCTGGCTGCTCGACCTCGACGTCGACCCGGTGGTGGTCGACGACGCCCTGGCCGACGATCCCCTGCTCGCGCCGCTCGTGGCGCGCGCTCCCGGCCGAAGGGTGCCGCGGACGGTCGACGTCGAGGAGCTGGCCGTGCGTGCCGTCCTCGGGCAGCAGGTGTCGACGGCAGCGGCGCGCACCCACGCCGCCCGCCTCGTCTTCGCGCACGGGCCGCCGATCAACGACCCCGACGGCGGGCTGACCCACCTGTTCCCCTCTCCCACAGACCTGCTCGCGCTCGACCCCGAGTCGCTCGCCCTCCCGCGGGCCCGTCGGGCGACCCTCCTCGGACTGATCAGCGCGCTCGCCCGGGGCGAGGTGCGCCTCGACCCCGGGCACGTCGGCCGCTCCCGCGCCGAGCTCGGCGCCCTCAAGGGCATCGGGCCGTGGACGGTCGAGACCGTGGCGATGCGCGGGCTCGGCGACCCCGACGCGTTCCTCGCGACCGACCTCGGTGTCCGAGCCGCCGCCACGCTGCTGGACCTGCCCGGTGCTCCACGGGCCCTGGTCGCGCGCGCCGAGCGCTGGCAGCCCTGGCGCGCGTATGCCGTGCAGCACCTGTGGGCGACGGGGGGCCACGCGATCAACCGGATGCCCACCTGACCCTGAGCCACGGTCGGCCGCGGCGTTCATCTCGTGGCGCGACGACAGCGGTTGCACAGTGGGCGGTCAGATGCCGCACGGAGGATGGGGTCGTCAGCTCGGGGCGTGCCCGACCCCCGACCCTCGGCCCACCCGCACTGATCCGCAGCCGTTCCAGGAGTCCCCTCATGTCGCCTCGTCCCACCAATCTCGCGCTGCTCACGACGCGCCGGATCACCATCGGCGTGATCGCCGCTGCGGTGGTGGGCGTCGGTGGGGTCAGCCTCCACCTCGCCGACGCGATGGCCGCGACGCAGCAGTCCGCCTCGGGCGGCACGAGTGGGCAGTCCGGCGACGACGGCAGCAGCGCCGCAGACGGCTCCGACGGCTTCGCCCCGGTGCAGGCGCCACTTGGTCAGCAAGCACAGGGTCAGCAAGCACAGGGTCAGCAGGGCAACTCTGGCGGCGGGACGACGACGCACGGTTCCTAGGTGCCCACCCGGCTCCTCCGGCGGGCGACCGGACCATCGGGTCGTCCGCAGATCTGCCGAAAACTCTCCGGGGCGCGCCACCTCGGAGGTAGCCTTCAGTCCTCAGGTTCGGTTGGGTTCACTGTCAGGACCAGCCCAGACTAGAGGCCCCGGGACCTCCTCTCGCCGCAGACGAGGTCCCGGGACGGTCGCCCCCGTCGGTCCGGCGGGCTCGGCCCGACGTCACGGCCTGCGAGCCTCGAGCACCGCGAGGTCGCGCTCGGCATAGAGCCGGTGGCACCACTCCTCGTTGAGGACGATGCGCAGGCACTGGCGCACCGGATAGCTGCGGGGCTGCGGCCACCCGGGCCCCTCGACCGGCTCGGTGTCGGCAGCGAGCGAGGCCTCGGTCAGCCCGTCGACGAGCTCGCGCACCGTGCCCATCCGGCCTCGACGCAACAGGGTCACCGTGTCGAGCGACGGGCGGACCGCCCGGTCGCGGGGCACCTCCGCGCAGTCCGGCATCCCGTCCCACGGCAGGTCGAGCGGGTCCCACGGCGACGGGTCGCCCAGCACCGCCCGCCGGATCCACGCGTCCGTCGCGAACGCGAGGTGCCGCAGCGTCTCGACGAACGACCACTCGCCCTCGACCTGCTCGTGCAGCAGCTCGGGTGGCAGGGCCCGCGCCCGGGCCAGGGTCTCCTCCCACAGCCGCTCCACCACGTCCCACGCCTCGCGGAAGCCGGCCGGGTCGGTCGGTCGCATCTTCGCCCGGTCCGGGTCCCTCCGGTCGAGCTCGGCCTCGATCAGCGGGCCGACGTCGACGCCGTTGATCGTGAGGTTCTCGATCTCGCCGTCGATGGACACGTCGACCAGCTCGACCCCCCTCATCACCACCCCGTTGAGGTCGACGCTGTGGAACCGGGCTCCGGCCAGGCTGACGTCGCGCAGCCGGGCGCCACCGAGGTCGACGCGGTCGAGCACTGAACCCTGCAGGTCAGCATCCCTGAATTCGGTCATGGGGCCGATGCTAGGCAGGCACACCGACATCCGCCTCCCACGACCTCGCACCACGCAGAGCCCGGTGCCCTCCGGGTCGAGCACCACCACATGAGCGCGCAACCTCGTTCGTCAGTCCGCACCCTCGCTCGCCGACAGCATCCGGCGGGCGATGACGCGCGCCGTCTCCTTCAGCTCGGGACACCCCACGATCCGGTATGCCGCGGGCAGCGCCGCCAGCTGCGCGGCATACCACCAGGGGTTGCTCGTACTGCCGGTGAGGCGGCACGACTGCTCGCCGACCGGGTCGAGCCGACCGATGGCGCGCGGCAGAGACCGCCTCACGGCCTCGAACGGCGCGTCGATGACGACCTCCACCTCGTACTCCCACCCGACGGCGAGATGCTCCTCGAGCAGGGCGACCGGGTCGAGGTCGGTGGGTGGGGCACACGTGCCGTCGAGCCGCTCGACCCCGCGCACGCGGTCGATCCGATAGGCCCGTACGACGTCGGCGCGGTGGGACCGGCAGAGGAGGTACCACCGGCCGTGGCGGACGACGACCGCCCACGGGTCGACCTCGAAGACCCGCTCCGACCCGGCCTCGGTCCGGTAGTCGAGACGGACCGGCTGTTGGCTCGAGCAGGCGTGTACGAGAACGGTGGTGGTCTCGGGGTCGGGTCGTGCGGCGGCGCGGTCGGGGGCCGGCGCCGTGGTCCGTCGGACGGGTTCGACCTGGGCGGCGACCGGCTCCGGGAGGACGCGCACGATCTTGCGCAGCGCACTCCCGATGGGGTCCGCGGTGTCGCTCGCGTCGTGGTGGCCGTCGAGGACCGCCATGACCAGGCCGAGGGCCTCGGCGGCGCTGAACATCAGGGGTGGCGGCCGGACGCCGCGGCCCAGACGGTAGCCGCCGTACGGGCCCCGGAGGGACTCCACGGGGATGCCGGCCTCGCGCAGGATCGCGACGTAGCGCCGGGCCGCGCGCTCCGAGACGCCGAGCTGCGCAGCCAGCTGGTCGGCGGTGATGCCCGGCTTGGCCTGCAGCAGCTCGAGCGTCATCAGTGCCCGCGCGGTGGGGCTCCCGTCCGACGTCATGAGGTGCTCACGAGCCGGAAGGCTATCGTCCGGAAAAGGTCGTAGCCTGCCGGGCATGACCGAGATGACGACCCCGTTCTCCGCCCACCAGCTCCGCATCGTCCCGGCCAACGAGGCGTCGTGGGACGACCTCCTCGCGATCTTCGGCACCAAGGACGCCGGGCTCTGCCTGTGCCAGCGCCTGAAGGTGCACGGCTGGATCTGGCGCGACTCCACGCTCTCGGAGCGGACCGCCATGCTCCAGGACCAGACCGCCTCCGACGAGCCGGATGCCACGACCACCAGCGGCCTGGTCCTCCTCGCCGAGGGCGAACCGGTGGGGTGGGTCGCGGTCGAGCCGCGCACGGCATACCCGAATCTGACGCGTTCGCCCGTGCCCTGGAAGGGGCGGACCGAGGACAGGGACGACGACGGCGTCTGGGCCGTGACCTGCTTCGTGGTCCGCAAGGGCTACCGCGGCCGGGGCCTGATGTATCCCCTCGCCCGCGCCACGATCGACTTCGCCCGGGGCCGCGGTGCCCGGGCGCTCGAGGCCTATCCGATGATCACGCAGCCGGGCAAGGTGATCACCTGGGGCGAGGTGCACGTGGGCGCCCGGCAGGTCTTCGAGGAGGCCGGCTTCGCGCAGGTCAGCCACCCCACCCTGCGGCGGGTGGTCATGCGGATCGACTTCGACGGCGTTTCCGACAGCGGGAACGCCCCAGTGGCCACAGGGGCACCAGCAGCCAAGAATTTGAATTAGACCTTTTAGTCCTATTGCCCGGGTTTACTATCCCTGCAATGGTGGGGACCAACCATCCCGAGTGCCTGCCCCCCGCAGCGATCCCACCCCGTGCACCCGCGTCGTCGCGGCGTCTGCGCGCAAGACGTCGAGGACCTCCCGAAATGCGCTCAACCACGCGTCACCTCCTGACGTCCATGGGAGCCTGCCTCCTGCTCGTCCTCGGTGCCGGGGTCGCCGTCGGCTCCGTCAACGGACCCGACGTCTCGAGCTACCAGCACCCCCAGGGCTACAACATCGACTGGCAGTCGGTCCACGCCAGCGGGGGTGCGACCTTCGGTTTCGTCAAGGCGACCGAGGGCGCGGGCTACACCAACCCGTACTTCGCCAGCGACTTCGCGGCGATGGCCTCGGCCAACATGGTGCGCGGCGCGTACCACTTCGCGCAGCCGGCCACCAGCGCCGTCGCGCAGGCGGACTACTTCGTCCAGGGCGCCGGCACCCTGTCCCGCGTCGGCGACCTGCCACCCGTCCTCGACCTCGAGGTGACCGGCGGGCTGACCCCCCCGGCGCTCATCGCCTGGACCCAGGCCTACCTGCAGGAGATCAAGCGGCTGACCGGCCGGGACGGCATGATCTACACCGGCCCGTACTTCTGGCAGACGGCGATGGCCAACTCGACCGTCTTCACCGGCTACCCGCTCTGGGTCGCGACCTACGGATCGGCTCCCCAGCTGCCCGGCGGGTGGACCTACTACACGTTCTGGCAGTACACCGACGCGGCGAGCGTGCCGGGCATCCAGGGCTCCGTCGACATGAGCGTCTTCAACGGGACGACCGACAACCTGATGGCCCTGGCCAACGGAGCGAGCGCACCCTCCGTGCCGTTCGGCTCGCTCGATGCCGTGACCTGGACGGGGTCGGCCCTGGCCATGGCCGGCTGGGCGATCGATCCCGACACCACCGCCCCGATCACCGTCTCCGTCTCGGTCGACGGCGCCACCGTCACGACCGCGACCGCCGGCGGCGCGCGGGCCGACGTGGCGAGCGCCTACCCCGCCTTCGGCCCGAACCACGGCTACAACCTCACCTTCCAAGCCGCTCCCGGCCCCCACCAGGTATGCGTGACGGCCAACAACGTGGGCGCCGGCAGCATCAGCCCCCAGCTCGGCTGTCGCACCGTCACCGTCCCCGCGCCCCTGCCGATGGGGTCGCTCGACGGGGCCGGCTGGACCGGATCCGCACTCGGGGTGGCCGGCTGGGCCATCGACCCCGACACCACCCTCCCCATCACCGTCTCGGTCACGGTCGACGGGAACACCGCCACCACCGCCGCGGCCAGTGCCGCCCGACCCGACGTCGCGGCGGCATACCCCGGCTACGGACCCGACCACGGATACAACCTCACCCTTCCCGCCGCTCCCGGCCCCCACCAGGTATGCGTGACGGCCAACAACGTGGGCGCCGGCACGACCAGCCCCCAGCTCGGCTGCCGCACCGTCACCGTCCCCACCTTCCTGCCCATCGGATCGCTCGACGGCGCCGGCTGGACCGGGTCCGCGCTCGGCGTGGCCGGCTGGGCCATCGACCCCGACACCACCCTCCCGATCACCGTCTCCGTCTCCGTCGACGGGCACCCGGCGACCACCGCGACCGCCGGCACCGCCCGACCCGACATCGCCAGGTACTACCCCGCCTACGGGCCGAACCACGGCTACAGCCTGACCGTGCCCGCGGCCCCCGGCCCGCACCAGGTCTGCGTGACGGCCAACAACGTCGGCGCCGGCACGGTCAGCCCGCAGCTCGGCTGCCGCACCGTCAACGTCCCGACCTCGACGCCCATCGGGTCCGTGGACGGGATCGGCTGGAACGGCTCGGCGCTCGGCGTGGCCGGCTGGACGATCGACCCCGACACCGCCGCCCCCATCAACGTCGCCGTCTCCGTCGACGGGCGCCCAGCCGCCACCGCCACCGCCAGTGCCGTGAGGACCGACGTCGCCCGCTACTACCCCGGCTACGGGCCGAACCACGGTTACAGCCTGACCGTGCCCGCCGCCCCTGGTCTGCACCAGGTCTGCGTGACGGCCATCAACATGGGCGCCGGCACGGTCAGCCCGCAGCTCGGCTGCCGCACCGTCAACGTCCCGACCTCGGTCCCGATCGGGTCCGTGGACGGGGTGGGCTGGACCGGCACGGCACTCGGCGTGGCCGGCTGGACGATCGACCCCGACACCGCCGCCCCGATCACCGTCACGGTCTCGGTCGACGGGCACGCCGTGACGACCGCCACCGCGAGCTCGGTGCGGACCGACGTCGCGCGCTACTACCCCGGCTACGGACCCGACCACGGCTATGCGCTCAGCCTGCCCGCCACCCGCGGCACGCACCAGGTCTGCGTCACGGCGAACAACAGCGGCGCCGGCACCATCAGCCCCCAGCTCGGCTGCCGCACCGTCACGCTCCGCTGAGAGGCCGTGGCCACCGTCGCTGGGCGCCGTCGCTGGGCGCGGCTCGGTTCGGTTCGGTTCAGTTCGGAAGGTCGCCGAGGCGCGGACCGAGCACGCCTTGACCCGGCGCGCTGACCGGCTTAGCGTCCAGATGGTGCACCTCACCCGGTGGACACAGGTATGCCGCTGCAGCGCCGTCCCGTTCGGCGTCGAGTGCGACAACCGGGAAGGTCGCGCATGTCCCTGATGGGTTCCCGGCTCACGAGCCGTTCGCTGCGTCTGGTGGTGCTGCTCGTCACGGGCGGTGCCCTCATCGGATCGGCGATCCCCACGGCGTCCGCCGTCACCGCGAGGGCACCCAGCTCCGCGACGACACCCGGCGCAGCTGCGACACCCAGGGCAGCTGCGGCCCGCTATCCGCTGCCCCTCCCCGTCACCGGCGGCGCCAGCACCCACGACCCGTCGATGATCCGGGTGGCGGACGGCAGCTACTACGTCTTCTCGACGCATGACGGCATCCAGATCCGGCACTCCTCGGACCGGACGGACTGGCGGTTCGTCGGCTCCGTGCTTCCCGGCGGTGCCACCTGGGCTGCGGACTACCAGGGCGGGGGAGCCACGGACCTCTGGGCCCCGGACGTCTCCTTCCATCGGGGCATCTACTGGCTCTACTACTCCGTCTCCTCGTTCGGGTCCAACCAGTCGGCCATCGGGCTCGCCACCAGCAGGACCGCGGCCCCCGGCAGCTGGACCGACCAAGGACTCGTCTACGCCTCGCACGACGCGGCCCACAGCCCAACCGGCGTGGCGGACGACCTCAACGCGATCGACCCCGGACTCCTCGTCGACGCCCAGGGCCGCTGGCAGCTGTCGTTGGGCTCGTTCTGGACCGGCATCAAGATGATCCAATTGGACCCGGCCACCGGGAAGCCCAGCAGCGCCACTCCGACCCGGACCTCCCTGGCGGAACGGCCCAAGGTCCAGTACGACCCGATCGAGGGGGCCTACATCTACCTCCACGACGGCTGGTACTACCTGTTCACCTCCAACGACTTCTGCTGTCAGGGCCTGAACAGCACCTACAACATCAGGGTCGGCAGATCGCGGACGCCGACCGGGCCCTATCTCGGCCGCGGCGGTACGCCGATGATGGCCGTCGGCGGTTCCATGGTCCTGTCGACGCACGACTACGTCATCGGCCCGGGCGGGGAGACCGTCCTCCACGACCGCGGCGTCGACTGGCTCGTCTACCACTACTACAACCAACGCGACGCCGGCACGCCCCGCCTCGGCATCAACCGCATCACCTGGGTGGACGGCTGGCCCGCCCTGTAGGCACGGGCGTACGGAAAGGCGAGGTCGGGAGGGGAACGAGCCTTCGTGTCGACGACTTCCCTACGCAGGTGGACGAGCGCTCGGCGGACGTTACTTCGGCAACTGTCGCTTGCTCTACCTGTGGGCTGCTCAGCGCTCTCGACCGCCGTCGGGGTCTGGAGCGACTTCGGCGGGTCTCGGCCGGCTCAATTCGAGGCACTGGGGGACGCAGGCTGAGGGATGGCAGATCTCACAGGAGAAGCCCCGCCTGCTGCACCGTGTTCGTGTCGGTCAGGTGGGGTGTTGGTGTGGTGGAGCCGAGGGGGAGGCGCGTCACACCGCCCGGATAGAGAGTGGTGTCACTCAGCTCGCCCTGATGGAAGGTCCGGTCGAGTGTGACCTCTGCTGTGTGCGGGTGGAAGTGGGGAAGGCCAAGCTGTCAGGAGAGGCGGAACGGCGGGTATTGGTCGGTGACCAGCAGGGCTGCGTAGGCCTGGACCCGGAGTGCCCACCGGCCGACCCCGACGACATAGTCGAACAAGGCTCGCGGGTAGCGACCGGTGACGAGGATGGCGAACCACGCCACGATGACCGCGACGACCGCGACGAGCGCCAACACCGCCAGCACGATGAGGTGCGGGATGACCAGGAACCACTTCACCAGCGGCAGCCACCGGTTGAGGGTCCGCTTGGCGTCGGGGTAGTCAATTTCGAGGTGGACCGATTGCTCGTCCTCGGTGGAGGGGTACCTGTCCGTCAGCAACGCCGCATACGCGCCTACTCTGGCCGAGAAGCGGCTGAGCTGCAGCGCGAAGTCGAACCACCACCGGGGGTACCTCCGCCGGAAGAGAAGCATCAGAACCGTCGCCGCGAACAGAGCACCGGTGATGCCCCCGCTGGTCCTGTTGATCTGGGAGACGATCTGGCCGGTGGTGTCGACCATCGTCACCCTCGAGGTCGCCTGCGCGGCCAGCACGGACAGGACGATCGCAATCGGGATGATCCAGATCATCCGAAGTGCGGTGGTGACCCGGTCCAAACGCTCCGGATAGTCGACCTGGAGCCTGGCCGCATAGACCTCTGACGCAACAACCATGACAGTCCTTTCGTTGACGCGGCCTCGACGCCCCACCAAGGAGGAATGTCCTACGCATCGTGGAGCTTTCGTAGGCCCCGGTACTGCTCTATGCAACGCCGGGCCCCGGGCAGAGTCACAAGTCCCGAACTCGGGCCGAAGGTCCCCGCAGAGGCCCCGATCTCGTCACGGGATTCGGGCCGCGGCACCGCCCCGGAGTCAGGGCGCTAGCGGTGGTGGTTCGGCGGCCATGACGAAGTTCGGGTGGTAGGACGTTGGACTCTGTCAACCAGGAAACTCTGTTCCTACGGTGGCTCGAGGTTCCGCAGACGCCGCTCGACCGTAGCGGTCAGCAAGGAGATGGGTGAATGGCTGTCACGGAGGATCCTTCGGCTGTGATTCACGAAGAGCCTGACCGGGCTTTGGGAGCCGGCGCTTCAGTCGACCCTACGAGGAAGAACGCGGTCGCTGCGGGCGTGCTGCTTATCGTCGCAACGGTGGCGAGCCTGCTCAGCGGACCGTTTCTGGCGCCGGTGATCGGGTCGGACTACCTGAACGCCGCGACCGCACACCACGGGCAGGTGGCCACGGGCGTGGTGCTGGGCTTCATCGCTGCGCTGGCGTCACCGGGCATCGCGATCGCGCTCTACCCGGTACTGCGGAGGTTCGGTGAAGGGCTAGCGCTTGGGTCTGTCGGCTTCCGCATCATCGAGGGCGTGTTCTCCGCCCTCGGCATCGTGGTGCTGCTGTCGCTATCGACGCTGAGTGCGGAGTTCGTCGACGCCGGTGCGCCCGCCGACCAGCATTTCAAGACCCTGGGTGCCACGATGCTGGCGCAGTATCACGGGCTGGTCGACGTGGGACTGTTGCTGGCGTTCAGTCTTGGCAGCCTTCTGTACTACTTGGTGTTCTACCGGAGCAAGCTGATCCCGACCTGGCTCTCAGCATGGGGCATCGCCGGGACGGTCCTGCTGATGGTGGCCGCCGGGCTGCTCATCTTCGATGTCATTGCGCCGTTGTCGGCCGCTCAGGTGGCGCTTGCCGCCCCCATCGCCCTGCAGGAGATGGTGCTCGCGGTGTGGCTGCTGGCGAAGGGCTTCAACCGGTCGGCCCTCCTTCACCGACCCTGACACCCGGGGCGTAGAGCCTTCGGGCTCGACCCTACGGACGTGCGCCGACATGAGGGGCGGCGGAACGAGGATCAGATCGGCGAGGACCAATGTGGGGGGCGACCGGTCAGCTCACGTGCCGCGGGACCGCGCCGGTCGTCATGAACAGCTTTCATGCACTTGAGGGCGGAGTCAGCCGTGGCACCGGACATCAGCGGGGTGCACGACCTGCGCCACACGGCCGCGTGCCTATGGTTGGCGCGCGGCGTCGACCCGGGCACGGTGCAGGCGTGGATGGGTGATGAGTCGATCGCGACGACGAACCGGTACCTCCACTTCCTCGGGACGGGGGCCGATGCGGCCGGTCTGGAGAGGCTGAACTCGCGGGCGGGGGGCACCGGGGGGCACGCCGAGAGGGGAACGGCAAATGACAACACGAAAAACCCGCCTCGTGCACGGTGTCTGTGCAGGTCAGGCGGGGTTTCGCTTCGGTGGAGCTGAGGGGATTCGAACCCCTGACCTTCTCATTGCGAACGAGACGCGCTACCAACTGCGCCACAGCCCCTTGATGCGGTCGAAACTCTAACACCGGCGCAAGGCCGGGCTGAAACCCGGACGACACCGCATACGGTGGGGCCATGACGGAGACCCCGCCCGAGACCTCGCCCGTCCCCGCCCCCGTCCGTGCGGCGAGCGAGTGGGCCTGGCGGCTGCTGATCATCGCGGTCGCCGTCGTCGCTGCTGCGTATGCGCTCGGCCACCTCTCCGAGGTCGTCATCCCCGTCATCATCGCCACGCTGCTCACCGCACTCCTCAGTGGCATCCACCTGTGGCTGACCAAGCACATGCCGCGCGGGCTGGCTGCCGGTGTCACACTGCTCGGCACGATCCTCGTCATCGCCGGGCTGCTCACCCTCGCCGGCACGCAGATCAGCGGCGGCATGGGGGACATGGCCGCGCAGGCCGCCTCGGGCATCACCCAGATCCGCGACTGGCTGCGCACGACGTTCAACATCACCGACAGCCAGTTCGACGGCTACGTCGACCAGCTCACCACGGCGCTCCAGTCCAGCACCGACCTGCGCTCGTATGCCGCGAAGGCCGGCGTCACGGCCACCCACGTGGTGGCCGGGCTGTTCATCAGCCTGTTCGGGCTGTTCTTCTTCCTCTACGACGGCCCGGGGATCTGGGGCTGGATCGTGCAGCTGTTCCCGCGACGCGCACGCAGCCGGGTCGAGTCGTCGGGCCACGTCGCGTGGCGCCAGCTGACGGCCTACACCCACGCGACCGTCCTCGTCGCAGCCACGGACGCGGTGGGCATCACGGTGGGGGCGCTGATCCTGCGCGTCCCGTTCGCCCTGGCTATCGGGGTCCTCGTCTTCGTGCTGTCGTTCATTCCCATCGTCGGTGCGCTGCTCAGCGGATCGGTCGCCGTCCTGCTCGCGCTCGTCGCCCACGGCCCGGTCAACGCGCTGATCATGCTGGGTGTGGTCGTTGTCGTGCAGCAGGTCGAGTCGCACGTGCTGCAGCCCTTCGTCCTCGGGCGGTCCGTGCGCATCCATCCCCTGGCGGTCATCCTGTCGATCGCGGCAGGAGCCGTGCTCGCCGGCATCGTCGGCACGCTGATCGCCGTCCCGACCGCCGCCGTCGTCAGCTCGGTCTGGCGGCACCTGGTGTCGGGGGACGCCGACGCTCTGACGGCGGCGAGCGAGGATGACGGGCCGACGCCGGAGGACGAATCGGCAGCCGTCCCGGCCTGATCTGTCGGTGGGGCGCGCAGAAGTGGGCAGCTGAGCAGTTCTGAACGGCGCCCGCACTCGGACGCGCGCAGAGGTGGTCAGCTGACCAGTTCTGCGCGGCCCGGGGGCTCAGCCGACGACGCGGCGGTGGCGCTGGGCCATCAGGCGTTCGAGCTCGTCGTCCTCGACCTCGATCGGGACCGGCACCTGGCTGACCTCGGCCGGCTGCTCCGTGGGGCGTGCAGGCCGGACGGCGCTGTCCTTGAGCGTGTAGGTCGGCGGCGGCACGGGGACAGGGCTCCACGGAGTCGTCGAGGGCTCACCCGGACGAGCGACGTAAGCGGTCACGTCATAGGCCTCGCCCGTGTCCCGGGCCCGCGCCACGAACGCCGGGGAGTCCACGGATCCCGCTACGGCCTCCCCGGTCGCCGTCTCCTCGGGCTCGCTCGAAGCCCGGGTGCCGCTCTCGGAGACGACCACGCGCCCGGGGTTGGGGTACGAACGCGCTCTCGATGAAGCGTTCTCACCCCAATCCGGGGAGGAGGGGGGCGCGTACCGGCGACGGGCGGCGGCGCGAGCGGCGCGGCGGACGGACAGGTCGCGCTTCATCGCCGCACGCAGCCCTGCGACCACGACGACGAAGGCCGCTATCGCGATGGCGACACTGATCCAGAGCAGCACGTGGGCCACCGCGAGGACGAAGGTCACGGGGATCGCGGCCAGGGTCACGAGGAAGGCGACAGCCCGGATGCGCCGGACCATGAGCTCACGCGACGAACGCTTCGGGTGCCTCACCGGAGAAGACCCGGTCCGCCGCGCGGACAACGGCGAGCGAGACAACGGCGACGACGCAGTCACCGACTCCGACACGGCCGGCGCGCGCTTGACGACGAGAGCCGGGCGGGCGAAGGAGGAGCGCACGGCATACGACGGCGGGTGGCTGGCCGCAAGGCCGGTGCGGGGCAAGGGAGTTCGCCGCTCCAGCACGCGCATCGCCTCGCTGAAGCGGTCGACGGACCGGGCTGTCGCCACGTGCTCGCGGCGACGGATCCAGTGCTGGACCAGATAGACGGCCCAGATCGCCACGATGATGAGGAAGACGAGGTTGCCGGGCTGCACGCTCCGACCGTAGGACGTGGGCACCCCCGAGCCGCGGACCCGCGTCGGTGTGTCGCTGTTGGGGCTGCTGTGACTCCTGATGCGGGCGGCCGGGCACCGGCACAAGATGGGCCGCCGAGCCGGGCAGCCAACGGCCTCAGTCGTGCCCGCTGTCGTGCGCCACCTCGCGGCGCACCGGCGTCCACCGGTCGGAGACGCTGTGGCCACCGAGGTCCTCGACGGTCAGGGCGAAGGTGCGGTGGTCGCGCCAGTCACCGTTGATGTGGAGGTAGCGCTGGCGGACCCCCTCGTCGCGGAACTGCAGGTGCTCGACGACCCGCAGCGACGGCGCGTTCTCGGGGCGGATGTTGACCTCGACCCGGTGCAGCCCGGCGGTGTAGAAGGCGTAGTCGCAGAGTAGGGCGAGCGAGCGGGTGGCGACACCGGTCCCGGCATACCGGCGGGCGACCCAGTAGCCGGCCGCCCCGGAGAGCAGCGAGCCCTGCACCATGCCGAAGAGGTGCATCTGCCCCGCGATCGTGCCGTCGATGTCGATCGCGAAGGGCAGCATCCGCCCGTCCTTGGCTTCCTTGTCGAGCCCACGGACATACTGCCGGAACGTCATTCGCCGACCGATGCCGTCGGGAGCAGTCGGCTCCCACTGCCCGACGTAGTCCGCGTTGTCACGTCGCACCCTGTCCCACGTGTCGCGGTCGCGACGGCCGAGCCGGCGCAGCACGATCGTCGGTCGGCGCCCGTCGCGGCTGACCAGGGTCATCGGCCAGACGCTCACCGGTGGTCACCGCCGCGCAGCTGGTCGAGGGCATGCGCGAGCACCGGCGCGAGCACCTCGAGCGCGTCGCGGACCCCGCCGCTCGAGCCGGGCAGGTTGATGACGAGGGTCGTGCCGACGGTGCCGGCGAGCCCGCGGGAGAGCATCGCGGTCGGCACCCCCTTGGCCACCCCGGCCGCGCGGATCGCCTCGGCGATGCCGGGCACCTCGCGCTCGATGACCCGCCGTGTCATCTCCGGAGTCGCGTCGGTCGGCGAGATCCCGGTGCCCCCGGTCGTGACGACGAGGGCGGGCCCGAGGGCGACCGCGGCGACCAGGGCCTCGCGCACCGGCTCGCCGTCGGGCACGACCGTCGCGTCGCCCACGTCGTAGCCCCACTCCCGCAGCGCCGCGACGATGACCGGCCCGGTCGTGTCGGCGTAGACCCCGGACGCCGCGCGGGTCGAGGCGCACACCACCATCGCCCGGTATGCCGCCCGCTCACCGCCCGCGGCCGCCCCACCCGCCGTCGCTGTCATGACTCGCTCCAGTCCCCGGATCGCCCGCCGGACTTGGCGGTGACGCGCACGTCCGTGATCCGGGCGTGCCGGTCGACGGCCTTGACCATGTCGATGAGGGCCAGGGCGGCGACGGCGACGGCGGTCAGGGCCTCCATCTCGATCCCGGTGCGGTCGGCGGTGCGGACGCTCGCGCTGATGTCGACGCCGTCGTCGGCGACGGTGAGGTCGACCGTGACGCCGTGGACCG
This sequence comes from Lapillicoccus sp., assembly GCF_025353065.1. Classification (GTDB taxonomy): domain Bacteria; phylum Actinomycetota; class Actinomycetes; order Actinomycetales; family Dermatophilaceae; genus Lapillicoccus. Next base: position 17,444 of record NZ_JANXRJ010000051.1, read on the forward strand.
CGATGGGGTGGGCGAGGGGGATCAGCTCGGGGGTGCGCTTGACCGCCTGGATCCCGGCGATCCGCGCCACGGCGAGCGCGTCACCCTTGGGGACCTCGCCCGACCGCAGGGCCGAGATCGCGGCTCCGGACAGCAGGACCCGGCCCGCCGCGGACGCCTCACGCGCCGTGACCTGCTTCGCGCTGACGTCGACCATGTGCGCCGAGCCGTCGGCGCGCACGTGCGTCAGGGAGCGGGGGCGGTCGGTCACCCGCTCATCCTGACACCGACACCCGTCCTTCCGCGCCCCCCAGCAGCCACATCTCCACCTCGTCGCCCGCATCGAGGTGGGTGACCTCGGGAGGGATCACGAGGAAGGCGTTGGCCCGCGAGAGGTCGGCGATGAAGTGGGATGCCTGTCCCCACACCGGATCTGCCTGCCACCCGTCGGCGCCGGAGGTGGCGACCCCCCGCGCGATCTGGGTGCGGCCGGCCGGCGAGTCGAAGCCGTGGAGCAGACGCGCCCGCAGGGCCGGCCGGGTCACGGGCGCGCGGCCCATCATCGTGCGCAACGCCGGCCGGACGAAGACCTCGAAGGACACGTAGGACGAGACGGGATTGCCGGGGAGGGTGAAGAGCGGCACCCGACGCTCCCCCACGGTGCCGAAGCCCTGCGGCTTGCCCGGCTGCATGCTCACCTGGACGAAGTCGACGGTGCCGCTGTCGCGCAGGACCTCCTTGACCACGTCGTAGGCGCCCATGCTCACGCCGCCGCTGGTGATGATCGCGTCGCTGTCGACGGCGAGCTCGGCCAGCACCCTCAGGACCTCGTCGCCGTCGTCGTCGACGCTGCGCCGATGGACGACGACGCAGCCGGACTCCACGACGGCGGCCGCGAGCATGTGGGAGTTGGAGTCGTGGATCTGCCCGGGTGCCAGGGGTTTTCCCGGCTCGACGAGCTCGGCGCCGGTCGACACGACCGCGACCCGCGGGCGCGGCCGGACGAGGACGTCGCCGTGGCCGGTTGCAGCGAGCAGGGCCACCCGCCGGGCGTCGATCTCGACACCGGCCGTGAGGACGACGGCGCCGCGGCGCACGTCCTCCCCCGCCGGTCGCACCGACAGCCCGACCGGGACGCCCGCACGGATCTCGACGGTCTCGGTGCCGTCATCGGTGTCCTCGACCTTGACGATGGCGTCGGCACCCTCGGGCATCATCGCGCCGGTCATGATCCGGACGGCCTCGCCCGGTCCGACAGGGGTGGTGGCGACGCCGCCGGCGGCGACCTCGCCGACGACCGGGAGGGTCACCGACGAGCCCGGCACCGCGGCGTCGGCGGCGAGCACGTCGGCCGACCGCACGGCATACCCGTCCATGGCGGAGTTGTCGAAGCCGGGCAGGTCAACGAGCGAGCTGACGTCCTCGCAGAGGATGAGGCCGAGGGCGTCGGCGAGGGGCAGCCGCACCGGCTCGGCGGGCCGGACGGCGGCGAGGATCGTGGCGAGGTGCTCGGCGACGGTGGGCACGGGCTCAGGCCCCCGTTCCGGGGTGCGAGTCGAGATGCGTGTCGAGGTGCGAGTCGAGGTGCGGGTCCGGGCTCGGGCCGAGGTGCGTGCCGGCAGCGACCACCGGCGTCGTGGCCCCGTCGACGACGACGTCGCCGACGCAGACCACCCCGGCGCCGAAGCTCACGTCCCCCGTCACCCGCAGCGAGGTGGCCTGCTTCATCGACGGCACGCCGTGGGCGAACCGCTCCTCGAAGTGGGGCACCAGCTTGTAGGGCGCGCTGAGGTCGACGTAGGGCTCCGGGTGGTCGATGACGCTGACGACGCTCGAGTCGGCCGCCAGCGCGAAGATGTCGGACCGTACGAGGAGCAGCTCGTTGGTCGTCTTGACCGGCCGGAACCGGTCGCGCGGGACGTGGATCGCGCGGGAGCCCTCGATGCGCTCGATCGCTGTGCCCATCCCCGTCTCGATCTGGATGACGGGCGTCGAGGAGGAGTCGGAGGGGTCGACCGTCTTGCGGTTGACGATGACCGGCAGCCCGAGACCGACCTCGCCGCGGGCCTCGCTCTCGTCGAGCAACCGGTCGATGACGTGGAGGTCGACCCAGAGGTTGTTGGCGTGGAAGGTCGAGTAGCGGGTCGTGTCCTGGAAGAAGTGGTCCTCGCCGGGCGCGACCATCGCGCTGTCGCGCAGGACGAGCCGGCCGTCCGACTTCCGGACCGCGAGGTGGCCGCCCTTGCGGTCGTTGGCGGTGCGCTCGCAGACCTCGGCGAGGTAGGGGACGTCGCCGGCGAGGAGCCAGGCCGCGATCCGCGGGTCACAGGTGGCGCCGAGGTTATCGGCGTTGGAGAGGAAGACGTAGCGAAACCCCTTGTCCAGCAACGTCTTCAGCGCTCCGCTGTTGGACAGGGCGAGGTAGACGTCGCCGTGGCCCGGGGGGCACCACTCGAGCTCGGGGTCGGCCGGCCAGTCGACCGGCGCCAGGTCGTCCTCGCGCAGCTTGGGCTCGGCGCTCTGCAGGAACGAGAGCGGCAGTCCGTCGACGAGCAGGTCGGGATAGCGGGCGAGGATCTCCTGCGACGCGTCCTGCGTGCGGAACGAGTTCATCAGGATGAGCGGCAGGTCGACGTCGTGCTCGTCGCGCAGGGCGAGCACCTGGCGGCAGATGACGTCGAGGAAGGTCAGCCCGTCCTTGATCGGGAGCGCCGACTTCGGCCCGCTGATGCCCATCGACGTGCCGAGCCCGCCGTTCAGCTTGACGACCGCGACCTGCGCCAGCGCGGTGGACAGCTCCGCCGCCGTGAACTGCACGCCGTCGAGGGTCGGGACGTCGGTGAGCGGCTCGATGCTCGACTCGGGGATGACGCCCCCGGCGCCGGTCGCGAGAACCTCCTCGAGGATCGCGTAGTTGTGCTCGAAGGCCCGCACCGAGCGCTCGTGCTCGCCGTGTGCCCGCATCCGCGTCGTTGCCTCTGCCAGACCCTCAGCACTCATGGCGCCCACCCTACGATGACGCGCGTGACGACCGACCCCAAGTCCGCGCAGGACAAGGCGCCAGTCCGGACGCAGGCCCGCGCCCGGCGCCGCGAGCTCGTCGCCTCGCGTGACCTCGAGGCCGACGCGGCCCGGCTCGCGGAGCACGTCCTCGCGCTCGTCGCCACGCACGCACATACCCACGCAGGCACCAACGCTGGCACCCACGCAGGCACCCACGCAGGCGGGGTATGCCGCGTCGCCGCCTACACGGCATACGGCACCGAGCCGCCGACGCACCTGCTCGTGCAGTCGCTCGAGGCCGCCGGCCACGAGGTGATCCTGCCGCAGCTGCTCGAGGACCGGTCGCTGGACTGGACGCGCGACGGTCTGCCACTCGGGTCGAGCGCCATCAGCACCGCGACGGTGATCGTCACCCCTGGCCTCGCCGTCGACCGGGCCCGCACGCGGCTCGGCCAGGGCGGCGGGTCCTACGACCGGGCCCTGCTCCGGCGCCGCCCCGACGCGCTCGTCGTCACCCTGCTGCACGACGGCGAGCTGAGCGAGACCCCGCTGCCCCACGACGCCCACGACCAGCCGGTCGACGGCATCGTCAGCGCTGACACCGGCTGGCTCGACCTGCGCTGACCGGCAATCGACTCGGTCACCAGGCCCACTCGACTCCGAGTCAAGTGGCCAGCGACCGGGTCCGGCCAGCCCCACGAGCCTCAGCGGCTCAGCGGCTCAGCGGCTCAGCGGCTCCCCGGCTCAGCGGCTCCCCGGCTCAGCGGCTCAGCGGCTCAGCGGCTCAGCGGCTCAGCGGCTCGGCAGCGTCCCCGGACTCCCGCCCGGCGTCAGGATCAGGGTCTCCTCGGCGCTCGCCTCGACGGCCGCCTGCGTCGACGGCCAGGGGAACGTCTCGCCGGCCGCCCACGCGTCGGCCTGGTCGATGTAGTGGGCGTCGTAGGGATGCCCGCTGTTGCCGGTCTGGTTGACCCATCTCGACGCGTCGAGGTCGCCGAGGTCGACGACCATCCGCATGGAGGGGGCGCTCGTCACCGCGAAGGTGTCCGTGCCGATCTCCCGGGGCGAGTCGGGGTTCCGGGCCGCCGCGTTGTAGGAGTTGGCGTTCACGATCGACGACCCCCCGGGCACGCCGATGGGTCCGCGGTTGAAGATGTCGCGGACGATGCCCGGCACCCCGTCGCCGCCGAGGGCCTGGTGGGTGAGCGTGACCTGGTGGAGGGCGCCCCAGTTCCATGTGACCGGGTCCTTGCCGAGGTGCTGGGTCAGGTCCAGGCGCGCGTTGACGAGGGCCTTCTTGAGGATCTCGTCGCGCCCCTCGACGACGCCGGGCGTCTGCTTGTCGTCCCACCACGGGTTGTTCGGCTGCTTCAGCAGGGCCAGGATCGCGACCATCCAGCGCGACCCGCCGTCGGCCTGCAGGTCGGTCGGGAGCTCGTCGTCGAAGGTGTACTGGAGCAGTCGCACCCAGACGGCGTTGAAGTAGGTCGCCCGGATCCCCGCCTTGCTCTTGTCGGCCGGCTCGGTGAAGTCCCAGTCAGACAGCAGGCGCTGGCCCTGCACGGTGAAGTCGTCGGCGGGGGCGCTGGTCTCCGAGTCGGGACCGAGGTTGATGGCCGCGAGCGCCTTGACCAGCGCGGGCGCGAAACCGTTCTGGGTGTCGAGCTGGATCTGGCGCATCTGGTCGGGCGAGACCTTCGGCGTCGCCTTGAGGAGGTCCTTGATCCGCTGGGCGCGGTAGCCGAGGTCCCAGTCGGTCGTGAGGAACGGCCCGCCCCGGACCGCCGTCACCTGCTGGTTGGCGGTGACGATGTAGCCCTCGGGGGGGTCGTAGGTCCACGGCAGCTGGGCGAAGGGGACGTAGCCCTTCCAGTCGTACTGGCTGTCCCACCCGGGCGCCGGCCAGTAGCCGGGCGGGGTGTTGGGCACCGAGGTCGCCCGGATCGGGATGAGACCGGGGGCCTGGTAGCCGATGTGGCCGGCCGTGTCGGCGTAGATGAGATTCTGGGCCGGCACCGCGAACTTCGCTGCCGCAGCGCGGAACTGGGGGAAGTCCTGCGCCGCGTCGAGTGCGAAGATCGCGTCCGCCGTGGTGCTCGGGACGATGCCCGTCCAGGACAGCGACACGGCATACGTGTCCTGCTGGGGGGTCAGGCGCACGAGGGCCTTGCGCCCCACCCGATCGGCCGAGGCGATGACGTCGCTGACGATCGGGCCGTGCACCGTCCGTCGCACGGTGAGCGGCACGTCGGGCTCGCCGGCGACCTTGATCGTCTCCTGCTTCACGTCCAGCGGCACCTGCTTGCCGTCACGCAGATAGGTCTGGTCCGTGATCTTCTCGAGGTAGAAGTCGGAGACGTCGGGACCGAGGTTGGTGAAGCCCCAGGCGATGGCGTTGTTGTGCCCGATGACGATGCCCGGGAGGCCGGCGAAGGAGAAGCCCGAGACGTCGAAGGGGCAGCTCGTCGAGACCGAGCGGCAGTGCAGACCGGTCTGGTACCAGATGCCCGGAAGCGAGGCGGTGAGGTGGGGATCGTTGGCCAGCAACGGTTTTCCGGTCGTGGTGTGGGAGCCGGCGACGACCCAGGAGTTGGAGCCGATCCCCTCGCCGCGACCCACTGTCGCCGGGATCGCGTCGAGGGCGGCCTGGACGTTGGCGAGGGCCGACTGCTCGGCGACCGCCGTCGCCGACCCGGGCGTGGGCCGCACCGCCGGGTCCACGGCCGCCGAAGCCGGAGCCGAAGCCGGAGTCGCAGCGGGAGTCGCAGCGGGAGTCGCAGCCCCGGCCCCAGCCGCCGCCCTCAGTGCCGACGGTACGGCCGAAGCCGCAGGCAGGGCACCCGGCTGCCAGTCGGAGGCCGACAGGATCGGGTCGTGGCCGGTCGCCGCGAAGTCGGGGTAGATGATCTTCAGCTGATCGGCGGGAAACAGCGTGCCGAGCCGGGCGCGGGACAGCTCGTCGTTGTAGTTGCTGCGCAGGTCCCACGCCATGGCCTTGAGCCAGGCGAGGGAGTCGACCGCGCTCCAGTCCTCGACCGTGTAGTCCTTGACCTGGAAGCCGAGCACGACGTATTCGAGCCCCATGTTGCCCGTGTCGCTGCCGCTGCGGTGGATGTAGTCGTTGACCCCGTCGGCGTAGGCGTTGAGGTACTGCCGGGTGCTCGGCGCCAGCAGGGGCAGCTCCTGCTGGGCGACGTCGCGCCATCCCAGCGTCCGGATGACCTTGTCGGTGTTGAGCCCCTGCTTCCCCACCAGCTCGGACAGCCGCCCGGCCGTCACGTGGCGGCGGAAGTCCATCTCGAAGAAGCGATCCTGCGCGGCGACGAAGCCCTGGGCGCGGAAGAGGTCGTCGGTGGAGTCGGCATAGATCTGCGGGGTGCCCTGGGCGTCGCGGACGACCGTCACGTCGGCCCCGAGACCGTTGAGCGGGATCGTGCCCGCCGTCTGCGGGAAGGACTGCCGCACGATGCCGGTGACCGCGACCAGGGCCAGCACCACGACGAGGACGACGAGGATGACGACCCCGAGTCCGACCCGCCGGATCACCCTTGCCCGCTGCACCCTGCGAGACTAACCGTGCCGCGACGACCTGGTGAGGAGGCCTGCCGTGACCGGACAGCTGTCTTCGATCGTCACCCAGTACTCCCTCGGGGACCTCACCTCGTCCCTCCTCGTCGGGTCCCTCGTCCTGCTCGTCGCGGTCGCCGCGGTGTGCTTCTCGGTGCGGTCCGGCCTGCCGGCGCTCCTGCTCTTCCTCGCCATCGGCCTCGGCATCGGCGAGTCGGGGCTGGGCATCCGCTTCGACTCGGCCGCTCTCACGCAGGTGCTCGGGTATGCCGCGCTCATCCTCATCCTCGCCGAGGGCGGGCTGACGACCCGGTGGTCGGGCATCCGTCGGTCGGTGGCGCCGGCCGCGGTGCTCTCGACCGTGGGAGTCGTCGTGTCGGTCGTCGTCGTGGGGGTCGCCAGCCGGTTCCTGCTGCACCTCGA
>NZ_JANXRJ010000052.1 GCF_025353065.1 Lapillicoccus sp.
CCCCCGACGCTGTCATGTGCTCGTCGCGCTGTAGGGCTTCCCGGGCCAGCAGGCCCACTCGTCGAAGTCCTCGACGCGGCCGTCGTCGGCGAAGCGCAGCACCCAGAGGTCGGTGTAGTCCTGCCGGGTCGGGGCGAGGTAGTTGACCAGGACCCGGACCACCGCGGTCTCCGCCTCGAGCGCGACGACTCGCGCCTCCATGCTGAAGGTCTGCCCGTCGTCCTCGAGCCAGAACGCCTTGACCCCGTCGTGGCCGACGTCGACCGGCTCGTAGGGCGAGCGGTGGTATCGCACGCCGGGGGAGAAGAGACGCTCCACGGCATACACGTTGCCCTCACGCCAGGCGCGCTCGTAGTCGGCGACCCAGGCGAGCACCCCGTCGTGGTCCATGGGGTGGCAGCCTAGCCGCGCCGCGGGTGCTGCGAGTCGCGGTGCATGCGGTTGGAGGCGGGTCAGGCCTTGGGCGCCACGGTGACGCCACGCCAGAAGGCGACGCGGTCGCGGATCATCTCGGCCTCGGCCTTCGGCTCGGGGTAGTACCAGACCGCGTCGGGGTTGGTCTGCCCGTCGACCGTCACGGAGTAGTAGGACGCGGTGCCCTTCCACGGGCACACCGAGTGGGTGTCGGTGTCGGCGAGCTCGGCGGTGACCGAGGATCGCGGGAAGTAGTGGTTGTTCTCGACCACCACGGTGTCGTCGGACTCGGCGATGACGTGACCGTTCCAGGTTGCCTGCATCAGAGTGCTCATGCGCTGGACAACGCCGGGGGAGGGCGCCGGTGTTCCCTCCCACTGTTCTCCCAGGGTCGGTTAGTACGGTTGAAACAACATGACGACCACAGCCACACGCCCCGACACCCGACCGGACCACTACAAGTGGATCGCGTTGTCCAACACCACCCTCGGCGTCCTCATCGCGACGATCAACTCCTCGATCCTCCTCATCGCGCTGCCGGACATCTTCCGTGGGCTCGACATCAACCCCCTCCAGCCCGGCAACTCCAGCTACCTGCTCTGGCTGATGATGGGCTACATGGTCGTGACGGCCGTGCTCGTCGTGAGCTTCGGGCGCCTCGGCGACATGTACGGCCGGGTGAAGATGTACAACGCCGGCTTCGCGATCTTCACGATCTTCTCCGTCGCCCTCGCCGCGACCTGGATGTCGGGCACGAACGGCGTCCTCTGGCTCATCGTGATGCGCGTGCTGCAGGGGGTCGGTGGCGCCCTGCTCATGGCCAACTCGAGCGCGATCATCACCGACGCCTTCCCCGTCGAGCAGCGGGGGTTCGCCCTCGGGCTCAACATGGTGGCCGGCATCGCCGGGTCGTTCCTCGGTCTCGTCATCGGCGGCATCCTCGGCCCGATCGACTGGCGCCTGGTCTTCCTCGTCTCCGTCCCGGTCAGCCTCTTCGGCACCGTCTGGGCCTACCTCAAGCTGCGGGACACCGGCATCCGGCACCACGGCACCATCGACTGGTGGGGCAACGTCACCTTCGGGGTCGGCCTCGTGGCGGTGCTCGTGGGCATCACCTACGGCATCCAGCCCTACGGCACGCACATCATGGGGTGGACGAGCCCGTTCGTCCTCGCCTGCCTCATCGGGGGCAGCATCGTCCTCGCCGTCTTCTGCGTGATCGAGACGCGCATCGCGGACCCGATGTTCCGCCTCGACCTCTTCCGCATCCGGGCCTTCACCGCCGGTAATCTCGCCAGCCTCCTGTCGGGACTCGCCCGGGGCGGGCTGATGTTCATCCTCATCATCTGGCTGCAGGGCATCTGGCTCCCGCGCCACGGGTACGCCTTCGAGGCGACCCCGCTGTGGGCCGGGATCTTCATGCTCCCGATGACCGTGGGTTTCCTCGTCGCCGGACCGCTCTCCGGCTACTTCTCCGACCACTTCGGCGCCCGGCCGTTCGCGACCGGCGGAATGATCATCTCGGCCCTCAGCTTCGTCTGGCTGATGCTCCTGCCGGTCAACTTCGACTACTGGCAGTTCGCCCTCGCCCTGCTCGTCAACGGCGTCGGGATGGGTCTGTTCGCCTCACCGAACCGCACGGGCATCATGAACTCCCTGCCGGCCAACCGTCGCGGCGTGGGTGGCGGGATGAGCACCACCTTCCAGAACTCGGCCATGGTGCTCTCCATCGGGATCTTCTTCTCGCTCATGGTCACCGGGCTCGCCGGCTCGCTGCCCCAGGCGATGGCCAGCGGCCTCACCGCCCACGGCGTGTCGGCGGCCCAGGCACAGGTCGTCGCGGGACTGCCCCCGGTCTCGGTGCTGTTCGCGTCGCTCCTCGGCTACAACCCGATCCAGTCGCTGCTGGGGTCCAGCACGCTGTCGCAGCTGTCGCCGACGGACTCGGCATACCTGACTGGCCGGGGGTTCTTCCCGTCGCTGATCTCCGAGCCGTTCCACAACGGACTCGTCGTGGCCTTCGCCTTCGCGATCGTCGCGTGCCTCGTCGCCGCCGTCGCGTCCTGGATGATCGGCAAGAAGTACGTGCACGTCGACGTGGTGTCCGGAGGCGATGCGGCCGGCGAGTCGAGGGACGACCTGGTCCGGCCGGACGCCGTGACCGAGGAGTCGCGCACGGAGGCCGTGGAGGCGGCGGTCCGATGAGTCCCTCGTCGCTGACGGCGCCGACCCGCGAGACCTCGGTCGCCGAGCTCGCCGGGGGGCTGCGCACCGAGGTCAGCCGGCTGGCCTACCACCTGCGCAGGCCGGCCGCGAGCTCCGGGGTGACGCCCACCCGGCTCGCCGCCCTGTCGGCCCTCGCCCGCCATCCCGACGGCTGCCGGGCCGGCGACCTCGCGACCGAGATGGGGGTCTCGCCGGCGAGCATGAGCCGGCTCATCGACATCATGACCGGTGCCGCCTGGGCCGAGCGCCGGCGCGACGACGTGGACGCCCGCGCGACGATCCTCACGATCACCCCGGGGGGCGCCGAGCTCCTCGAGGGCCTGCGGCGCGAGAGCACCAGCTGGCTGTCGGTGCACCTCGACGGGCTCGGTGAGCGGGAGCGGGCCGTGCTCGCCGAGGCGGTACCGATCCTCCGGGCGCTCGCGGACGCGGGTCTCGAGGTCCGCGTACCGGCTCCCGTCGCCTGAGCGGCGGGCCCGCGGCAGACGGTGCGCGCGTCACAGGGCGCGGGCACCCGAGGCCACGAGGAAGGCTGCGCCGGAGAGCAGTCCGGCGACGGTCCGGACGTGGTTCCAGGCCGTCCACCTCGACAGGTAGTCGGCCCAGATGGCTGCGGCCGGCGCGGACGCCGGGTCGAGGGCGGCCAGCCGGTCGTTGCGGGGCACGCTGGCCGCGACCGTCACACCGATCACCCCGATGAGGTATGCCGCGCTGCCGGCGAGCAGCCACGACGCGGCCGGCGTGCCCCACCCGACCACGGCCCGCCAGCCGGTGACCAGGCACAGGGCGCCCGAGCCGAACAGCGTCATCATGAAGATCGTTGACACCGCGGTGACGTTCACCGCCTGCATCGCGACGACGGCCTCCCGCGCCGGGAGTCGGCCGAGGGCCGGCATGACGAAGGACGAGAACGCGAGGAACGCTCCGCCGACGGCGGTGGTCCCGAGGGCGGCAGCGCTGACGAGGACGGCGGTGGTTGAGGTCATGTCCTCATCCCACCCCCGGCCGGCGGGCCTGCCCATGTCTGAGGTCCGTCGGGGCATGTGCGAACGTCTCTCTCCTCCGGACGCTGTGCCGGTATGTGGCGGCATGGACGTGCTGACCGGCCTCCTCGACGGCACCCGGGCCCGCGAGGCCTTCGTGCTGCGGTGCCGCCTCTCGCCCCCCTTTGCAATGCGGATCGAGGACGAGGCGCCGACCCGGCCCACCGTGGTCATCCACCCGGGACAACGGTGCACGTCGCCCGACGGGAGCGATCTCGGCGACCTCGCCTCGTTGGGGATGCGCACCTGGGGGAGTCCCGGCCCGAGCCCGGTGGTCTTCGTGACCGGCGTCTACGAGCGTCGTGCGGAAGTGGGCCACCGGCTGCTCCCGACCCTGCCCCACCTGCTGGTCCTCGCGCCCGGCGCGTGGAACGCGCCCCTGGTCGACTACCTCCAGGCCGAGATCGACCGCGACGTCCTCGGGCAGGCGGCCGTCCTCGACCGGGTGGTCGACCTGCTCGTCGTCGCTGCCCTGCGTGAGTGGCTCGACCGTCCGGGATCCGGCGCCCCGGGGTGGTACCACGCGCAGGCCGACCCCCTCGTCGGGCCGGTGCTGGCCCTGATCCACGACCAGCCCGGCCACCCGTGGTCGCTGGCCGGTCTGGCTGCGGCCGTGGGCTGGTCGCGCTCGACCCTGGCCAGGCGCTTCGCGCAGCTGGTGGGCGAGAGCCGATGACCTATCTCGCGCAGTGGCGTCTGGACCTGGCGGCCGACCTCATCGGCGAGGGGGAGATGACCCTCGACGCCGTCGCGGCCCGGGTGGGCTACGGCAGCGGGTTCGCGCTGAGCGTCGCGTTCAAGCGGGTCAAGGGGATCAGCCCCGCGGAGCACCGGGCCGCCCGGACGGCCGGGGCGTCGACGATCAGCGCGTGACCACCCTCCCTCTCGGCACTGAGAGGATGACGAGGACATGACCCTCACAGCGACGACCTCCACGCTTGCCGGACGACCCGGTGCAGCACCCGACCCCGATGACGTCTTCGCGGCCTTCTCGGAGTGGGTGACGGGACAGGGCCTGTCCCTCTACCCCGCCCAGGAGGAGGCACTGATCGAGGTCGTGTCGGGCTCCAACGTCATCCTCTCGACGCCGACCGGCTCGGGCAAGAGCCTCGTCGCCACGGGCGCCCACTTCGCGGCGCTCGTGGCCGGGATCCGCAGCTACTACACGGCGCCCATCAAAGCACTGGTGTCCGAGAAGTTCTTCGCCCTCTGTGACGTGTTCGGCGCCGACCAGGTCGGCATGCTCACCGGGGACGCCGCGGTGAACCCCGGAGCGCCGATCATCTGCTGCACGGCCGAGGTGCTGGCGAACATCGCGTTGCGTGGTGGCCGGACGGCCGACGTCGGGCAGGTCGTCATGGACGAGTTCCACTTCTACTCCGAGCCCGACCGCGGCTGGGCGTGGCAGGTCCCCATCCTCGAGCTGCCGCAGGCCCAGTTCATCCTGATGTCCGCCACGCTCGGTGACACCAGCCCGTTCGAGGCGGACCTGGTGCGGCGCACGGGCCGTCCCACGGCCATGGTGACGTCGGTCGAGCGACCCGTCCCGCTGACCTACCACTGGGCGATGACACCGTTGCACGAGACGCTGGAGGAGCTCCTCGCGACCGGCCAGGCGCCCGTCTACGTCGTCCACTTCACCCAGGCCGCAGCGCTCGAGCGGGCACAGGCCCTGATGTCGGTCACGGTCGCCAGCCGCGCCGACCGCGACGCGATCGCCGCGTTCATCGGCGGGTTCCGCTTCTCGGCCGGGTTCGGCAAGACGCTCTCGCGACTCGTCCGGCACGGCATCGGGGTCCACCACGCCGGGATGCTGCCGAAGTACCGGCGGCTCGTCGAGCAGCTGGCCCAACGCGGGCACCTCAAGGTCATCTGCGGCACCGACACCCTCGGGGTCGGCATCAACGTCCCGATCCGCACCGTGCTGCTGACCGGCCTGACGAAGTTCGACGGGTCGCGTCAGCGGCTGCTCAAGGCTCGCGAGTTCCATCAGATCGCGGGGCGCGCGGGACGGGCGGGATACGACACGGCCGGCACCGTCGTGGTGCAGGCCCCCGAGCACGTCGTCGAGAACGCGCGCGCGGTGGCCAAAGCCGGCGACGACCCCAAGAAGCAACGAAAGATCCAGCGCAAAAAGGCTCCTGACGGATTCATCAGCTGGAGCGAGGACACGTTCTCCCGGCTCGTCGCGGCCGAGCCCGAGCCGCTCGTCTCGCGGATGCGGGTCACCCACTCGATGGTCCTCAACGTGCTCCAGCGGCACGAGGATCCCTTCGCGGCGATGCGTCAACTGCTGCGCGACAACCACGAGGAGCCTCGCCGACAGGTGCGGCACGTCCGGCAGGCGGTCCAGATCTATCGCTCGTTGCTGGCGGCCGGTGTCGTCGAGCGCCTCGAGGCCCCGGACGAGTACGGCCGGACGACGCGCCTCGTCGAGGACCTCCAGCTCGGCTTCGCGCTCAACCAGCCGTTGTCGGCGTTCGCCCTCGGGGCGGTCGAGACCCTCGACCCGGAGAGCCCGACCTACGCCCTCGACGTCGTCTCGCTCATCGAGGCCACCCTGGAGGATCCCCGTCAGATCCTGATGGCGCAGCAGTTCAAGGCCCGCGGAGAGGCCGTGGCGGAGCTCAAGGCGGACGGGGTGGAGTACGAGGAGAGGATGGAGATCCTCGAGGACGTCACCTGGCCGCGGCCCCTCGAGGAGCTGCTCACCGCACTGTTCCGGACCTATCGGCAGAGCCACCCGTGGGTCGATGAGTCAGCCCTGTCACCGAAGTCGGTCGTCCGTGACCTCTACGAACGGGCCATGACCTTCGGTGACCTCGTGGCCTTCTACGGCCTCACCCGCTCCGAGGGCATCGTGCTGCGCTACCTCTCCGACGCCTACAAGGCGCTCCGCCAGACCGTCCCCGACTCGGCGAAGACGCCCGAGGTGGACGACCTCATCGCCTGGCTGGGCACGGTGGTGAGCCAGACCGACTCCAGTCTTCTCGACGAGTGGGAAGCGCTGACCGACCCCGATCGCCAGGAGGCCTTGGCCGCCGGGGCCGCTGTCCTCCCGCCGGCTCCTCGCCGAATCACCAGTGACGAGAGGGGGTTCCGCATCCTCGTGCGCAACGCGATGTTTCAGCTCGTGCAGCTGCTCGCGCACGGCGACTGGTCGGCGCTGGGGGCGTGGACCGACGTCGACGGGTGGCCCGTGGCCGCCGACTGGGAGGAGGCCGGGGAGTCCTACTTCCTCGAGCACGAGGAGGTCGGCCTCGACTCCGACGCCCGAGGTCCCGCCCTGTTCGTCGTCGAGCAGGTATCGGGTGCGGGCCGGGCCTGGGCCGTCGACCAGGTCATCGACGACCCGGCGGGCGACCACGACTGGCGGATCACGGCGACCGTCGACCTCGACGCCTCGGACGAGGAGTCCGAAGCGGTGTTCACGACAGCCGCGCTGCACCGGCTCTGACGGACCGATTTCTGACGGACGGCAGGTTTCCCGGGCCCGAGCGCTGGACGGCGCTCGGGGGGCCGGGTCCTACCGGTGGCTACTTCTGGGTCTTCGGGCGCATCCGGAGCAAGGCCATTCCGGCCATGACCAGCGTGAACGACGCCACGACATAGAACAGCGCGGAGAAACCGGTCGCAGCAAGGGCTGCGGAGCCCACTGCGCCACCACTCACGGCTTTGATGGAGGAGTACACGTTCAGACCTCTTTCATTGTTGGGACTTGCAGGGTCCTGCGCGCCGGAGCGGTGTGGTGCTTCCACTCCGGGGTCGATCGACTGAGACGTTGCCCCAGCGCGCGCAGGAAGATCATCTGGAGGAACACGTCATAGACCATTTCGGGCACGATCAGCGCCGCGGTGAACCGGGCGCGCGGGCCAGCCTCCCACACGGTGACCACCCGCTCGACGGCGAAGATGACACCGATGAAGCTCCAGAACCAGGACAGGGCGAAGACCCCGACCACGATGGTGTAGGCCATCAGGACGAGATAGAGCAGCAGCATCACGGTCGAGAAGAGCAGCGCACTCTGCTGCATCCAGTAGCGGGCCGTCACCCGCGTGAGCCCGTAGGTGGCGATGTTGTCGACCGCGCCGCGATACCACCGCAGCCGCTGGTCGTGCAGGGCACCGGGCGTCGGCATCAGCTCGGTGTAGACCAGGCACTCCTTCGGCGAGACCAGGCCCCAGCCGATGGTCTTGAGGGCGATGGTGATCTCGTTGTCCTCGGTCAGGGCCGATGTGTCGTAGACGTCGCCGCGCCGCCCGGGCAGCAGGTGGCCGCGCGAGGTGGCCACGTCGCGCAGCGCCCGGACGAGGAAGACCGAGGCGGTGCCGGTGAGCACGTGGACACGGCCCTGCCGGCGGCCGATCTCGCGGGCGTAGCGGGCGTACTCGGCGGCCTGGAGTCGCTGGAGCACGCCGTGCGGCTCGTCGCCGTGGAAGATCCCGCCGACCGCCCCGAGCTGCCGACCGTGGTGGCTGCTCGTCACCGCGAAGTGGCGGAGCACGGCAGCCATGTAGTCGGTGCCCAGGCGGGTGTCGGCGTCCATCACCAGGAGCAGGTCGTCGTCGTCGAGGGCGATGTGCGGCAGCGCCTGGTTGAGTGCGCCTGCTTTGCGGTGGCGGTTGCCGCGCGTCTCGAAGACCTCCGCCCCGGCAGCGCGGGCGATGGCCACCGTCTGGTCCGTGCAGTTGTCGGCGACGACGACGATGCGGTCGAAGGCCACCGCCTGGGCGCGCAGGGACGCCACGGCGGACTCGATGGTCGCTGCCTCGTCATGGGCAGGGACCACGGCAATGACGGCCATGATGTATTCCCCCAAAAAAGTGGATTCCCCCGTACGTGGAAGGGCTGCTGCAGCCCCCGCAACGGGCCCTTCTCGTGAACAGAAGAGTAGTCCACACAGGGTGATTGCCACGGTGATTTTCGACTTTTCCCGAACATTCCCGACGGGCGGGACATGGTGAAAGCCCCTATCACGGCAGTAATTGCGCTAATGCCGTCAAAAGTAGATATGACTCACGGAGGATTAATACGGACGAACAGGATCAATCAGGTCGGTCTGACCGGCCCGCGATGCGGCTGTTCTGTTGATCTCCCCGGAAAGCTCTGAGTGACCGCTGGGAGACGGACCACGAATCGGTCAACGGCTGACCACGGTCGGCCCTTGGGATCCCCCCCTTTTCGTTGGCCCCTTGTCCTGCCCCTCCACAGTCGTCAGGCTCCGGTCCAGCGACAGATCGTCGCGCCTCACCCGGGTCTCAACACGTCACACGAGGCCGAGCCCATCAGGAGACACGTCAGGATGCGCAGAACACTCATCACCATCGCCGTTGCCGCGACCGCGACCTTCGGTCTGGCGGCCGCCGCCGTCCCGTCCGCCGACGCGACCCCCGCGCTCGCATCCTCGGCGCACCACGCCAAGCGCGTCTGCGCGGCGGCGCGCCCCGGTGAGGCCTCCTGCCTCGCCGAGGAGCTCGTGGACACGGCCACCGGAGCCCGGGTGAACCCCCTGGCATCGGCCGGCAGTGCAGCCCGTCCTGCCGCGATCTCCGGCAAGACCCCCTCCGACATCCGGTCGGCCTACGGTCTGACCAGCACCGGCTCGTCGGGCCGCACCGTCGCCATCGTCGACGCCTACGGCTACCCGAACGCCTCCCGGGACCTCGCGGTCTACCGGTCCCAGTTCGGCCTCAGCGCCTGCACCACCGCGAACGGGTGCCTCACCGTGGTGAGCCAGACCGGCTCGTCCAGCCTCCCGGCATACAACCTCGGCTGGTCGCAGGAGCAGGCGCTGGACCTCGACGCGGTCTCGGCGACCTGCCCCGACTGCAAGATCCTGCTGGTGCAGGCCAAGACGCCGTCCTTCGCCAACCTCGGTGCTGCCGTCAAGACCGCGGCCGCCCACGCCGGGGTCGTCGCGATCTCCAACAGCTACGGGGGCGGCGACAGCGCCGACTCCAGCTACGGCAGCTACTACAACCACCCCGGCGTCGCCGTGACCGCGTCGACGGGTGACAACGGCTACCAGGGCGCGTCCTTCCCTGCCTCCTCGCACTACGTCACCGCGGTCGGTGGCACGTCGCTCACGAAGACGACCAGCACCCGGGGCTGGAGCGAATCCGCTTGGAGCGGCTCGGGATCCGGTTGCACGACGCTCAACGTTGCACCTGCGGGCCAGACTTCGGGCGTGACCGGCTGCAGCGGTCGGGCGATCGCCGACGTCTCCGCGGACGCCGACCCCAACACCGGCCTCGCCGTCTACGCACCCACGTCCTCGAGCGCGTCGTCCTGGGCCCAGTACGGCGGCACGAGCCTCTCGTCGCCCATCGTCGCCGGGGTCTACGCCCTCAGCGGCCGGACCACGGGCTACGCCAACACCCTCCCGTATGCCGCGTCCGGCGGCCTCAACGACGTGACCTCCGGCAGCAACGGCTCCTGCGCCAGCTACTGCACCGCCGGGCCGGGATACGACGGCCCGACCGGCCTCGGCACGCCGAACGGCACGAGCGCCTTCTGAGCGGAGCCGGCCCGGGACTCCTCCTCACGTGAGGAGGAGTCCCGGGTGGCCGAGCGGCGGGGTGCGGGCTCCTTTCCTCACCTGCGGAGCTGTGAAGCGCCTGGCTCCCGCATCCGCTGCGGCTCTGCACAACATGCGACAGATGTGTGGGCGACCTTCACCGGAGTGTGATGTATTTGTCCTATGACCTCCGTCGCCGGACTCCTCCTCGCAGCGGGAGCCGGTCGCCGGATGGGAGGCCCCAAATCCCTGGTCCACGACGCTGACGGCACCTCGTGGCTGGCCCGCTCGGTCGCCGTTCTCGAGAACGGTGGCTGCGACGGTGTCACCGTCGTGCTCGGAGCCGAGTCCGACCGGGCCGCAAGGCTGCTCGCGGACCACGGCTTCACCGGCGAGGTCGTGGTGGCAGACGACTGGGACGAAGGCATGGGCGCCTCGCTGCGCGCCGGTCTGCGTCACCTCCGGTCCACGCCGGCCACGGTGACCCTGGTGAACCTCGTCGACCTGCCCGACGTCGGCGCCGACGTCGTGGCGCGGCTGGTGGCCCGCCTCGGGGGTCCTTCCGACGACCACACCGATGACCACGCCGACGACCACGCTGCCAACTCCGCCGGCGACCACGCTTACGGAGGCCTCCCGCCGGCCGCCGTCCTGGAGCGGGCGGCATACGAGGGGGTGCCCGGCCATCCCGTCGTGCTCGGTCGGGACCACTGGGCCGGAGTGATCAGGGAGGCGGCCGGCGACCGCGGGGCGCGTGACTATCTCCTCGAGCGCGAGGTGGTCCTCGTCGAGTGCGGCGACCTCGCCGGCGGCGCCGACGTGGACTCCCGTCCGGCGGGCGCGACACGGGAGACGGTCCCCGCCGACCCCGTCCCGCGGGAGGTCTGACCGTGGGCAATGATCGACCCATGGAACCGTCCATCACCTCGGCAGCCCAGCTCGCGAAACTGCTCAGGGCGACCGGCTATCTCGCCGACGACGCCCTTGCGACAATAGGATTCCTCGCGCTGAGACTCGGCCGGCCGCTCCTGCTGGAGGGCGAACCCGGCACCGGGAAGACCGCTCTCGCCGAGGCACTCGCCGAGGCGCTGGAGGTGCCACTCATCCGGCTGCAGTGCTACGAGGGCATCGACGCCTCGCAGGCGCTCTACGACTGGGACTTCCCCCGACAGATCCTGCACCTGCGCGCTCTCGAGACCACGGCTCGCATCGGCGTCGACGGAGAGGGCGGCAACGGGCCCGACGGACCCGACGTGGAGAAGTCGCTCTTCGACGAGCGGTTCCTGCTCTCCCGCCCGATCCTGCGGGCCCTGCGCGAGAGCCCGGCGGTCCTCCTCGTCGATGAGGTCGACCGCGCGGACGACGAGTTCGAGGCCTTCCTGCTCGAGGTCCTCTCGACCTACCAGGTGACGATCCCCGAGCTCGGCACCATCCGGGCCACCGTGCCGCCGATCGTCATCCTCACCTCCAACCGGACCCGCGAGCTGCACGACGCCCTGAAGCGCCGCTGCCTCTACCACTGGATCGACCACCCGGGCCTGGCGCGCGAGCTCGAGATCGTCCGCAGCCGGGCACCCGAGGTGGGGGAGCGGCTCAGCCGGCAGGTCGTCTCCGCGGTGCAGGCGATGCGTCGTGGCGGCGAGCTGGTCAAGCCTCCGGGCGTGGCCGAGACCCTCGACTGGGCGCGGGCCCTGATGGAGCTCGGCGCGAGCGACCTCGACGTCGAGCACGCCTCCGCCACGCTGGGGGTTGCCGTGAAGTACCGCGAGGACGCCGATCGGGTGCGCGGCAGCCTCGACCAGATCCTCGGGGGCTGACGTGCCCACCGCGCCCGACGCGCTCCTGCTCGGCTTCGCCCACGCCCTGCGCGCCTCCGGCGTCGCCGTCACGGCGGACCGCGAGGCGACCTACCTCGCCGCCGTTACCGAGGTCGGGATGGGCAACGAGCGCGCGACCTACTGGGCGGGACGGGCCACGCTGACGGGTGGGCCCGACGACGTCGACCGCTACGACAAGCTCTTCCATGCGTGGTTCACGGCCCATCAGGAGGAGCTGCGGCTGACCCGGCAGCCGCCCCCACCCACCATGGTCCAGGCCGACCTCACCGACGAGGGTGAAGGCGAGGGCGACGGCCCGGACCAGGAGACCGACGCCGTCCAGGCCATCGCCAGCGGCCTCGAGGTGCTCCGCCAGCGCGACGTCGCCAGCATGTCGGGGACCGAGAAAGCAATACTGGCAACGATGTTCGCGTCCCTGAAGCGGCCAGTGCCGCGTCGGCGAGCCACGCGGCATACGGCATGGCACCGAGGTGCTGTCGACCCCAGGCGCACCCTGCGGCGTCAGCTGGAGCACTTCGGCGAGCCCGTCGAGCTCAGCTGGCGGCACCGCGGCAGCCGCTCGCGCCGCGTGGTCCTGCTCGTCGACGTGTCGGGGTCGATGAGCGCGTACGCCGACGCCCTCCTGCGCCTCGCCCACCACTGGGTGATGGGCGGCGGGTCGGTCGAGGTCTTCACGATGGGCACCCGCCTCACCCACGTCACGCGCGCCCTGCGGCAGCGGGACCCCGAGCGGGCGCTGGTCGCGGCCGGTGACGTCGTGCCCGACTGGTCCGGCGGCACCCGGCTGGGGGAGTCCCTGAAAGCGTTCCTGGACCGGTGGGGCCAGCGGGGCATGGCGCGCGGCGCCGTCGTGGTCGTCTACAGCGACGGCTGGGAGCGCGGCGGGGTCGAGCTGCTCGAGGAGCAGATGCGCCGGCTGAGCTCGCTCGCCCATCGCGTCGTGTGGGTCAACCCGCACCGCGGCAAGGCCGGCTACCTGCCCGTCCAGCAGGGCATCGTCGCCGCCCTGCCCCACTGCAGCGACTTCGTGGCCGGCCACTCGCTCCGCACCTTCGACGACCTGGCCGAGGTGGTGACCCGTGGCTGACGACCTGCCCGAGCTGCTCCGGTGGTGGCACGAGGGCGAGACGGTGGGCGTCGCGACGGTCGTCGCGACCTGGCGCTCGGCTCCTCGGCAGCCCGGTGCGACGATGCTCGTCGGCCCGCAGGGGGAGGCCGTCGGGTCGGTCTCCGGCGGCTGCGTCGAAGGCGCCGTCTACGAGCTCGCCCAGGAGGTCGTCGAGACGGGCACCCCTGCGCTGCAACGCTATGGCGTCAGCGACGAGGATGCGTATGCCGTGGGCCTCACCTGCGGTGGCATCCTCGACGTCTACGTCGAGAAGGTGTCCCGCGACAGCCACCCCGAGCTGGGCGGGGTCGCCGAGGACATCGCCGAGGGTCGACCGGTCGCGGTGGCGACCGTCGTCGCCCACCCCGACCCGGTATGGGTCGGACGCCGCGTCGTCATCCACCCCGACCTGCCTCCGACGTCCTCCTTCGGCAGTGAACGCGCCGACGCCGCGATCGTCGACGACGCTCGCGGGCTGCTGGCCTCGGGACACAGCGAGACCCTCACCTACGGCCCCGACGGTGAACGGCGCGGCGAGGGGATGCGGGTCTTCGTGTCCGTCCACGCCCCCGCCGCGCGGATGCTCGTCTTCGGCGCCATCGACTTCGCGGCGGCCTGCGCCCGGGTGGGCAAGTTCCTCGGCTACCACGTCACGGTGTGCGACGCCCGCCCCATCTTCGCGACGGCGAGCCGGTTCCCCGAGGCCGACGAGGTCGTCGTCGAGTGGCCGCACCGCTATCTCCAGGGCGAGCTCGACGCCGACCGGATCGACGAGCGCACCGTCCTCTGCGTGCTCACGCACGACCCGAAGTTCGACGTCCCGCTGCTCGAGGTGGCCCTGCGGATGCCGGAGGTCGCCTACATCGGGGCGATGGGGTCGCGGCGCACCCACGACGACCGGATGACGCGGCTGCGGGAGATCGGGATGAGCGAGCCCGAGCTGGGACGCCTCTCCAGCCCCATCGGCCTCGACCTCGGTGCGCGCACCCCCGAGGAGACCGCGGTGAGCATCGCGGCGGAGATCATCGCGATGCGCTGGGGCGGTCGCGGTGAGCGGCTGACGGCCGTCGACGGCCCCATCCACCACCCCAATACCGGCTGGGTCAACGGTTCCTCCTCTCCCTTCGGAGAGGATCCCTTGCCCCAGCACGCGCAAGGCACGACGATCTGAACAGTCACACGATCAGCACGCACACGAAAAGATGAGGAGTCAAGGATGACCCGCATTACCGTCCAGGTGGATGACGAGAGCTATACCGACGAGGTAGAGCCCCGAACGCTGCTGGTGCACTACCTGCGAGAACAGCTGGGCAAGACCGGCACGGTCGTCGGCTGCGACACGAGCAACTGCGGAGCCTGCACCGTCCACCTCGACGGCCGCAGCGTCAAGTCCTGCAACGTCCTCGCCGTCCAGGCCGACGGACACGAGGTCACCACGATCGAGGGCCTGGCGAAGAACGGCGAGCTGCACCCGATGCAGGCCGCCTTCCACGAGTGCCACGCCCTGCAGTGTGGCTACTGCACCCCCGGAATGATCATGCAGTCGATCGACCTGCTCAACGAGAACCCCACTCCCACCGAGAAGGAGATCCGCGCCGGCCTCGAGGGCAACCTCTGCCGCTGCACGGGCTACCACAACATCGTCCGAGCGGTGCAGACCGCCTCCGGACAGGAGGTTGCATCATGACGCTCATCGAAGACCGCCCCGACATCGCCGTGAAGGAGATCGGCCGCGAGCGGCTCCGCAAGGAGGACCAGCGGCTGATCACCGGCCGCACCAAGTGGACCGACAACATCACCCTCCCCGGCATGCTCCACATGGCGATGGTCCGCAGCCCGTTCGCGCACGCCAACATCATCAACATCAACGTCGACGCGGCGAAGGCCGCTCCCCACGTCAAGGCCGTGCTGACCGGGGCCGACCTCGGCGACGGCCAGGGCGTCCTCATCAACGCCTGGGCCATCACGACCGACCAGAAGACCCCGGTGCACCTGCCGATGCCGTCCGCCCGCGTCAGCTTCGCCGGCGAGATCGTCGCCGTCGTCGTCGCGCGGACCGCCGCCGCCGCCCGTGACGCCGCCGAGCTCGTCGACGTCGACTACGAGGAGCTGCCCGCCGCCCTCGACCTGCGCGAGAACGCCGAGGACAAGGTGCTCGCGCACCCCGACCTCGGCACCAACAAGTCGGCCTTCTGGAAGTTCGACTCGGCCGAGGCCGGCACCGGCGGAAACGTCGACGAGGCCATCGCCACGGCCCGCGCCGAGGGCATCGTCATCGAGCGCGACTACCGCCAACAGCGGCTCATCCCCGCCTTCATGGAGCCGCGGTCGGTCGTCGTCGACCCGACGGGTGAGCAGATCACCATGTGGTCGGCCACGCAGGTGCCGCACATCGTCCGGTTCGCCCTCGCCGCGACCACCGGGGTCCCGGAGTCCAAGATCCGCGTCATCGCCCCCGACGTGGGTGGCGGCTTCGGCGGCAAGCTCCAGGTGACACCGGAGGAGTGGATCGCGTGGGCGGTCGGCCGCCGGCTGGGCAAGCCGGTCAAATACACCGAGACGCGGTCGGAGTCGCTGATGGCGGCCCACCACGGTCGTGACCAGTGGCAGAAGCTCACCCTGGCCGCGACCAAGGAGGGCAAGGTCACCGGTCTCAAGGTCGAGCTCCTCGCCGACCTCGGGTCCTACGTCGCCGTCGTCGGCGGTGGGGTCCCGGTGCTGGGCGCCTTCATGTTCAACGCGATCTACAAGTTCCCGGCATACCAGTTCACTTGTCAGACGGTCTTCTCCAACAAGGCATGGACCGACGCCTACCGCGGCGCCGGACGGCCCGAGGCGACCTTCGGCATCGAGCGGCTGATGGACGAGCTCGCCAACGAGCTCGGCGTCGACCCGTTCGTCGTCCGCGAGATGAACTGGATCACCCACGAGGAGTTCCCCTTCACCACGGTCGCCGGTCTGGAGTACGACTCCGGCAACTACGAGGCAGCCACCGCCAAGGCGAAGGAGTCCTTCGGCTACGACGCCCTGCGCGCGGAGCAGAAGCAGCGGCGGGACTCCGGTGACCGCGTCCAGCTCGGCATCGGCGTCTCGACGTTCACCGAGATGTGCGGCCTGGCCCCCTCTCGGGTCCTCGGGTCGCTCAACTACGGCGCCGGCGGCTGGGAGCACGCGAGCGTGCGCATGCTGGCCACCGGCAAGGTCGAGGTCGTGACCGGGGCGAGCGCCCACGGCCAGGGCCACGAGACGGCCTTCAGCCAGATCATCGCCGACCGTCTGGGCGTGCCCTTCGAGGACGTCGAGGTCCTTCACGGCGACACCCAGACCGCGCCGAAGGGGCTCGACACCTACGGCTCGCGCTCGCTCGTCGTCGGTGGTGAGGCGCTCGTCAAGGCGGCCGACAAGGTCATCGAGAAGGCGCGGCCCGTCGCGGCCCACCTCCTCGAGGCGTCGGTCGACGACATCGAGTTCTCGGCCGGCCGGTTCAGCGTCAAGGGCACCGACCAGGGCCTGGCCATCCAGGAGATCGCGGGGGCCGTCTTCGTGGCGCACAACCTCCCCGACGGGATGGAGCCGTCGCTCGACTCCGACGCCACCTACGACCCGATCAACTTCAACTACCCGCACGGCACGCACCTGTGCGCCCTCGAGATCGACACCGAGACCGGCCAGATCACGATGCGCAAGTACACCTGCGTCGACGACATCGGCAACGTCATCAACCCGCTGATCGTCTCCGGCCAGATGCACGGCGGGCTCACCCAGGGCATCGCCCAGGCGCTCTTCGAGGAGGCCGTCTACGACGACTCGGGCACGCTCGTGTCGGGGTCCTTCGTCGACTACCTCGTGCCCACCGCCGCCGACATGATCAGCTTCGACATCGGTCACACCACGACCCCGTCGCTGACCAACACGCTCGGCACCAAGGGTGTCGGGGAGGCCGGCACCATCGCCTCCACCCCGGCCGTCGTCAACGCCGTCGTGGACGCCCTGCGCCAGTTCGGCGTCGACGACGTCCAGATGCCGTGCACCCCCGAGCGGGTCTGGAAGGCCATCCAGTCCGGTGGCCAGAAGCAGCAGGTCCCCACTGAAGCCGCGGCCGTGCCGCACTTCGACGAGTCGGAAGGTGGCACCCCGTGATCCCCGTCCAGTTCGACTACCTCGCGCCGGAGTCGG
Organism: Lapillicoccus sp.; assembly: GCF_025353065.1. GTDB lineage: Bacteria > Actinomycetota > Actinomycetes > Actinomycetales > Dermatophilaceae > Lapillicoccus. Next base: position 17,323 of record NZ_JANXRJ010000052.1, read on the forward strand.
TGGAGGACGCGCTCGCGGCCCTCGCCGAGGCCGGCGACGACGCCAAGATCATGGCCGGGGGCCAGAGCCTGCTGCCCGTCCTGCGGCTGCGGCTCAACAGCCCCGAGAAGGTCATCGACCTCAGCCGGATCCCCGGTCTGCGCGGGATCTCCGAGGAGGGTGACACCATCGTCATCGGGGCGATGACCACCCACTCCGACGTCGTCGAGAGCGAGCTGGTGGGGCAGCACGCGCTGCTGCTCCAGAAGACGGTGGCGGAGGTGGCGGATCCGCAGATCCGGCACCGCGGCACCCTCGGCGGAGCGCTCGTCCACGCCGACCCGGCGGGCGACATCGGGGCGGCAGCACTCGCGCTGGACGCCGAGTTCGTCATCGTCGGTCCGGGCGGTGCGACCCGCACCGTCCCCGCCTCCGAGTTCTTCGTCGACCTCTTCGAGACGGCCGTCCAGGAGGGGGAGCTGCTGACCCAGGTCCGCATCCCCAAGCACACCGGCTGGGGGGCGCGCTACGAGAAGTTCGTGCGGGTCGCCCACCAGTGGGCCATCGTCGCGGTCGCGGCCACCGTCAAGATGGAGGGCGGCACGATCACCGAGGCACGCATCGGGTTGACCAACATGGGCTCGATCCCCCTGCGGGCCACCTCGGTCGAGGCCGCGCTGCTCGGACAGCCCGCCACGGAGGAGGCCGTCAAGGCCGCCTCCGCGACGGCCGCCGACGGCACCAACCCGCCCTCGGACCTCAACGGCGACAGCGACTACCGCAAGCACCTCGCCGGGGTCCTCACCCGTCGCGCGGTCCTCGCTGCTGCCGGGAGCTGACGCCGGTGGACCTGCACCACTCCTTCGTCGTCCCCGCGGACGCCGAGACCGCGTGGGCGACGCTGATGGACCTCGAGGGCGTCGCCGGGTGCTTCCCGGGCGCCGCCGTCACCAGCGTCGAGGACGACTCCTTCACCGGCACGGTGAAGATCAAGCTCGGCCCGATCGCCCTCGTGTATGCCGGGTCCGGCACGTTCGTCGAGCGTGACGACACGGCCCACCGTGCCGTCATCGACGCGAAGGGCAAGGACAAGCGGGGCAACGGCACGGCCGGTGCCTCGGTGACGATCGCCGTCGCCGAGGTCGCGTCGGGCGGGTCGGAGGTCGATGTCACCACCGACCTCAACGTCACCGGCAAGCCGGCGCAGTTCGGTCGTGGGGTCATGCAGGACGTCTCGGACAAGCTTCTCGGGCAGTTCGTCGCGTGTCTCGAGAAGCGGTTCACGGAGGAGGAGGCGCCGGCCCCCGTTGCGGAGCCGGCAGCTGCTGCGCCTGCTGCGTCCGGGGGCTCGGTTGCCTCGACCACCACGATCCCGGACGCTACGGCGCCGGTGGTGGTTCCCGCGGCGGCGCCGCGTCCGGCACCCGTTCGCGCAGCCCCGGAGGCCGAGGCGGACGACGCCCTGGACCTCGGATCGGCTGTCCTGCCGGTGATCCTCAGGTCCTACGCCCCACAGCTCGTCGTGGGTGTCGTCGGGCTGGTCGTCGGGATCGTCATCGGACGGCGCATGCGTCACCGCTGATCCACCCGTCCCGCCGGCCCGCGCCACAGCACGTGGCGCGGGCCCGCGGCATACCCGGGGCTGGTCAGGGCGTGAGGCCCGCGCAGCTCCGGGCGTCGGTGAAGGCCTGCAGGAGGGTCGCCCCAGTCGCGGCGGCCGGAGCGCGCGGCACCCCGTCGTCGCCCACCACGAGCGGGGTCCAGGTCGCGCCGGTCACGACGGACGGGCGGGTATGCCGCGTGGCCGGGTCCGCCGCACCCTGTGCCAAGGCGGCTGCACGGTCGATGCTCACGGTGAGCACCCCACTGCGAGTGTCGATCTCGGAGCGGGTGTTGAGCCAGACGAAGTTGCCGAGCCCGTAGTCGACATAGGTGCGGCCATGTCGGCCGGCGCCCTGGACACGGTGGGCGTGTCCTCCGACGACGACATCGGCACCGGCGTCCTGGAGCGCTGCGGCGGTGCGCTGCTGCGGCCCGTCGGGGCAGGTCGTGTAGTCGGTGCCCCAGTGGAGGAAGACGGCGACGACGTCGTACTTCTGCGTCGCCGCCCGGACCGCAGCGACCAGCCGGTCGTTGCTGACGAGGTTGCCGGCGACGCCCGCTCGCGTGTCCGTGGCCGGAAAGGTGTTGACCGTGTAGTCGTTGACCTGGGTCGAGGCGATAACGGCGATTGACACGCCGCGGACGGTGAAGACGGCCGGGGCGAAGGCCTGTGCGGCGTCGCGGCCGATCCCGATGACGGGGATGGGACTCGCCTGCTGGGCCGCGAGGGTGTCCGTGAGACCGTCGGCCCCGAAGTCGACCGCATGGTTGTTGGCCATGCTCACGCCGTCGATGCCCGCCTTCTGGAGAATGACCAGCGCCTTGGGGCTGGTCCGGAAGTGGTAGATCTTCGGCTGCGGGGTGCCCCGGTCGGTGATCGCCGTCTCGAGGTTCACCATGGCGACGTCGGCGCCACCAAGGACCGGACGCAGGTCAGCGAGGCCGTCGGTGCCGTCGAGCAGGTGGGCCACCCGACCCTCGAAGTTGACGTCGCCGCCGAAGGCGAGGGTGATCGGTCTCGAGTCGGCGGTGGTGCCACTCGTCGTGGGGCTGACCGCCGCGCCGCCCGGGGACGACGGCGACCGGGAGGACGACGGGACCGAGACGGACGAGGCCGGTGGGGCACTGGAGGCGGACGAGCACGCCGCCGCGAGGAGGACCGTCGCGCCGACGACGGCGACCCCCGTGGCGCGCATCATAGGAGTCATTGTGCCGCGCGCGCGGCGAAGGGGCGGCATACGGCAGGCGGTGGGCGCGTGTCGCGGAACTCGGGGCGACCCGACTCGCGTTGGGGGGGGCATGACGACGTCGGAGCCGCCGGACTCTGGGACCCTGGGCAGATGAGCGGAGCTGCGGACATGAAGGTCAATGCCTGGGTGGACGGTCGGCTGGTCAGTGCGTCGGAGCCGTCGCTGACCGTCGTCGACCACGGGGTGACGGTGGGGGACGGCGTCTTCGAGACGACGAAGCTCGTCGACGGCCACCCCTTTGCCCTGACGCGGCACCTGGCCCGGCTCGATCTGTCGGCCGCCGGCCTCGGGCTTCCGCCGGTCGACCACGACCGGATCCGTGACGGGATCAAGGTGGTCCTCGGGGCAGCGGAGCCGATCGCCTTCGGGCGGCTGCGGATCACCCTGACCGGCGGCATCGGACCGCTGGGATCCGACCGCAGCGACGGCGACCTCACCTACATCGTCACCAGCGTGGCGCAGTCCCGGCCGGCAGCCTCGGGCAAGATCACCGTGGTGCCGTGGACGCGCAACGAGCGGGGGGCGACGGCGGGCCTCAAGACGACGTCGTATGCCGAGAACGTCGTCGCCCTCGCGGCGGCCAAGAAGGCCGGGGCCATGGAGGCGGTCTTCGCCAACACCCGGGGTGAGCTGTGCGAGTGCACCGGCTCGAACGTCTTCGTGGTCCTGCCTGAGATGGACGGGGTCGTCCTCACGCCGCCGGGGGACTCCGGCCTGCTTCGCGGAATCACCCGTGGCCTGGTCCTCGAGTGGGGCCGGGAGGCAGGCGTCGAGATCCGTGAGGAGACGCTGCCGCTCGACGTGCTGAGGACCGCCGACGAAGTCTTCCTCACCAGCTCCATCAAGGACATCTTCCCGGTGCATGCGGTCGACGACCGCGAGCTGACCCCCGGGCCGGTCACCGCCCGACTGGCGCAGATCTTCACCGCGCGCGCCGCCGAGGACCTCGACCCGTGACAGCCGCCGAGGACGCCGCCGCCGCCGCGCGCAGACGGGCCGAGCGAACCGACCACAACATCACCCTGGACGCCCAGGACGACGACTGGGCGTGGCGCCGCAGGATCCGCGCCAACCCCGCGACGGCGCGGGTCTACCGGATCACCATCGGCGTCCTCGGTCTCGTCGTGGTCGTCGGCGGGCTGATCATCGTGCCGGCCCCCGGCCCGGGCTGGCTCGTCGTCTTCGCTGGCGTGTCGCTCTGGGCGACGGAGTTCGAGTGGGCGCAGCGCCTTTTGCGTTGGGGCAAGGGCGTGCTCGCGCAGTGGACCCACTGGATGGTCCGCCAGCCGTGGTGGCTGAAGGGCCTCGTCACGCTGGGTACCGCCGCCCTCGCCATCTTCTGGGCCCTGTTCGCGATCACCGGGGTGTGGGGATTCCTGCCCGACGTGGTCGAGAACTGGCTCCGGCTGCTCCCGGGAGTCGATTAACGGTCCGGCCCACGAGGCGGCTATTCTGACGCTTCAGCGACCTGCCCCCGGCTGGCCGTCCGGACGTGTAGCTCAGTTGGTTAGAGCGTTCGCTTCACACGCGAGAGGTCATGGGTTCGAGTCCCTTCACGTCCACCGCTGACTTGACGTGGTGCCGTCGCCTCTGTCATCAAGCAGTACACGGCTGTGGCGGTCATGCGCCTGGCCGACGACGGCTCCCTCGGGCTGGGTGAGCCCATCAGCCGCTTCGTGCCGGGAGCGAGTCGATGTCCCGGAGTTCGCCGCCATCCCCGGAAGGGGGGAGTCTGGTCGACGGTCGACGACCTCGTCCGCTATACGCAGGCCCTCGAGGCGGGAGAGCTCCTCAGCGCGGGATCGCGGCAGCTGATGGTCGGTCGGCAGGCGGAGCTGACGACTCCCTCCGACCGGGACGACCCCGCACCTGCGGACGCCTACGGCTATGCCTACTTCCTCGGGACGGTCTGCCGGCATCGCGCCCGGTTCCGTCCCGGCGACGACCCGGGCTACCAGTCGTTCCTCGGCTACCTGCCCGACATCCGGGCGACCGTCGTCGTCCTCGGCAAGGCGAGGAGAACGACCTCGACGACGTCCTCCGAGAGATCACCGCCAACCTGGCGTAGACGTCCTCGTCAGCGGTGCGACAGGACGCTGCGACAGGCCAGCTGGACCGCGAGGCGTTCGTCGGGATCCTCGAGGTCGACTCCGAGAAGCTGGGCGGCCTTGGCGACCCTGGTCGAGACCGTGTTGCGGTGCACGCCGAGCACCGCTGCCGTGGCGGCGACGGACGACTCGGCGTCCAGGTAGGTCGCGAGGGTCTCGAGCAGTCCGGGCTGGCCCTGCAGCGGGGTGAGTAGCGACGAGGCCGCCGGGGCGAAGGTGTCCGTGCGGGTCCAGGCGAGCAGGAGCTGGCCGAGTCCGAGCCGGTCGACGTGGACGAGGTGGCCGCTGGCCGCGCGCGTGGCGGCGATGCGCGCGGCGTCCCCGGCCTCGCCCAGGCTGCGGGTGAGGCCTTCCGGCCCCGCGCGCAGGCTGCCGACCCCCATAACCGTCGGCAGCTGGGAGCGCAGGAGCCACTGCACGCGGCGCACCGCGGTGGCGTGCGCACGCAGCCGTCCCTGGCTCGGCGCCTGACCGAAGCTGGTCCACGCTGCCCAGCCGGCGCCTTGCTCCACGACCTGGGCGTCGACGCCGGCGTCGGCGAAGGCGCGCAGCACCTCGGGCCGCAGCGAGACCGGGTCCAAGGCGCCGGGGACGTCGATGCGGATGCCGATGTGGTGGCCGCCGAGCTCCCAGCCCTGGGCCAGCATGCGGCCCGGGGACTCAGGGGGGAGACGGCCACCGGCCTGCACGAACTCGGCGAGAAGTGTCATCCGGTGCCTTGCGTCCCGTTCGGCGGTGAGTCGGTCCGACGCCAGCCGGCCGGCCACGCTGGTGGCGAGGACGGTGAGGGCCGCGCGGACGGCGACGACCTCGTCGTTGTCGGCGCGCCGCAGGACCACGTACGCGCCGCGCGGATGATCCGTGGGCACCGCGACCGGCACGAGCCGGGCGTCGTCGGGCACCGGCTCGCGCAGCCAGCTCCCTCCCGCGCGGCCGGTGTCGAGATCGTCGGCCGGACCCGGGACCGAGCCTCGCGGATGGTGTCCGGTCACATGGCGCCCTCCGGCGTCGAGCAGCCACACCTCACGATCCAGGGCCGCGCTCACCCTTCGTACGAGCGGCTCGACCCCGGCGGGGGCGCTGGCACAGGCGTTGGCGGTGGCCGTCACCTACCGCGCCGCGGCCAGCTCGGGCAGGGCGAGGTGGATACGAAGAGCGATGGCGCACCTGAGGGGGTCGGGGGCGACGAGCACGGGCAGGGTGAGCCGCCGAGCCACCTGCGCCGACGCCCGGCCCGGAGCCAGGGCGACGGAGACGAGGACAGCCGCCGCGCCAGCTGCGGCAGCCCGGCGGAGCAGGACGTCCAGACGCCACGGCTCCGCGCCGACCCTTCCGGCGACGGCGAGCAGCAGGCCGCCGCACCGGTCGGGGACGTCGTCCCGCAGGTCGGCGAGGACCTCGACCCCGAGGAGTCGGGTCGTCAGGGCGGAGTCCGGTCCTGCCGAGACCGCGACCCCAGCCCGCTCGGGAAGGGCGAGGGCATCCCGCAGGCTCGTCACTGCTCGGTTCCCACGGCGAGGTCGAGCGCCCGCGCCGACCCGACGGTGGTCTCGGCGGTCGGTGGGAGGAGGACGGGGGGCAGGTCGATGCCGAACGCCCGCGGCGATACGGCCTCAAGCCGGCTCGGGGTCGCGCGCCACCACGCCGGACCGGGCAGGGCCACCACCTGGACGTCGTCGCCGACGCGCAGCCGGTCCACCGAGATCGGCTGGCCGGTTCGCCGGTCCAGGACGACGAGGATCTCGGGGCAGGTCACCACCGGCTCGCCGTCGCGCAGGGCGACAAGATACTCGTTCTCCGCCTCGATGCGCAGCAGCGGACCGGTCCGATCGAGGATGGCGACGCTGGCTCGGGCGAAGGACGAGGTCGGCAGCCGTTCGATCTCGAGAACGCGGCCGGCCGCGAGAGGGATCCCCCCGAGCATCGTTGCGACGAGCGCTGCCTCGGAGGGGTCGGCGACCGATCTGAGTCGACGACCGAGGTCGAGACCCCGGGCCAGGGTGCCCTCGCAGGAGCGCCCCTGCAGCGCGGCCGTCGACATCGGCCCGAAGGCAGCGGCCGCCCAGCCCCCCGCGTGACTGACGTAGGCGCGTACCGTCCTCTCGAGCCCGATCGGGCTCGACCGGTCGATGACGAGCACCTGGCCCCCGGGCTCCGACAGGGCGGCGGAACGCAGCAGCTCCGGGGCCTCGACGACGAGGCTGAGCTGGTCGAAACGAGGGAGTGCCCGGCCCATGAGGTCGGCGTCGACCAGGGGAAGGCTTAGCTCCGCGGCCGCCGCGACCGCGAGGGCGGCGTTGAGTCCCGCCGCCTCGACCGGGATGAGGGCATCGATCTCCAGGCCGGACCAGCGTCGGGCCGCGGCCACCGCCTCGCCGATCTCACCCCCGTGCGGCAGCTTCTCGGTAAACACCGAGGTCGCGCCGATCATCCCCACCGCGACGACCGTCCGCAGCCCACGTGTCGCCGCCTCGGCCAGCGAGACCAGCTCGACCCCGTCCGCCGGCAGCGCGGCCCGCAGCCGCGGCAGATACAGCGACGCCTCACCACCGCCCCCCGACCCGAGCAGGACGGCGCCGAGGACGAAGGGCTCGAGGTCGCGGGGGAGCAGCCGTGGGGTGACGACACCACATCATCCGCCCTGGGGGAGGATCTCCTCCAGCGGGGTGAACGGCGTCTCGAGCCCGAAACAGCGCGGCCCGAAGACCGCCAGCGCCTCGGGGGTGCGCATGAGGTCCGGGGTGGAGATGCCGATGACCCGGACCCGCTGCCCGTAGCGCAGCGTCTCCGACGTGATCGGCTCGCCGCTGTCGGCCTCGAGGACGCAGATCAGGTCCGGGACGACCGCGACCACGCGATCGTCGCGGCGCGCGACGAGGTTCTCGTTCTGCACGGCGATCTCGAGGACCGAGGGGCCGTGGAAGGCCGCGATGCGGATGCGGCCACGGGTGAACCCGTCGACGGTCCGACGCTCCACGTCGACGACCTTGCCCTCGAAGAGCCGTCGCACATGTCGGTAGAGGGTCCCCTCGAGGGCGGCCGCCAGTGCCTCGACCGGGTCGACGCGGCTGTCCCGCGCCTCCCGCAGGGTCCGGCCCAGGGCCAGCGCCAGCGACAGGGTCCCGGGGATGGCGGTCCGCTTCACGTCGGCCCCGCTCATGGGGTACTCCGCGATCAGGGCGGCGCCCCCCATCCGGATGCAGCAGCCCCGGGCCAGCCACTCGACCCGGGCGTTGTCGGAGCCACAGTCGATGAGGACCGACTCGTCGTGGTCGCCGGCGACGACCATCGGCGAGGCCCGGACGCCATACACGCCGAAGGTCTCCATCTGGAGCTCGGGGAAGGCGCGCCCCATACCGTCGCCGTCAATGACCGGCAGGCCGGTGGCGGCGGCGACCGCGAGCGGGATCATCGAGTTGATGCCGCCGCACTCCATCGGGATGGTGGCGTCGGCGCGTCGACCGAGGTGGCGCTCCAGTGCCCGGAGGGCACGCACCGCCTCGTCGCCCTTGGGGATCTTCTCCACCATCACGGTCGGGGCACCCATCATGGCCGTCGAGATGACGAAGTCACCGTCGTCGAGCTCGTCGGGAGAGAGGACGGTGACCGGGCGGTGCTCGGCCATGGCGGCCTCGACCATCAGCCGGCCGGTGTAGGGGTCGCCGCCCCCGCCGGTGCCGAGGAGGGCGGCACCCCGGGCGAGGTCGGGCAGCATCGCCGGCTCCAGTGTCCAGCTCATGCGTTCGTCAGCTCCCGGTCCGGGACGGCGCGCACCGGGTCGGTGTCGTAGCCGAAGTAGCGCGGACCGACGAGCTCGATCCCGGCGGGGGAGTGCCAGCGCTCGTCGCAGGGGGCGGCCACGACGCTGACTCGCTGACCGAAGCGCAGGCCCTCGGTGGTGATCGGTTCTCCCGTCTCGGCGTCGAGGACGATGATGAGGTCGGGCGTGGTCACCTCCACCCTGGAGTCGCCGTCGAGATGGCGCGTGGCGAGCAGGTGCTCGTTCTGGAAGTGCAGCACCAGGCGCTCGTCGGTGTCGGGTCCGGCGGCCAGCGGGACGAGGGTGGCCTCGCGGCGTGCGAAGCCCGTGCTCGTGCGGCGCTCGACGTCGACGACCTTGGCGGCACCGAGCACCACCCGCCCGCACAGGGTCCGGACGACTGCCTCGACCGGTGGTCGTTTCGCGGACCGGGCAGCCTCGATCGCGGCTCCGAGGCGGTGGCACAGCCCGAGCGTGCCGCCGACCGCGTTGGCGCGCATGGTGGCGCCGTCCATCACGACGTTGCTGATGATGGCCGAGCAGCCCATCTCGATCGTCATCACCCGGGAGAGCCGCTCGGACCAGCGGTTGTCGACCGTCTGGAGTATGCCGCAGTTGCCCTTCTCGTCGGCGATGGACATCGGCGTCCCAGGGATGCCCGCGAGCGTCGGCAGAACCATCTGAAGCTCCGGGAAGGCGCGGCCCATGAGGTCGGCGTCGACGAGGGGCAGCCCGAGCTGGGCGGCCGCGATGATCGGGATCATCGAGTTGATGCCGCCCGCCTCCGCGCAGGCGAGGTGGGTGACCGGTCGCCCGAGATAGGTCGAGAGCATTCGGACGGCCCCGACGAACTGATCGCTCGTCGGCAGCTTCTCCACCATGACCGTCGGCGCACCCATCATCGCGACGGGAAAGACGGTCGCGTCGTCGGGCACGTCCTCGAGCGCGACGAGGGAGACCGGTCCGTGGTCGCGCAGGGCCTGCTCGGCCATGAGCCGTCCGACGTAGGGGTCGCCACCACCGCCGGTGCCGAGGATCGCCGCCCCCCGGGCCACGAGGGTGAGGTCGCCGACGTCGAGGGCGCGGTGGCCGTCGGCCGTCATGAGCGGACCGCTTCGGCCAGGGTCGCCCGCTCGATCTGCAGGTCGCCGACCGCCTTGCAGCGGATGAGGGTCGCGTTGCCGGGCAGGTAGGGGATCGGCACCTCGTCGAAGTCGACGATGGTCACCGTCCGTGGGTCCGCCCCGGCGGCGATGGCCCGGTCCACGGCGTCCTGCTTGGCTTCGTCGACGACGGTGTCCCGCTGCCCCGGGGCGATCGCGAAGATCCGGTCGACCTCGCCGCCGACCTGCGCGATGGCCGCCCCGATCGCGTTGGCCACCGAGTGGTGCTGGGGCCGCAGGACGGGCCCGAGGCCAGGGAAGGACTCCGGGAGGAGGATCGACCCACCACCAACCGCGACGACGGGCAGGGGGTCGTCCGACATGCGCATCCGGTCGACGACGTCCGCGACATCGATGGCGATCCGGTCGAGCACCGCCCGCACGAAATGCCGGTCGAGATCGGCGACCAGAGAGCGGTCACCGATGTCGGCGCGCCCCGCCGCGACGGCGATGTCGGTCGCGGTGAGCTCGGTGCCCCCGAAGACGCGGGCCTGGCGGGTGAGGTGGTAGCCGACCGAGTCGGGACCAACGGTCGGGCCCAGGGCACCGTCGCCCGGCCGGATCCGCGACCCGCCGCCGATCCCGACGCTGAGCACGTCGGGCATCCGGAAGTTGGTGCGGACACCGGCGACGCTGACCTCGACGGTGGCCTCGCGGGGGAAGCCGCCCGTCAGGACACCGACGTCGGACGTCGTCCCGCCGACGTCGACGACGGCACAGGTCTCCTCACCCGAGAGGACCGCCGCACCCCGCATCGAGTTGGTCGGCCCGGAGGCGAAGGTGGCCACGGGGTAGCGACGGGCGTACTCGACGTCCATCAGGGTGCCGTCGTTCTGGGAGAGGAACAACGGTGCGCCGATCCCTTCGCCGGCGATGGCGGACGACAGCCCGGAGACGATGCCCTCGGCGAGGTGTCGCAGGGCCGCGTTGATGATCGTCGCGTTCTCCCGCTCGAGCAGGCCGATCCGGCCGATCTCGTGCGACAGCGAGATGGGGATGTCCGGCCCGAGCTCCTCGGCGAGCAGCTCGGCTGCCGCCAGCTCGAACTCGGCGTTGACCGGCGAGAAGACGGACGACACGGCGATCGAGGTCACCCCGCTGGCGGCCATCTGCCCGGCGATGCGGCGGATCTCCTGCGGGTCCAAGGCGCTGATCTGGCGACCGTCGAACTCGTGCCCGCCGTGAGCGAGGTAGCCCTGCCCGCGCATCGCCGTGACGAGCCGCTGCGGCCAGCCGACGAACGGCGGCAGCGCGGAGGTGGCGGGCAGGCCGAGGCGCAGCGCGGCCGTGGGGGCCAGGCGGGACGCCTCGACCAACGCGTTGATGAAGTGCGTCGTGCCGATCATCACCGCGTCGACCCCAGCCGGGTCGCACTGCGCGGCCGCCCTCAGGTCTCGGACAGCGGTCACGATGCCCTGGGTGACGTCCTCGGTCGTCGCGGTCTTGACTGCCGCGACCACCCGGTTGCCGTCGAGGAGGACGGCATCGGTGTTCGTGCCGCCGACGTCGATGCCGATCCTCATCCTTCGACCCCCGTCGTGGCCCGTCGGGCGCTCGCCTCGAGACTGGCAGCCGGCACCGGGGTTGCCGTGGGCGCAGGACGGGACTCGGTATGGCTGGTCCCGACACCCCTGACCAGGCCCATCTTGCCCGCGACGACGTAGAGGACGAACGCCACGACCAGGGAGGTGATGCTCGGCAGTCCCCAGGTGAGCACCTTGCCGATCACCGCGGAGACGACCCAGATGACCAGCGTGGCGGGCACCCACGTCGGTGAGGTCTCCGGCAGCGTCCCGGCCTCCCGGGTGCGGTCGAGCTCGCCGCGCCAGAGCTTCACGACGAAGTACTCCGCGACCATGATGCCGACGATCGGGGGGAAGGCGACGCCGAGGAGGATGAGGAACTCGGTGAACCTCTGCAGGATGCCACCGGCCGCGAGCACGCTGCCGATGACGCCGATGATGAGGGTCAGCAGGCCACGGTTCACCGGCCGGCGGAGGACGACGCCGAGGAAGTTCACCGCGCCGAGGCTGGAGGAGTAGAGATTCCAGTCGTTGATCTTGATCGTGCCCAGGATGATGATGAGGGTCCCGACCCAGCCCACCGACGACGTCACGATGGTGATGATGCTGTCGGAGCGGATGGCGTGCGCCAGCAGCACGCCGGACATCCCGATGAGGTACTCGCCGATGGTGAAGCCCACGACGGTCTGCTTGACCACATCGGCGTCGCTGCGGTTGAACCGGGTCATGTCCGGGGTGATCACCGCGCCGACGATGAAGCCGCCGGCGACGAGCGTGGTGCCGGTGAGCAGGCTCATCTGCGGGCCGGGCGGCGCCGAGGCCACGAGCGCACCGAGGTCATGGCCGAGCAGCTCGCGGATAATCGACCACCCGACCAGGAGGAGGAACGCGGGGACCGTCACGTAGGCGACCCACTTCATCGACCCGAAGCCGCCCATGACGACGAGGGTGACGGCGAGCCCGAAGACGAGCGACCAAGCCCATCCGGGCAGCACTCCGACGAGGGAGACCAGGCCCTCGGCCGACACGCCGGACTGGACACCGAACCAGCCGATCAGGCTGATGCCGATGGCAACACCCAGGACGGAGCTGCCGCCGTAGCCGAAGCCGGTCCACCGCGCGAGCAGCGAGGTCTGGAGCCCCTCCCGGGCCCCGATGATGCCGACGAGGATCGAGACCAGCTCGAGGATGACGGCGCCGAGGGTGAAGGCCCAGAAGGCGTCCCAGAAACCCATCCCGAAGCCGATGGTCGAGCCGAGCAGGAACTGGCTGAGCGCCGAGACCTGCCCGAAGCGCTGGACGGCCACCGACCACCAGGAGTACCGCTCGCTCCGCGGTACCCGGGACAGCGCATAGTCGTCCACTCCCACGTGACCACTCATTGGAGACACCTTTCGGCTTCTGGGCGTGCTTCTCCCTCCCGGACGCGACGAACCTAGGGCGCCCGAGCCGCAGGGCTCAATGGGCAGAGTGTCGGGACGGACCCATCTGAGTGTGCTGACAGCACAGTGGGAGGAAGGAAGAGCTGAGCCACGGTGTCACTGGTGCGATCTCAGGCGAGAGTCTGGGTGCGGACAGGAGCTCGGCCCGCCGGGACGCCGTGCGGACGACCTCGCACGACGGGAACGACTCCCCAGCTCTCCGTTCGCCACAATCGCGCGTACTGTCGGCGCGTGAGCGACGGCGACCGCAACGAGAGGCGCTCGCGAGATGACGGTCGGAGCCGACCAGTCACGGCCTGCCGAGGCGGCCCGCCACCTCTCGCGGTCGGACCACTCGGACTGGCCATCGCGGCACTGGCCATCGCGGCACTGGGCGTCGTGGCACTCACCGGGTGCAGCGCACCGGTCGCGCCGCCACCGGTGGCAGCCCGGCCGGCTTCGACGGCCCTCCCGAACCAGCCGAGTGCCCCGGTCACCACGGGTGCTCAGGTGGACGTCGTCCGCATCGAGAAGTGTTGGACCACAGCCACGCAGAGCCACGGCGGTCAGCTACTCGTCAAGGCCTCGAGCTCGGACCCGGCGGCACACCTGCTCGTCTACCGGTCTGACGGCTCGCTCGTCGGCGAGGCACGGAACGGCGGCGGCGGCCGCTATGGCGGGAGCGTCATGGCGTATCAACGCTCGGACCCGGGCAGGTGCATCGTCAGGAGCAGCGCCGGCGGCACCTCGAGCGCACCCAGTGGTCCCTTCCAGACCGGAAGCTGACCGACTGCTTCGAAGGAGTCGGCGACTCACCTCGGGAAGAGCGAGCCGGGCCACCGCGCGACGGCATCACGAGGCCACCTGCGGGCATCGCGTGACGTGCGGCTGCCCGTCCTGACGGTCATTGCGAGAGCACAGCATTCGACCGCGCCGATGGCAGACCGATCCCGATGGCGTTGACCGCTCGCACCTCGAATCGGTAGCTGCCGGCCGGGAGGACGACGAACTGCTTCCGGACCGACGCCGCGACCGTGACGGTGACCGGCACCCCGACGGGCGTGACGCTGTCGGTGTCCATCAGCAGGGCCGTGACCTGGTAGCCCGTGGTCGGACTTCCCCCGGTGGTCGCCGGCGGCAGCCACGTTGCGAGAGCGGACAGCTCGCCCCCGGGCAGCCCCGGTGCGGCGTTCCCGATGGCCGGTGGACCGGGCGGGGTGCGAGGGGGGACAGCCTTGATGCCGGCCGACGGTTTCGAGCTCGCACCGACTCCGGCAGCCGTGACCGCGCGCACCACGAAGGTGTAGGTCGTCCCGGGTGTCAGGCCGCCGATGGTCGCGCTCGGGACGGCTCCCTGCACGGTGTCCGTGCGCACCAGCACCCCGGACACGCGGACCAGGACGAGGTAGCTCGTGACGGGAGAGAAGCCATCGGGGCCCGGGGCCCAGGTGAGGCTCACCGATCCCGACCTGCCCACCCCGGTGACCGCGGTGGGGGCCGATGCCGGGGTCATCGGCACCACGACTGCCGACGGAGGGCTGACCGTCGTGCCGGTGGCGGAGAGCGCCTGCACCTGGAAGGTGTAGGGCGTGCCGGCGGTCAGCCCCTTGACCGTCTGGGTGGTCGTGGTTGTCGTGATACCGGCAATGGTGCTCACGACCGCCCCCCTGGTGGAGGTGACGACGGTGTATGAGGTGACCGGCGACTGCGTGCCCACCGGGGGCGCCCACGTGAGGCTGGCGGCCCGGACTCCGGGCACGGCCGAGGTGATCGTCGGGAACACCGCCACGGGCAGAGTGGCGACTGTCACCGTCTGGTCGGAGAACGCCAGCTTCTCGATGTTGAACAGGGTGTCGGTGCCGTCGGCGACGAGCTGTCCGGTCACGTTGGGACCCGTCTGGGACACGATGACCCTGTCCCCTGTGGGGATGACGCTGTAGTTGCCGCGTGGCCCGGTGAAGCCGGCCGTGTCGACCGAGGACGCGTCGTTGGTCGGGGAGGTGATCTCCCGGACCGTGACGAGGTCTCCGGGGTCGAGGAGGCCGGCGCCGACGGCCTGCTGGAGCGTCATGCCGTCGGTGCCGGGTCCGAACGTGCCGGACGTCGCGGGGTGCTCGATGAGGTCGGTGGTGCCCGTCTCGGTGGATGGGTCGGCCGGGTTCGTGCGCACGCTGATCCGCACGCTGAGGGCCCCGTCGCCGTCGATGATGTCGTTGCCGCCGCGGCCGGTGATGGTGTCGCTCCCGGCGCCACCGAGGAGGATGTCTCCCTCGCCCCAGATGGGGCCGGAGAGAGGGCAGGAGCCCGCGGCGGACTTGGCCACGACCGCGCCCAGGTCCCCGGTGAGGGGTTGGGGGACGATGGCTGCGAGGCCGGCGATGCGGTTGACCCCCGCCTGGTCGAGGACGTCGCAACCGATGAAACCGGCACCACCGACCGTGCGAGGCACGACGTCGGTGCCGCTGATGACGTCGTTGAACGGTGAGCCCGAGTCGCCTTCGACCTCCTGCCAGCGGTCGCGGTTGGCGGTGATCGGGAGGGGCAGCCCGGCCTGGGCGTTGTTGATGTTCATGTCGTCGTTGGCCGGCCCGGTGTCGAACTGGTGGATGGCCCAGTCGAAGCCGGCCGCTCCGATGTTCTTGTCGATGCTCGAGGTCTGGGCCATGATGTCGTCCCCGCCCTCGCCCTGGTAGTCGTTGTCACCCGTCTGGCCGATGAGGACGTCGTTGCCGGGCGAGGCCTCTCCGGGGTCGTTGAGGAAGGGTGCTCCGTGGTCGCCCTGGAGCAGGTCCACCCCTTGGCCCCCCTCGATCCAGTCGTCGCCCCCGTCGCCGAAGACGGTGTCGGCGCCCTGTCCGGCGATGATGAAGTCGTTGCCCGGGCCGCCGAAGGTCTCGTTGTCGTTGGCGCCGCCGTTGATGAGGTCCTGGCCGTCACCCCCGAAGAGGATGTCGTTGCCGAGACCCCCGTCGAGGTAGTCGTTGCCGGGTCCGCCCTTGAGGGTGTCGTTGCCGGCAAGGTCGGTGATGATGTCGTTGCCGTCCCCCCCGAGCACGACGTCGTTGCCTCCGCCGCCGTCGAGCACGTCGTTGCCGGCGCCTGCCCAGATGGTGTCGCTGTCGTTGCCGCCGTAGACCCGGTCGGCGCCGGAGGTTCCCTGGTAGACCGCCTGCCCGTTCACGCCGGGTGGGTCGACCGGGTTCGTCTGGCGGTACTGGATGGTCCCGTTGGGCTGACGGAGCAGGAGCAGGTTCTCGTTGCAGTCCGTCGTCGAGGTGTCGTCCGCGACCGACGAGCCGAACTGGGCGAACCCGGCCGGCGTCCCGGCGAGGTGGGCGAGGTCGAAGCGGCAGTTCGCCATCGCGAAGGAGTCCGCCTTCAGCGCACGGGTGTTGTCGGTGTTGCGCTGCACGAGCTCGGCGAAGGAGTTCCCCTCGAGCTGACCGCGCAGGTTGAGGCCGGCGGTGCGGGCGATGTAGTAGAAGCGGTCGCCGTCCTGGAGGCTCTCGAGCTGGCTCTGGAAGACATGGTTGAACGTGCTGCCAAGCAGGCCCCCGAACACATTGGTGACCTCGGCGAGTCCTCCCACCCACAGGTCGACGTCGTCGACCCCCGTGGTCGTCACGCCGCCGGCGCCGTTGGACCAGGCGCTGGTGCCCAGCATGAAGTCGGCGGCGTCCGACGGAGACGTGTCGGAGGGTCCGGGGCTGACGATCGCCCGCGCGGCGTCGCGCTTCGCGGCCACCGTCGTGGCGGCGAGGATGGACGGGTGACGGCCGTATGCCGCGACGAAGTTCACGAGGGACTCGGGGTGCTTGAGGTGCTGCCCGAAGTCGCTCCAGCTGGTGTACGGAGTCAGCTGGCCGTCGGAGGTGCGGGCGAACACCTGACGACGCACGTCGTTGAGCCGGGGGAGGCCCACGTCGCGGCCACGGGCGATGTTGAGGGTCGCCAGGTCCAGCGGGAGCCCGAGGAGGTTGTTGCGCAGCGTCTCGGTGACGAACTCGTCGAGCTCGTTGCCGATCTGGTCGGACGAGCCCATGACGATGCTGCCCGCCGCGGCCTCGGGGGTGAGCATGCCGGTCGACCCGCCGCTGAAGTAGGCCGGGGGATCGAGGAAGGCGTTGAGCAGCGGGAGGGAGGTGTCCGTCTTGGTCACCGTGCCGTCGGCGGCGACTGTCTCCACCCGCCGGGCCACCGTGTCGTCGAGCATCGAGTGCCCGAACCGGTAGACGGCAGAGGCGAACTCGGCCGAGATGGCCGGGTTGATGTCCGGTGAGTAGGCGTGGAAGGGCTTGACCAGCGGCTGCATCTTGCGCGCGAACTCCTCGAAGACGGTGTGCTGGTACTCCATCTCCGTGACGTATCGGGCCGCCTGGAAGAGGCGCTCTCCGTAGCCGTAGCCGGAGCCGCTCGAGGTGTCCTGCCAGCCGGCCAGGGCCGCCACCCCGGCCGCCGAGGTGTCGCCGCGCAGGGTGGCATCGATGTCCGCGACGAGGCGGTTGTGCTCGGAGTGGAAGACCTGGTGGACCGCTGAGAGGGCGATGTTCTCGTTGCACCGCCCGTCGCCGCAGATGAAGTGGGCGTTGAGCATCTCGTCGTCGTAGGTGCCGGGCGGCTGGTGGGCGAAGTCGGCCGACGGCGTGCTGTCGGCATCCGGGACCGGCGAAACGGGCGGCGTCGCCGGGTCGTGGTCCGTGTCCTGCGGGCTGGGGTCGGCGTTGTGGGCGATGTCGGTGAGGAAGGGGACGCCGAAGTGCAGGACGTTGGACGGGACCCCGACCGGGTGGGCGGTGTCACCCTCGACCAGCCCGCTCGTCGTGACGTACTGCGGCAGACCGCGGGCTGGGCCGGGGACGAACCTGCCGTAGGGGTCCGACGCGATCATCGGCACTGCCGTGACGTCTGCGTCGACCAGGGCCAAGCCGAGGAGCTGCGCCGCCTGGACCTTGACGGAAGCCCAGGTCGCCAGCCCGGTGCGCCCGTCGGGCGACCCGGCATACGTCTGGTCGGGGCCGAGCCCGCCGAGGAGGCGGCCCGTCGACACGGGGTGGCCCGCGGCATCGCGGGCGTACTCCCGCAGGAAGACCTGATGAGAGGCGTGGGAGGCGTAGGTCTGGCTCTGGTCGACCCATGGCGTGTCGGTGTTGGGGGCGTCGGTCACGTCGTCCGCCGTCCCGAGGATGCCGTCAGGGCCCGGCTGGTTCTGGGCCCGGGTCAGGACCATGAAGCGCTGGCTGACCGGGAGGTCGTCGGCGGTGCCGAGCACGTGGTCCGGACCGGCGATGAGCGGGTCGTCGGACCGCAGCGGCACGAAGACCGTCCCTCCGCCCTTGGCCGTCTGGTCGACACCGTGGTCGAAGAACTGGCCGAAGAAGGTGAACAGGCTGTTGTACGGAGGCGAGAGGCCCACGTCCGTGGTGACGTTGGGGATGAAGAGGGTCTGGTGCGACGGCGTGCAACCGGTGGGGACACCCGCCACGGGCGGGACGGCGTCGAGCTGCGGGTCGGTCGTGCAGGGCACGGCGGTCGCCCCCGGGTTCTGGGAGCGCACGGGGTGGGCGGCCGCGGCGAGGGCAGCCGGGTTGGTGCTCGTCTGGTCGACGATCAGGTTGCTGACCACGCGCGGCTCGGAGTCGACGACGACGTTCCCCACGGACTTCTGGCTGTAGGAGGTCGCCCCCGGGGGGCCGACCGGGAAAGCAGGCGTGACCGGTTCGGCGTCACGGAAGACCGGGGTGGTCAGGCGGGGGAAGCCGAGGTCGGCGGAAGCGAAGCCGGAGTTGCCGGTCTTGAGGTTGTTGCAGGAGCCGTCGACCGTCCGCAGCCCGTACGGCGTCAGCACGTCGGGGACCTGCTCGGCGTCCGGGATGCCGTCGCCCGGCTGGTTCAGCAGGGTCCCGCAGGGGTTGGCCGGCGTCCGGGTCACCGTATGCCGCTCGGCGATCTTGACCTGCCGCAGAATGTAGGCCAGGTCGCCCGTCGTGACCGTGAAACCGTGCCCGACGGGTGCCGTGCTCCCGCGGGCCGGCAGGACCGCGGCCTGCAGGACCAGGCAGATCCCGACCACGGCGGTGGTCACCGCGGCGCGTGGTCGCGAGGGGTGACGCACCTGCCGGGAGGACTGCCGCATGGCCTACCTGCTACTGCCGGATCGTGTTCAAGGCCGACGGTGAGCTGGTGCCTGTGGCGTTGCCCCCGCTGTCGAGAGCCTTGACCGTCAGCGGTCGTTGGGAGCACGGGGTGGCATACGTGCCACCGAGGTTGCAGGCCGGCGGCGGCGCCCCGACCGCCGTGACCGTGAAGGACCCGGGGGCGATGAGCGAGACCGTGAGGTTCGCGGCCCCCAGCGTCGCCGGGTCGAACGTCGTCCCGCTCTCGGTGAGGTAGGGCATCAACCTCATCGACGCGACCGTCGTGTCCGTGGACGTCGCGGTGATGACCAGGCGTTGCTTGGTCGTGCGGTAGACGTTGTTGAGGGTGATGTTGGTCGGGACGAACGGGGCCACGACGACGTTGACCGTGGTCGGCGACGACGTGCCGTTGACGTTGGTCGCCGTGACCGAGAACGTGTAGGTCCCGGCCACCGTCGGCGTGAGCTTGAGGACGGACGTCGCGGACGGGGAGGCCGCCGCAGGGGTCTGGCTCAGCGCCGGGTTCGCCGGCCCGGCCGTCTGCGCCCACGTCCACGTGGGCGTCGGCGACGACGGGCTGGTCGCCGTGAGGGTCACCAGGTTGGTGGCTGTGACGTTCTGGTCGGGGATGGGGTTGACGGCCGGCGGCGGCGCTGCGGTGACGGTGATCGTCGAGCTCGCCGTCGAGACGCCGCACGCGTTGGAAGCGCTGAAGCTGACGTTGTAGGTGGCCGGCGCCAACCCGGTGGCCGAGAACGTCGGTGTCGTCGTCGTCGCGCCTGTGAGGGCGCCATTCAGGTCGGTGCCACCGGCGGTCGTCCCGGCCGTCCACTGCAGCGTGACCGGGGTGGTGACCCCCGCGGCGACGCTGCCCGACAGCTTGATCGAGCTCCCGTTGGCCACGGAGTACGGAGCCCCGTTGAGCGTGGGTGACGTGCAGGTAAGGGGCGAAGGGGTGATACTGCTGGGCCAAGGGTTGAGCACTCCGGCCTGGACGCCGGTGATGCTCTGGTAGCCGCCGTAGGCCAGGAACGGGATGGTGTTGAAGTTGTTCTCGGGAATGGGCGTTCCCGGCACGTTCTCCGGGAAGATGTACTCCCCGATGGGGGCGTGGTACTGCCCGTAGTACAGCCCGTTCGCGGTGGTCCTGGCCCCAGGCGTCCCGGGGACCTGGCTGTTGGCGTTGGGGATGATCGTGCCCGGGTTGAACTGGGACAGGCCGGTGACGACGGCCCGCAGCTCACGGGTCGGGGGAATGAACTGGCCGGCCGTCGGCGGGGTGCACGCCTTGACGGTTGCCACCGACGCCGTGCAGGGGGGCCGGAAGCGCCACCGCCCGCGGACCGCGCCGGTGGGCGGCCCCTGGTCGGGAAGGATCGAGCCCCACTCCCGGTCGGTGGTCTTGCCGGTCGTGGGGTTGATGTCGATCCCGTAGAGGCGGATGAGGCGCGTCTCGTCGGTGGTCATCCCCTCGAACCTGGTCCGGACGGCCGCCTCACCGGCGCCGAAGACGGTGAGGCCACCGGTCCCGATCAGTGACACCTCGATCGAGACGTATGCCGGGTCGATACCAGGCTGGGTGTAGATGCCGAGGCTCGCGGTGATGGTGTGGGCGGACACATAGCTGGCGCCGGCACTGTCCGTCTCGAGACTTCCCGCGAAGGTGATGTAGTCGCCGACCTCGAACGGGGCCTGCTTGCGCGGGTCGGCACAGGTGCCGCGCTGGCAGGTGTTGGCGTCGACGTTGGCCGGGCTGTCCATCCGGAAGAGGGTGTAGAAGGCGCCCACGGCCGGCAGGGCCGGCTGGGGTGTGACCCCCGAGGTGTCGGCGCCGGTGAAGACCGGCCGGTTGGTCAGCGGGCACTGGGCGTCGTCAAGGTTGCCGGCGAGACCGGGGTCGGCCGCGACCCGGGGCAGGCACATGGGGAAGCCGGTCTCGGCCAGGATCGTCGGGTTGTCCTGGTCGACCTGGAAGCGGTCGTCCGGAGATCCGGCCCGGCCGTAGCGCCCGCTGCCCGCGGTGCCGTTCTGGTCCAGCGCAGTGGCGTTCGCCGGGTCGTTGATCCGCACCCGGGTACCCGTGCCCTGCACCCCCGGGCGGCCCCCGACCTCCATCTCGCCGTTGGCGTAGTCAATGAAGTTGACGTAGCCGGTGCCCGCGTTGAGGTCCTGCTGAGAGATGTGGACGAGCCCGGCGAGGTATCGGTCACCGCTGCCGTTGATGACCCGGTTGCCGATGACGTTGACCTCGTAGGTCGTCAGGGGCTTGGGGTTGTCCTCCAGGGCCAGGCCCGTCGCCGTGTTCGTGTAGGGCGCCGGGGCGTGGGTGAAGAGCTCCTGCCAGGTCAGGGCGTTCGCGGGGAGGATGACGACGAGCTCGCGCGGGATGATCACGGTGTGGCCGTCGACCACGAGCGTGCCGCCGGAGTGCGGGTCGGCGGGGGTGTCCAGCGTGGCCTTCTGGACGAAGCCCGTGATGTCGAACTGGGTGCTCGATGCGACGACCGGGATGATCGCGGCCGGTTGGACGGCCCCGCCGAAGCCGGCGGCCCCGGCAGCGCCGAGGGCGCCGGTCGCCCCGCCGGCGGCCAGGGCCGCGCTCACGGCGAGGATGCCGAGAGCCGACCAGGAGCGCCGTCGCGGACGGCGGTCCGACGGCGGGGAGTCCTCCGCGCCGGGACGGGGTGAGGCGGTGAGCCGCCGGCTGTGTCCTCCCAGGTATCGCACCATGGTCGTCGCCTTCTTCTTCTGCGTGGGTCGAGTGGGTTCTACGTCGTCAGGGTTCATGGGTCAGGGCTTGGCGTCGGGAGTGGGGTGCTCGCGCGCGGCGGTCACATCGGGCCGAACCCGAGACCGAGGGTCTGGAGCGCCACCGACGTGAGTGACGCGACGGCGAGCAGGCGGGCGGTGCGGCTGGTTGGCGTCAGGGCAGGCAGGAGGCGCAGCCGGCTTCCGTAGCGGAGGCAGGCGAGGGCCATGAGCAGGGCGCCGAGCTCGAGGAGGCCGGCGACGACGTCTGGCGCACCCACGGGCTCCCGCTCGCCCGGGGCAGGTCCGAACGGCAGGCCGACGATCCGCGACGACGCCCAGACGACGAGGGGGGCTCCCGAGACGAGCACGGTGACCACGAGCTGAGTCGACCGGGTGACTCGGGTGGGCCCCAGCAGCAGCGCCGACGCTGTGGCCACCTCGACGATGGAGAGGACCACGAAGAACACGCCTGCTGCGGGCCACTCGGTGAGGTGCTCCGGCACGACCGCCGTGTGGATGACGGCAGCGCCGACGAGTGCCGCCGCGAGCAGCAGCCGGACGTCGGGCGCGAGACCGGTCCGGTCCCAGGCCTCCGACGCGGAGTGTCGGAGGAGCTGTCGACGGGAGGTTGCCGACCTCGCGCCCGCCAGGTCGAGGCGCCCCCCCCGTACGGCGACGACCCAGAGTGTGACGACGAGGTTCGTCACGAGGATGAGGACCGCGCCGTAGCCCAGGGCCCTGACCTGGAGGGCCAGCGTGGCGTGCTGCATCCGGTCCAGGCAGTCGGTCGTCGAGCACATACCGCTGCTGGGGGTGAGCATCATGGCGTTGCTGCGGGTCTGCAGGACGTAGTCGTAGGCCGCACTGATGGCGACCTGCGTCATCCCCGCCGCCGTGCCGAAGCCCCCGATGAGGAGCCATGTCACGAGGAAGCCGAAGCGGCGCCTCGGTCCGAGCAGGCGGCGTGCCGTGACGACCGCGAGCAGGACCGCGAGGGTGGCGAGAGGGATCGCGAGCAGCGAGTCGCGCCACCAGCTCGCGAACGGCTGCTGGGTCCGCTCCACGGCCCCCACGGCTCCTCGCAGGGTGACGCCCCAGAATCCGCCGACGACGGCGAGGACCACCGAGAGCGGGACGACGGTGCCCCAGGGGACGGGGACCCCGTCGCGCAGCAGGGGGGCGCCGATCCGGGCGGCCGCCCAGCCCGCAACGGCGGCCGACGGGCGGCGGGAGGTCAGGCTCACGGCGTGATCTCCCAGCCGAACATCATCGCGTGGTCCTCGTGGGCGAGGTTGTGGCAGTGGGCGACATACGGTCCGACGAAGTCCCGGAAGCCGCGATACACCATGACCGACTCGCCGGGGTCGAGCGCGACGAGGTCCTCGCGGGAGACGTCGTCGGGGTGGTCCGAGCTGCCCGCGGTGACGTCCTTCTGGTTGCGCATCACGGTGCGGTGCTCCTCCATGTGCAGGTGGAACGGGTGCACCCAACCGCCACCACCGTTACGGATCTCCCAGATGTTGAAGCTGTTCTTGGGCTGTTGCGCTAGTGGGGTGAGGCCGGCGGGGTTCTGCAGGCTCGTCGCCACGGTGACGGGGGTGAACGGCTGGCCGTTGATGAGCCACTCGATCTCGCCCCCGCCGCTACCGCGTTGCACCTCGAACACGAGCCGGTTGTCGAGCATGCTCTGCCAGTTGCTCGGCAGCGGCGGGAGCTCGCGCAGCGGGGTCAGGGGGGACGGCATCACGCTGTTGTCGACGGCGACGTCGCCGATGACGAACTTGAGCACCGGGACCAGGTATGCCGGGTCGGGCGAGAAGCGTGAGGAGTTGCTCCACATCCGGCCGTCGGGCATCTTCATGACGTCGGTGAGGTAGACCACGTCGCCTTTGGTCGTCGGCGTGCCGTCCTGGTACTTGGTGAAGTCGATGATGACCTCACGCCGCTTGGCCGGCCACAGCTCGAAAGAGTCGCGGGTGATCGGGAAGGGCAGCAGGCCGCCGTCCGAGGCGATCTGGGTGAACTGCATGCACTGCTGGGCATCAGGGATGCGGTACTGCCCCTCGAGCTCGGTGTCCCGGTAACCGAGGGACGCGGAGGACTTGGGTCCGCGTGTCGAGCTCATCAGCTTGAACTCGTAGATCCGCGAGATCGACGCGTCGAGGAACCGGAAGCGGTACTTGCGCCGCTTGACCTTCAGCACCGGGTAGGCCGTGCCGTTGACGGTGAAGATGTCCCCGACGAAGCCGTGGTTGGGCATGTGCTTGTAGAAGGTCTTTCCCCACCACTCCGGGTGGGTGGCCGGGTTCTTCGCCAGGGGGAAGTCCCCGTTGACGTCGTGGATGTCGAGGTGGGTCGTCGCCCCGTCGTCGAGCCGGGTGTCGAAGAAGACCAGGGGGACGTCGTAGTTCACGTCGAAGGACCCGTCGGGGTGGTTCTTGCGGACACCGGGCAACCGCAGGCCCTGCCGCTCGTCCCCCATGTCCATGCCGCCCTTGGGGTCGTAGATGGGGTAGATCCCGACCATGCCCTTGTAGACGTTGCTGCCGGTGTGGTCCATGCGGTGGTCGTGGAACCAGAAGAAGCTCTGCTTCTCGCGGTCGTCGCCCCCGGCGGGCCAGTTGAGATAGAGGTTGTCGACCCACATCCCGGGCGCGTAGCCCGTCTTCAGCGGACCGCGGGTCATGGAGTAGTGGGGGTTGCCGTCGCTCTCCGGGGCGGTGTGCCCGTTGTGCAGGTGGGTGAGGAAGGACAGGTCCGGGGAGCCGAAGTCCTGTCGGTCGAGGCCGAGCGGGTTCTGGTCGAGCTGGTTGATGAATCGCACCAGGGCGGCCTTGCCGTACTCCGCGTTGATCCGGGGGCCGGGGAAGGTGCCGTTGAAGCCGTAGATGGTGCTCAACGGGAGCGTGCGCTTCGTGCCCGCGGGATACGTCGCCCCGGACGCGTCGAAGGAGAGTGTCGGCTTGCCGCTCGCGTTGATGGGCAGCACCTGCGAGGTCGTGAAGCTGTGCTGTCCGACCATGACGTTGATCTTGTAGACGATCGGGTCGACGGAACCGACCTGGTTCGGCCAGATCTGATGCGTCTCGTTGCTCAGTGAGTTCTGTTGTCCCAGACCGGGTCCCGGCGGCTGGGACCAGGCGCTGTACTCGGACATCGGTGTCGGAGCCAGCGCCTGGGGCACGGTGAGAGGATCCCGGAACGGGGAGATGATGAGCGGGCTGGTCGGGAAGACCTCCAGGTAGAGCGAGTCGCCGAGGATGGTCGAGGCCGCAGCGAAGGCGCCGTCGGCCGACAGCAGACCACGCTGGGCGAGAAAGGGGATGCCGAATCCCTGGAGCGCGGCCACCGCGAGGCCGAAGCTCCCGGCTGCCCCGAGCCGCAGCATGGTCCGGCGAGGCACCCCCACGCTCAGCTGGGGGGTGTCCGGGGGCACGAGGAGGTCTGACGGGGCGACGCTGGTGAGGTCCAGACGGCGCGGGAGTGCCTGAGTGGCGGAGGTGACGGGCCGGTCCACTGAACTGGGGCCGTCGTGGGAGGTGATCGACATGGGAACTCCGTGATCTCGTACCGGTGAGGGACGGAGCCGGAGTCGTTCGCGACGTGCTGTCGGTGACGGATCGGGCCCTGCTCGCTTCGAAGCGTGTCGCTGCGCCCTTGAGCGAACCTTGAGCCGCCCGGTCCCGGGAGGAGGGCGCCGAACGACCCGCTGAGCAGTCGGCGCCACTCGTCACGGCGATCGGTGAAGTCGTTCGCCCGGACCGGGCCTCGTCCCGGCACCTGCGCGGTGCGCGAGGCGCGGTCGGGGGACGGACATCGGTCAGGGAGCGTGACCGGATTCAGGTGGGGTCGCGGCAGCGGCGGGCAGCGTGACCAACCGGCACGGTATCGAGGTGTCCTCGTCGAGCTGGTAGCTCGCGCACACCCGGTGGTAGCCGTCGGCGATCTGAAGAGGGCGACCCTCGGCAATATCCCCGCGCACCAACAAGATCGGTGACAACGGCGTCTGGAGCGAGACCTTCTTCAGATCCTTCGCCACCTCGGGGTCCGTGGACGGCAACAACGGCAACCGGGACGCCCGCAGGATGTCCTTGGCAGCCTGGTGGGTGGTGGGCGCCTCGGCCAACAGGATGAGGCAGGCCTGCACCTGCGCCGGCTCGGCGATCAGACGGAGGAACGACTCCGCCGACGGGTAGTCGTGCTCTGCCGGGGCCTCGGCCCACGTCACCGTGACCTTCTGCTTCGATGTCTTCGCCACAGCCCTCATCTTCCCACGAGAGCGTCCGGACGAGCTCCCGACTGCTCCGCCTCTCGCGTGCCGCGGTGATGCCCGGAATGGAGGGGATCACTGCGCCAGCACGGCGTTGGAGCGCTGGGACCTCGCGCTGGTACCGACGGAGTTCAGGGCGACGACCTCGAACCGGTAGGTGCCGGCAGGCAGCGTGAACGAGCGGGTCCGGACGGTGGCACCGACACTGGCGAACGTCGGAGCCCCGACCGGGGTCACGCCGTCCGCGGCCATCCGCAGCGCCGTGACCTGGTAGCCCTGGATCGGGCTCCCACCGGTGCTTGCCGGAGCCGACCAGTTGGCGACAGCCGTCCGGGCACCTCCGGCCGGGCCGGCGACCGCCGTCCCGATGACGGGTGCGCCCGGGACGGTGGCCGGCCGGAAGGTGTTCGACGGTGTCGAGGTGGCACCCACGCCCGAGGCGGTGACCGCCCGCACGAGGACGTTGTAGAGGACCCCGTTCGTGAGGCCACCGATCGTGGTCCCCGTGACAGCGCCGCTCACGCTGTCCGTCCGGATGACGGTCGTCCCCGTCCGGACGATCACCTGATAGCCCGTGATGGGCAGGCCGCCGGTGTTGCCCGGCGCCGTCCAGGTGAGGGTGGCGGACGAGTCCCCCGCGACGGCGACCACGCCCGTCGGTGCGCCCGCGGGGGCGGCCGGCGTCACGACGTTGGACGGGGCACTGAGTGGCCCCGCGCCGACGAGGTTGAGGGCGCGCACCTGGAAGGTGTATGCCGTGCCGTTGGTGAGGCCCGTGACGACCCGGCTGGTGAGAGTCGGCGCGAGCCCGGTGATGGTGGTCACGGCGGTGCCACCGCTGCTGACGACGATCTCGTAGGAGGTCACGGCGGGTCCACCGTTCGGAGCGGGTGCCGTCCAGCGGACCGTGGCCGACCCGTTGGCTGCCGTGGCGGTGCCGATGGCCGGTGGGGCCGGGGGCTGGAGCGCGATCGTCTGGTCGGTGAATCGCAGTGCCTCGATGTTGCGGAGGGTGTCGGTCCCGTCGCTCACCTTCTGGCCCACGACGTTGGCGCCGGTCTGGGTGACCGTCACCCGGTCGGAGGAGACGACGACCGAGTAGCCGGACAGCGGACCGGAGAAGACAGCTGTGTCCACCCCCGGAGCGGGACCCGCCGGGGCCACGATCTCCCGAACGGTCACCATGGTGCCGGGGTCGACCAGACCCTTGCCGACGGCCTGCTGGAGCGTCATGCCTGCCGTGCCCGGGCCGAAGCCGCCCTGGCTCGCCGCGTGCTCGAGGAGATCAGTGGTGCCGATCTCCGTCGCCGGGTCTGCGGGGTTGGTGCGCACGCTGATGCGCACCCTGAGGGAGCGGTCGCCGTCGATGACGTCGTCCGCGCCGCGCCCCGTGATGGTGTCGCTCCCCGACCCGCCGAGCAGGATGTCGCCGGCACCCCAGACCGGGCCCTCCAGCGGGCAGAAGCCCGCGGCGGAGCCGGCCACGACCGGAGCCGGGTCACCCGTCAGCGGCTGGGGCAGGATCGAGGCCAGGCCCGCGATGCGGTCGACGCCGCGTTGGTCGAGGACGTCACAGCCGGCGAAGCCGGCACCTCCGACGGCGATGGGCGCGACGTCCGTGCCCTTGATGACGTCATCGAGGGCGGAGCCTGAGTCTCCCTCGACCTCCTGCCAGCGGTCGCGGTTGACGACCACCTGGATCGGGACCCCGACCAGGTTGTTGTTGATGTTGAGGTCGTCGTCGGCGGCCACCGTGTCGTACTGGTGGATGGCCCAGTCGAATCCTGCGGCACCCGCGTTGCGGTCGACCGCGGCGTTCTGGGACATGATGTCGTCCCCGCCCTCGGCGTCGTAGTCGTTCTCTCCCACCTGCCCGACCATCACGTCGTTGCCCGGTGCGGGCTCGCCCGGGTCGTCGAAGAACGGTGCCCCGTGGTCGCCCTGGAGGAGGTCCTGGCCGGTGCCTCCCTGGATCCAGTCGTCGCCCCCGTCGCCGAAGACGGTGTCGGCGCCCTGACCGGCGATGACGAAGTCGTTGCCGGGGCCGGCAAAGGTCTCGTTGTCGTTCGCGCCACCGTTGATGACGTCCTGGCCGTCGCCGCCCATGGTGATGTCGTTGCCGAGTCCGGCGTCGATGCTGTCGTTGCCGGGTCCGCCCTTGAGCACGTCCGCGCCGGACAGGTCGGTGATGATGTCGTTGCCGTCCCCGCCGAGCACCACGTCGTCACCGCCGTTGCCCTCGATGACGTCGTTGCCGGCGCCTCCCCAGAACGTGTCGTTGTCGTTGCCGCCATAGATCCGGTCGGAGGTGCCGGTGCCGTTGTAGACCGCTTGGCCGTTGATGCCCGACGGGTCGACGGAGTTGAACTGCCGGTACTGGATGGTGCCGTTGGGCTGGCGCAGGAGCAGGAGGTTCTCCGCGCAGTCCGTCGTCGGGTCGTCGGTCACCGCTGCTCCGAACTGGGCGTACCCGGCCGCCGTCCCACTGAGGTCGGCCAGCTGGAAGCGGCAGTCGGCCGTGCCGAACGCGTCCGCCTTCAACGAGTTGGTGTTGTCGGTGTTGCGCTGGATGAGCTCGGAGAAGGAGTTGCCCTCCAGCTGGGTGCGGAGGTTGAGTCCGGGCGTCCGGGCGAGGTAGTAGAGCCGGTCACCGTCCTGGAGGTCCTCCAGCTGGGTCTGGAACACGTAGTTGAAGGTGCTCCCGAGCAGGCCCCCGAAGAGGTTCGTGATCTCCGCGACCCCGCCGACCCAGAGGTCCACGTCGTCGACGCCGGTGGTGGTGATCCCGTTGGCGTCGTCCGCCCACGTGGTCCCCGTGCCGTACATGAAGTCGGCGGCATCCGCCGGTGGTGTGTCCGCCGGGTCGGGGTTGACGATGAGCTTGGCGGCCGCCCGCTTGGCGACGAGGGTCGTCGCCGAGGTGATCGACGGGTGGTGTCCGTATGCCGCGACGAAGTTCACCAGCGACTCGGGGTGCTTGAGGTGCTGGCCGACGTCGCTCCAGCTCGTGTAGGGCGTGAGCTGACCGTCCTGAGTGGTCGCGAATATCTGCCGCCGGACCTCATTGAGGCGGGGGACCCCCGTATCCCGTGCGCGGGTCATGTTCAGCGTGGCGAGATCCAGGGGCAGACCCAGCAGGTTGTTGCGCAGGGTCTCCGTCACGAACTCGTCGAGCTCGTTGCCGACCTGGCTGGACGACCCCATGACGATGCTGCCGGCGGCGGCTTCAGGAGTGAGCACCCCGGCAGACCCGCCGTCGAAGAACGCCGGAGGGTTGAGGAAGGCCTTGAGCAGGGGCAGGGAGTTGTCGGTCTTCGTGACCGTGCCGTCCGTCGCCGTCGACTCGTTGGTGCGGGCCACGGTGTCGTCGAGATGGAGTGACCGAAGCGGTAGACCGCGTGGGCGAACTCGGCCCTGATCGCCGGGTTGGTGTCGGGCGTGTAGGCGTGGAACGGCCGGACCAGCGGCTGCATCTTGCGAGCGAACTCCTCGAACACGGTGTGCTGGTACTCCATCTCCGTCACGAAGCGGGCCGCCTGGAAGAGCCGCTCGCCGTAGCCGTAGCCGGATCCCGAGGTGGTGGCGTCCTGCCACTTCGCCAGGGCAGCGATGCCGGACGGCGACGCGTCAGCACGCAGGGTGGCGTCGATGTCGCCGACGAGGCGGTCGTGCTCCGAGTGGAAGACCTGGTGGATGGTCGACAGGGCGATGTTCTCGTTGCAGCGTCCGTCCCCACAGGTGAAGTGGGCGTTGAGCATCTCGTCGTCGTAGGTGCCGGGCGCCTGGCTGGCGAAATCGGCGGACGGGGTGCCGTCCGCGTCGGGACCGGGTGCGACCGGCGGGGTGCCGGGATCGTGGTCCGTGTCCTGGGGGCTGGGATCGGCGTTGTGGGCGATGTCCGTGAGGAACGGGGTGTTGAAGTGCAGGACGTCCGCCGGCACGAGGACGGGGTTGGCCGTGTCGCCCTCGACGAGACCGGTGGCGGTGACGTACTGGGGCAGACCGCGCGCGGGTCCCGGGACGAACTTCCCGTAGGGGTCGGCCGCGATCATCGGGATGTTCGTGACGTCGGCGTCCACGAGGCGCAGACCGAGCAGGCGCGCGGTCTGGTCCTTGACGGAGGCCCAGGTCGACAGGCCGGTGCGACCGTCGGGAGACCCGGCATACGTGAGTCCCGCGTCGAGACCGCCGAGGAGGCGGCCGGTCGAGACGGGGTGTCCGGCGCTGTCGGCGGCATACTCCCGCAGGAAGACCTGATGGGAGGCGTGGGAGGTGTAGGTCTGGCTCTGGTCCACCCACGGGGTGTCGGTGTTGTCGGCGTCGGTGACGTCGTCCTGCGTGCCGAGGACCCCGTCAGGGCCGGGCTGGTTCTGGGCCCGCGTGAGGACCATGAACTGCTGGCTCGCCGGGAGGTCGTCCGCGGTGCCGAGCACGTGGTCGGGGCCGGCGATCAGCGGATCGTCCGCCCTGAGGGGCACGAAGACGGTGGCGCCGCTCTTGACCGTCTGGTCCACGCCGTGGTCGAAGAACTGACCGAAGAAGGTGAACAGGCTGTTGTAGGGCGGGGAGAGGCCGACGTCCGTCGTGACGTTGGGGATGAAGAGCGTCTGGTGCGACGGTGTGCAGTTCACGGGCACGGCGTCCACCGGTGGCACCGCGTCCAGCTGCGGGTCGGTCGTGCAGGGCACCGCCGAGGCCGTGCCGCCGTTCTGCGATCGGACCGGGTGAGCCGCGGCGGCCAGCGCCGCGGGGTTCGTCGAGGTCTGGTCGACGATGAGGTTGCTCACGACCCGAGGCTCCGAGTCGATGACGACGTTGCCCGCGAGCTTCTGCTGGTAGGAGGTGGGGCCGGGAGGACCCACGGGGAAGGCGGGCGTGATGGGCTCCGCGTCGCGCAAGGCCGCGGTAGTGAGGCGCGGGAAGGGCATGTCGGCAGCGGCGAGCCGCTCACTGCCCGCCTTGAGGTTGTTGGAGGTCCCGTCGACGGTCCGCAGCCCGTAGGTCGTGAGGATGTCGGGGATCTGCTCGGCGTCCGGGATGCCGTCACCGGGCCGGCTGACCAGGGTCCCGCAGGTGTTGCTGTCCGTCCGCGTCATCGTGTGACGCTCGGCGATCTTGATCTGCTTGAGGATGAACGCGAGGTCTCCGGTCGTCACCGTGAAGCCGCTCCCCACCGGGGCGACGGCAGCCTGACCTGCCGTCGGGCCGGCGAGCTGGACCACCATGGCGGCAGTGAGGACCATCGCCGAGGTGGCGACCGCCCCTGACCGACGGGGGCGACGAGGGCGACGGCGGAGCTGTCCGAGAGGTCCATCCATGACACACCTGTTTCGATGGGGGTAGTGGTGCCGCCCACCGAATCGCCAGCTCCTTGAGAAATCCTTGAGTGTTGCGTGGGAGAATCCTGAACGTCGACGTCGAGACGGTCCTCATCGGGGCAGGAGGGGCGCCACTCCGGCGCGGATGTGCGCCAGCAGGACGATGGGGTCGACGTCCTTGAGCAGGAAGGCCTCCGCCCCGGCGGCCACGGCGCGACCGCCCGCAGCGAGGTCCCAGGTCAGGACGATGACCCGGGTGTCGGGCAGGGCGCCACGGATCACGCGGGTGGCCTCGATGCCGTCGCCTCCCGGCATGGTGACGTCGATGATCAGGACGTCGGGACGAGCGACGAGCGCCAGCCGCACGGCGGCGTCCCCCCGGTCGGCGGAGCCGCAGTGGACGAGGTCGGGGGCGGAGTCGAGGACGGTCTCCAGACCGCAGCGCACGAGGGGGTGGTCGTCGGCGACCATGACGCGGATCACGCGCGCCTGCCTCTCCCTGGGCGTCCGCGGGGCACGCGGCTCGGTCCGGGCATCGTCCCGAGGTGACCTTGAACGAACCTTGCCCGACGCGCTACCGCCCGGCCGCCAAAGACGGGTCGACGAGGTCGATCGGGAAGCGTGCGGCCAGCCGGGTGCCGCGTGTGGTGTTCTTCTCGAGGACGAGATCGCCCCCGATGTCCCGCAGGGTCTGGCCCAGGAGCGCCAGGCCCAGGTGGCCGGTGCCGGCTGGGCGCACGGCGTCGATGCCGCGGCCGTCGTCGCCGATGGTGACGACGTAGGACGCTCCCTCCCGACCCGCCGAGATGTCCATCCGGGTGGCGCCGGCGTGCTTGAGGACGTTCTGGACCCCCTCCCGGATGATCCGGTAGGCCATCCGGGTCACGGTCAACGACTCGTGTGTGGAGGGCGCGACCTGCACTCCGACCTGGAGACCGCTGCGCTGGGCCCGCTGGGCGAGCTCGATGACCGCGTCGCCGAGCTGCCCCTCGGCCAGCGACCCGGGGTAGAGATCGGTCAACATCGACCGGAGGGCGGCGACGTCACGCAGGACGACCTCACGGGTCTGCCCGAGCAGCTGGCGGGCCGCCTCCGCCTCCGGCGGCAGCGAGGAGGCGAGCGAGGGGAGGGCGAACCCGATCCCCGAGAGGTCCTGGATGACTCCGTCGTGCAGCTGGGCGGCAATCCGGTGTCGCTCGAGCTCGGAAGCCGACAGTGCGTGATGCATCATGGTCTCGCGCTCCGCCAGCCCTCGGTCCACCCGTCGGGCCAGGGAGAGCGCGAGAGGGAGGATCGCCAGCAGGACGAGGACGAGGGACCCGAGGGTCAGGGGCACGAGATCGCGGAGCAGGGCCCACGAGGTGTCGTCGATCCGCTCCATCGACCAGTAGGTCTCGACGACCACCGGCACCCCGTCGTGGTCCGTGGCCCCCACATAGACCTCGAGCAGGTCGGATGCCGAGCCGTCGAGGATGTTCTCGTCGTGGTCCATGTGGCTGACGCCCCCGATGACCCCCTCGGTGACGAAGAGGGCGGGGACACCGGCCTCGAGGGCGAACCGCTTTCCGACCAGGGCCTGCTCGTCGCACCAGAGGACGGTGCCGTCCTGCGCCCAGACCTTGATGTGCGTCACCGAGCCGTCGCGCAGCCGGCTGGCCAGGACGAACGCGAGAGCCGCCGTGGGGACGGGGTCGCCCGAGCGCACCCCGGCGTTGACGAGCGGCCCGGCCACGACGTGGGCGAAGGTCTCCCCCCGGCGGACGGCATCCCTCAGGGCCGCTTTGCCTGCGACGTCCCGCGCGACGTAGACGCTCACGAGACCGACGAGGACGACGGTCAGCAGGCTCCAGACGACGAATGGGATGAGTGCCCGGCGGACCACCGAGGAGGAGCCGGAGCGGGTGCCCACCCGCCCGGCGTCACGACGCCGCACCGACGTCGATCAGCCCGCGCCGGACGGCGACGACCACCGCCTCGAGCTGGGAGTGGACGTCCAGCTTGGTCAGGATGCTCTTGACGTGCCCGCGCGTGGTGTTGAGGGAGATCCCCAGCTCGCGCGCTGTCGAGCCGAGGTTGATGCCGGCCGCAAGCATCCGGAGGACCTGGAGCTCCCGGTCGGTCAGCCCGGGACCCCGGATGACGGGGGCCGCCCCCACCAGCTGTCGGAGCAGGCGCGGCTCGACGCAGAACTCGCCCGGACGCACCGTGCGCAGCGTCCGAAGCATGTCGTCGAGGTCCCCGCTCTTGGGAATGAGGGCTGCCGCCCCCGCCGCCGCGGCACGGGTCAGCAGGGCGGCGTCGACGAAGGCGCTGAGGACGACGACCACCAGGTCGGGGAAACGGTGGGTCAGGGCCGCTGTCGCGGCGATGCCGTCACCGTCGTCGAGCCGGACGTCCATGATGACGACGTCGGGCTGCAGGGACTCGACCAGGGCCATCCCCGACCTGATGTCATAGGCGGAGCCGACGCACGACAGGTCGTCCTCGTGGTCCAGAGCCTGCGCCAACAGCTGGGTGAACACGGTGTGGTCGTCGACGACGAGCACCCGGGTCGACCGGGTGTCCTCGCGCGGAGCGGACGCAGTGATGCTGCTCATGTTCCTCCCCCGAGGGCTCTAAGATCTGCGCCCAGTGTTCTGGACCGGGACGGGCTGGGCAATAGTCGCGTTGGGCCATGAGGAAAGCCCTTTGTCGGTCGATTCGGTTATGCCGGACACCTCGGGCCGCTCATGAGCAGCCGGCTGGCCGCCATCGAGAGCTCGCTGTCGAGGGGCGGCGTGCGATGCCCGGGCAGCCCGTCGAGCGACTGGCGGAGCAGGTGGAGAAGAAGTCGCAGCTCGGACCGGTGGTCGTCGTCGAGGGCACCCGTCGACTCGGAGAGGACGGTGAGGTAGATCGCTGTCGTCTCGGCCGCAGGCTCCTGACCCAGCTCCTCGACGAGGCGCGAACGCAACCGGGCGTAGCTGCGCAGCACGTCGCTGTGGCGCCCCGTGAACCACTGTGCCCGCATGAGGTGCTGCCAGGCGTCCTCCCGATGAGCGCCGTGCTCGATCGCCGCCAGCGCGAGCGCCACGGCCCTCTCGGGGCGACCGATCGCCGTGGCGCTCTGGGCTCCTCGCGTCAGCAGATCGGCCAGCAGCGCATCGGACTCGGCCCGCGCGTCGAGGGCCCAGCCGGCATACGCCTCATCGGGAAGAAGTCCCCCGACGGACAGTGCCGCCGCGCGCTCGCAGAGCCGCACGGTCCGTGCCGAGGTCGCTCCGGTCCCCTCACCCCCCAGCCGCCGCAGCTCCCCGAGGTCGATCTCGCACCGGTCGATGTCGATGGCGTAGCCGTTCGCCGCCGTCGCGAGCACGGACGAGCGGCCGGCGCCCAGCGGCAGGCGATGGCGCAGGACGGAGACGTAGCTCTCCAGCCCCGCGATGTAGGCAGGGGGCGGCCGGTCCTCCCAGAGCAGTTCGGCGAGGCGCTCCTTGCTGACGACGTGGCCAGCGTTGATCGCCAGGATCTGCAACAGGTTCCGTGGTTTTCGCCCCAGCTGCGAAACAGTCACCGTAGCCCCGCCCACCACGAGCCGGGTCTCTCCGAACAGCAGGATGCGCACCGTCATCAACCACGCTCTCTCCGAGATGGACACCCATCAGGAAGATGATGACGATGCGGGCCGCGGCGTCACCAGCCTCATCCGGAGGGGGGCGCCACCCCCCACCTGGGTGGTGCCCGCCCGGGTCGCCCTCTCTCCGACGTGACCTTTGGCCCTTCCGTGGTGCGCGGGCGATGGCGAGGCTGGACTGAGCATACGAACGCGTATGCGTGGCCGGCACACCCGCACGGCCTCACCCTCACGCCGTCGTTCCGCGGCGGCCAGAACGCATCGGAGACCACGTTATGAGCGTCAAGATCGGCATCAACGGCTTCGGCCGAATCGGCCGGGACTACCTGCGCTATGTGCTCGGCGCCACCGAGACCGACCTCGAGGTCGTCGCGATCAACGACGTCACGGACTCCGCGACGATGGCTCGGCTGCTGCGATACGACAGCACCTTCGGGCCTCTGCACCGGCACGTCGAGGACCTCGGCGACGCGATCGCCGTCGATGGCCACAAGATCGCCGTGAGTGCCGAGCGTGATCCGGCGCAGCTGGCGTGGCGCCAGCACGGGGTGCAGCTCGTCATCGAGTCCAGCGGCAAGTTCCGGACCCGCGAGGCTGCTGCGGCCCACCTCGAAGCCGGCGCCACAAAGGTGCTGCTGTCCTCACCGGGCAAGGGCCTCGACGCCACGATCGTCATGGGCGTCAACGACGAGACCTACTCGCCGTCGCAGCACCACGTCATCTCCAACGCGTCGTGCACGACGAACTGCGTCGCGCCCATGGTCAAGGTGCTGAACGACACCTTCGGCATCGAGCAGGGCTTCATGACCACGGTGCACGCCTACACCGGCGACCAGAACCTGCTCGACGGGCCGCACAAGGACCCGCGCCGCGCCCGGGCGGCAGCGGTCAACATCATCCCCACCACGACCGGTGCGGCCCGCGCCGTCGGTGAGGTGCTCCCGGCGATGAAGGGCCGGCTGGACGGTGTCTCGCTGCGCGTACCCGTCGTCGACGGGTCGTTGGTGGACCTCGCCGTCCTCCTCGGGCGCGAGGCCACGGTGGCGGAGGTCAACGCTGCCTTCGAGGCCGCCGGTGCCACCGGTCCGCTCGCCGGTCGGCTGCGCCACACCACCGAACCGATCGTCTCGTCCGACGTCATCGGCGACTCGGCGTCCTGCGTGTTCGACTCCGAGCTGACCCAGGCGTCCGGACGGCTGGTCAAGGTCTTCGGCTGGTACGACAACGAGTGGGGCTACACCGCCCGGCTCGTCGACCTCTCCCGACTAGTGGCGCAGAAGCTCTGAGGCGTATGCCGCAGCGTCCGGCAGGTCGGTGGCCAGGGCTATCGACCTGCCGGTGGTGCGCGGTGGTTCCCCCCGAAGAAGGTGGGAGGGTGGTCCTCGATGACGACACCGAAGACGACACCGAAGACGACACCGGAACCACGCCCGAGCCCGCCCCGGCTGACCGAGGTGGAGATGACGACACGGATGGACGCGCTGCTGGCGGTGATGACGCCGGCCGAGAAGGCCGGGCAGCTCACGCAGTACTTCTACTTCGGTGCCCTCCGCGACACCCCGCCGCCCGACGGTGCCGGACCGGGCGATCTCGACAATGGCCAGCAGGCCGACATGGTCGAGGCGGTGCTGGCCCGGGGCGGGGCCGGCTCGTTGCTCTTCGTCACCGACCCTGCCGAGACCAACCGGCTGCAGCGGCTCACGATCGACGGCAACCGGCACGGCATACCAGCGCTGTTCGGTTTCGACGTCATCCACGGCCTGCGCACCATCCTCCCGGTCCCCATCGCCATGGCGGCCTCCTGGGACCCGGAGACGATCGAGCGTGGGCAGGCCGTCGCGGCGCGGGAGGCGCGCGCCGTCGGCATCCACTGGACCTTCGCGCCGATGGTCGACATCGCCCGCGACCCGCGGTGGGGGCGGATCGTCGAGGGCGCGGGTGAGGACCCCTACCTCGGGGCGGTGGTCGCCGCTGCGCAGGTGCGCGGCTTCCAGGGAGCGGCGATCGGCACACCCGAGCGGGTGATCGCCGGTCCGAAGCACTTCGCCGGCTACGGCGCCGCATCGGGTGGGCGGGACTACGACGAGTCACACATCTCGGACGACGAGCTCTGGAACGTCTACCTCCCGCCGTTCAAGGCGGCCGTCGACGCGGGCGCGGGCAACGTCATGACGGCCTACATGGACCTCAACGGCATTCCCGCGACCGGCAACCGGTGGCTCTTCACCGAGGTGCTGCGCGACCTGTGGGACTTCCAGGGGTTCGTCGTCAGCGACGCCCAGGCCGTGCACAACCTCGTCACCCACGGCTTTGCCGCTGATCTCACGGACGCCGGCGCCCGTGCGCTCGATGCGGGTGTGGACATGGAGATGGCCATCGCCGACGCGGCATACGCGCACCTGCCCGAGGCCGTGCAGAGTGGGGCGGTCAGTGAGGGGACGCTCGACAGCCGGGTCCGGCGCGTGCTGGAGGCGAAGCTCCGGCTCGGTCTCTTCGACGACGCGTTCATCGACGAGGAGCAGGCCGCGGTCGTGCTCACCGACCCGGCACACCGGGAGGTCGCCCGGGTCGCCGCCGAGCGGTCGGCCGTGCTGCTGCGCAACGAGGGCGACCTGCTCCCGCTCGACCTCGGATCGGTGGGCTCGATCGCCGTGCTCGGGCCGCTCGCCGACTCCCGGCGCGACACGCTGGGCCCCTGGGTGTTCGACTTCGACCTCGCCGAGACCGTGACGGTGCTCGAGGGCATCCGGTCCAGGGTCGGTGACGCGGCGACCGTCTCCCACGCGCCCGGCGTCCGGCCCGCGCAGCGCGTGTTCCCCTCGATGTTCGACATGTGGGGCGGGAACTCGCCCGAGGACCCGGAGGGGTTCGACGACGACGTCGAGCTCGACCGTGCGGTCGAGCTCGCGCGCAGCTCGCGGGTCGCGGTGGTGGTCGTGGGGGAGTGGCAGAACATGATCGGCGAGGGGGCCTCGCGTTCCTCGCTCGAGCTCCCGGGGCGACAGCTCGAGCTCGTCCAGCGGGTGGCCGAGATCGGCACTCCCGTCGTGCTGCTCGTGATGAACGGCCGACCGCTCGACCTCCGCTGGCCCGACCGGCACGTGCCGGCGATCCTCGACATCTGGTATCCGGGCTCCCAGGGCGGAGCAGCGGTGGCCCACCTCCTGTTCGGTGACGTCTCGCCTGCGGGACGGCTGCCGTTCTCCTGGCCGCGGACCGTCGGCCAGATCCCGATCAACTACTCGCACACTCGATCTCACGACCCCGACCGGCAGAACCGGCGCTACTGGGACGAGGAGAGCACCCCGCTCTACCCGTTCGGGCACGGGCTCTCCTACTCCTCCTTCACGTATGCCGCCCCGGCCGTCGACACCGACACGATCGCCCCGGACCGGACCGTGACCGTCTCCGCGACCGTCACCAACACCGGTCGGCGGACCGCCGACGAGGTGGTCCAGCTCTACGTCCACCAGCGGCACGGCACGGCGTCGCGACCCGTCCGCGAGCTCAAGGGCTTCCAGCGGATCACGTTGGCGGCCGGGGAGTCCCGGTCGGTGGCGTTCACCCTGGGGGCGGCGCAGCTGCGCTACTGGAACGCTGCTGTGCGCGACTGGGTGCTCGACCCGTCCACGTTCGACGTCGGGATCGGCGCCGACTCGACGACCGCACTGACCGCGAGCTTCACCGTCACTCGCGTCCTCAGTGGGAGTCCCACCGACTGACCTCGACACCGCCTCCGCTCCACCGGTTTCCGGGCCGAGGGAGTGGGTACTGCCCCTGCATGGGCGACTACGAGGAATCCACCACGGTGGCGGTCAGCGCGAACGAGCTCTTCGGCTACCTGCAGGACGTGAAGAACCTGCCCCACTACCTCCCCCGGCTGACGTCGGTCACGCCATCGGGGGACGGCACCTACACGGTCACGGCGCACATCCAGCCGGAGGGCGGCGAGGCTCGCGACGTCGAGGGTGAGGCGTGGATGTCGGTCAAGACCGAGGGCCGCACTCTCGCCTGGGGTTCGGCCGGACCCCACAACTACGAGGGTGAGCTGGACGTCGAACCCGGGGACGCCGAGGGCACGTCGCGCCTCACGGTGCGGTTGCACACCGAGCGAGCCGAAGGGCCGTCGATCGAGAGTGGGCTCAAGGAGACCATCGCCGGGCTGAAGGACGCCGCCGAGTCCGCGTCCGAAGGGTGATCCCGCCTGCAGTGGCCTCCACGCCCTTCGGTGTGTTCGACGCCTGCACCGGCGGGACGGCTCCGGAGGGACATCCCCACGTCCTCGTCGTCGAGGTTCTTCGCCCTCGGTTCGACGGCCACCGGCACCCTGACGGTCTCGAACGGGAGCTGTCCGCATGACCGACGAGAGCACCATCCCGAGCGACCTGCACCGTCGCGTGACCTGGCTGATCGCGTCTGGCGCGGCTGACCTCCCTCTTCCGGGAGCCGGGCGGACCGCGGCCCGCTGGGCCGCGCTGACGGCCCGGACCAGGGACGACGTCGTCGTCGGCCGGCTCGTCGAGGCCCACGCCGACGCCGACGCGATCCTCGCGCAGCTGGCTGGTCGCCGGGTCGCCGAGGACGAGTGGTGGGGTGTCTGGGCCGCCGAACCGCCCACCCCGCAGCTGAGGGCCACCCGGGCTGGTGATGCGTGGACCCTCACCGGAGGCAAGGTGTGGTGCTCGGGCGCGGGCCTGTGCAGTCACGCCCTGGTCACGGCCCGCGTCGGGCAGCACGACAGCGGTCTCTTCGCCGTCGACCTCGGTCACGAGGGAGCATCGGCGGACACGACCGTGTGGAAGGGCACCGGAATGGCGCGCAGCAGGACGGGGACGGTCACCTTCGACCGGGTCCCGGCCGAGCGGATCGGCAGCCGCTCCGACTATCTCGACCGGGCAGGGTTCTGGCACGGGGCGATCGGCGTTGCGGCGTGCTGGTTGGGAGGCGCCGAGCGGGTGGCAGACACCCTGCGTTCGGCGGCCGCAGCCCGGCCGCTGGACCCCCACGCCCTGGCCCATCTCGGTGCCGTCGACGCCGCGCTCGCCGGCGCGCGATGGAC
Organism: Lapillicoccus sp.; assembly: GCF_025353065.1. GTDB lineage: Bacteria > Actinomycetota > Actinomycetes > Actinomycetales > Dermatophilaceae > Lapillicoccus. Next base: position 57,274 of record NZ_JANXRJ010000052.1, read on the forward strand.
GATGGACGGGGCGGCTGCCGAGACGGACCGACAGCCGGACGACCGGGGCGCCGCCCACCTGCGCGCCCTGCGGGTCCGCGCGGTCGTCGAGGCAGCCGCGGCCCTGACGATCGACCGGGTCGGACGAGCCCTCGGTCCGGCACCCCTCTGCCAGGACGAGATCCACGCCGGCACCGTCGACGACCTGCTGGTCTACCTGCGGCAGAGCCACGCCGAACGCGACCTCGCGTCCCTGGGGGGCGTCCTCGCCGCAGGAGGACACGATGGGTGACCCGAGCCACGCGGACCGGCTGACGAGGTCGACGAGACGGGTCGCGGCACACCCGTCCTCCCCGGGGGAGCGGTGGCCGCGCACGAGCGCGCTGCGCTGTGCCGACGGGCCACGCGTCCTCGGAAGCCGCTCGGGGACTAGCGTGCTGCCATGGCCGACGTCTCGAGCATCCACATCTACCCCGCCAAGGGTGAGCCCGGGCAGGAGCTCGACGACGTGTCGGTCTCCGCGGAGGGACTCGACGGCGACCGGCGCAAAGGCGCCCCGGTGCACCTCGTCTCGGTCGCGGCCTACGTCGAGGAGCACCCGCGGGCCAACCTCGTCCTCGACCTCGACGGTGACGAGCTCACGGCCCTCATCGGCCGGCGCCTCCGGATCGGCAGCGTCGAGCTCGAGGTGACCGGCCCGGCGAAGAACTGCCCCGGCGTGTATGCCGTGGTACCGGTCCCCGGCGACATCGCCGTCGGCGACGAGGTGACCGTCGGCGTCGCCGGCCCCTGAAGCCGGACCCGGAGGGGTCAGGCGACGGGGAACGGATCGAGGAGCGCGCTGCCGAGCCAGCTGTCGGGGAGGCCGAAGCCGCCGACGATGTCGTGGGCGAGCGGGCGGAGCTCGCCGCACAGCTCGTTGACCCGCGCGATGACCTGCTTGCTGTGGCTCGGGGTGAGTCGCTCGTGCTCGAGGTACCAGCCGCGGTTGGTCTCGATGACCGAGAGGGCGTAGAGGTCGCAGAGCAGGTCGAGGACGCGCTTGGCCTCGGGGTCCGTCGTCGCCTCGATGCCGGCGACGAAGGCCTCGAGGACGATGCGGTCGACGTGGGCTCGCGCGGCACCGATGAGGTGGTCCTGCGCGTCGTTGAAGGTGGCGAGCTGGTCGTCCGCCCGCGAGGCCCGCTGCAGCCGCATCGCGACCCCCTCGAGCAGGTGCTTCTCCCGGTCGAGGAAGAGCTCGAGCTGCCGGCCCCGGCTGGCTTCGACGCCGTCGGAGTCGCGGGAGGGCGCGCTGGCGATGATCCGCTGCACGAGGCCCCGGGTGGAGGTCCGCTCCAGCACCGCATCGGCGAATACCCTTGCGCCGAAACGGATCTTGCCCAGTGTCTGCAGGTCGCCGAAGGACTCCTGGTATGCCGTGAGCAGCCCCTTCGCGACGAGCTGGAGGAGCACGGTGTTGTCACCCTCGAACGTGGTGAAGACGTCGGTGTCGGCCTTGAGGGAGGGCAACCGGCTGTCGCTCAGGTAGCCGGCGCCGCCGCAGGCCTCGCGGCACATCTGGATCGACGAGGTCGCGTGCGCGGTCGACGCGACCTTGATGGCCGCGGCGCGGGCCTCGAGCTGCCGCTGAGCCTGCTCGTCCACCGGGCCGGGGGAGCTCTGGACGTCGTGCATCTCGGCGACGAGCGCGTTCTGCGCGAAGAGCAGCGCGTAGGAGATGGCGATCGCAGGAAGAAGCTTGCGCTGGTGGACGCGGTAGTCGAGGATCGCGATCTCCTGGCCCGACCCGGGCGCCTCGAACTGGCGACGGTGCTCGGCGTACCGGGTCGCGATGGCCAGGGCCGTGCGGGTGGCCGCGCCGGCCCCGCCCGCCACGGAGATCCGACCGCGCACCAGCGTGCCGAGCATCGTGAAGAACCGGCGGCCGGCGTTGTCGATGGGGGAGGAGTAGACCCCGTGCTCGTCGATGTCGCCGTAGCGGTTGAGGAGGTTGGTGCGCGGCACCCTGACGTGGTCGAAGGTGAGCCGTCCGTTGTCGACGCCCGGGAGACCGGCCTTGCCGCCGCAGTCGCCGATGGTCACGCCCGGCATCGCCCGGCCGCGAGCGTCACGGATCGGCACGAGGACGCAGTGCACGCCGTGGCCGCCATCGTCGGTCACGAGCTGGGCGAAGACCGCGGCCATCCGGGCGTCGCGCGCGGCGTTGCCGATGTAGTCCTTGCGCCCCAGGACCGACGGCGTGTGGATGACGAGCTCGTCCGTGGCGCCGTCATAGGTCGCGGTCGTCAGCAGGTGCTGGACGTCGGAGCCGTGTCCCGTCTCGCTCATCGCGAAGCAGCCGGGGACGCTGAGGTCGAGCATCGACGGGAGGTGTTCGTCGAAGTGTCGCTGGGTGCCGAGGTTGGCGATCGCCCCGGCATACAGGCCGAACTGCACACCGGCCTTCACCCACAGGGAGAGGTCGGCGTGGCCGAGCATCTCGAAGGCCGTGACGGAGGCGCCGAGGTCGCCGGTGCCGCCCTGACCGGGAAGCAGGCCGTCGCGGGCGTAGGGCTCCTTCGCGAGCTCGACCAGCTGGGCGCTGGTGTAGGCGCGGTAGTCCTCACGGCTCAGCTCCTCGTCCGGCGGCCCGAAACGCTCGGGCTCGATGCTCCGGATGGCGTCCCGCACGTGGGCCCAGCGACCGCCGGTGGCAGTGCGCAGGGCCGTCGCCAGGGAGGACGGGACGCTGTTCTCGTGGGGGTCGCGAGTGCTCATGAAGGGTCCTTGAGGGTGGTGGGGGTGGCGCCGCTGGTGGTGGTGCGGGCGGAGGGCGGCCAGGCCACCGAGAGGCCCGACCAGGCGAGGGCGGTGAGGGAGGCGGTGAGGTCGGCCCGCGGCATACCGGCGAAGCCCGGGCCACCGGCGAGCCACGCGTCGGCGGCGGCACGCACCATGCCGACGATGCCGTGGCCCCACACGGGTGCCGGGCTCGTGGCGTGGCCGGCGGAGGCGAGGGCGGCATCGAGCACCGTCGTCATCTGTTGTGCCACATGGTTGCTCACCCCGGCCGCCGGGTCGTGGACGGTCGCGCCGGCCGGGTCTCGCACCCGGTCGCTCGCCCGGTCCAGCAAGGGTGCGGCGACGATGAAGCGGTAGACCTCGGGGTCCTTCTCGACGAGCACGAGGTAGGAGTCGATGGCCGCCGCGACGAGCGCCTGGGGGCTGGCGACGACATCGGCGAGGGGGATGCCGGTCTCGCCGAGCGCCCGGCCGAGGTCGCGCAGGATGAGGCCGTCGACGCGCTCCGAGACGGCGTGGTAGAGGCCGGCCCGGTCGGTGAAGTGCCGGTAGAACACGGTCTTGGACGTCCCCGCGACGGCGGCGATGTCGTCCATGCCGACGCTCGCGCCGTGCTGACGGATGGCACGGAGCGTCGCCTCGACGAGCTCTTCGCGGCGGTCGAGGCGGTGCTGGGCCCAGCGGGTGCTGCGGCCGTCGGTGGCGGTGGACACGATGATGACGGTAACAGGTACCGCACGTACCTGCTACCGTCTGTACTCGATACCTCGCCCGTCCTTCCGATTTCCGCCCTTCCCTTCAGGAGAGACCCCGTGGCCGCACCCCGCAAGTCCACCCCGACCGTCCGGCGGGCCGCCGTCCTCGGCGGCAACCGCATCCCCTTCGCCCGCTCCAACGGCGCCTATGCGAAGGCCTCCAACCAGGACATGCTCACCGCGACGATCGACGGCCTGGTCGCCCGGCACGGCATCGCGGGGGAGCGGCTCGGCGAGGTCGCCGGGGGAGCCGTCCTCAAGCACAGCCGCGACTTCAACCTCACCCGTGAGGCCGTCCTGGGCTCGGCGCTCGACCCGACCACGCCGGCCTACGACGTCCAGCAGGCCTGCGGCACAGGGCTGGAGACGGCCATCCTCGTCGCCAACAAGATCACCCTCGGCCAGATCGAGTCCGGCGCGGCCGGCGGCACCGACACCGCGAGCGACGCGCCGATCGCCGTCAACGAGGGGCTGCGCGAGACGCTGCTCGCGGCGAACCGCGCCCGGACGACGGGGCAGCGACTGAAGGCGCTGACCGGGTTGCGGCCCGGCCACCTCGTCCCCGAGATCCCCAAGAACCTCGAGCCCCGCACCGGTCTGTCGATGGGCGAGCACATGGCGCTCACGACGAAGGAGTGGGGCATCACCCGCGAGGACCAGGACGAGCTCGCGGCCCTCAGCCACCGCCACCTCGCGGCGGCCTACGAGCGAGGGTTCTTCGACGACCTCGTCACCAGCTACCTCGGCCTGTCCCGGGACAACAACCTGCGCGCCGACTCCACCACGGAGAAGCTCGCGAAGCTCAGCCCGGCCTTCGGCAAGGGCGACGGCGCGACGATGACGGCCGGCAACTCGACGCCGCTGACCGACGGCGCCTCGATGGTGCTGCTGGGCAGCGACGACTGGGCCGCCGAGCACCGGCTCACCCCGCTGGCCTACTTCGTCGACTCCGAGACCGCGGCGGTCGACTACGTCCACGGCGCCGAGGGCCTGCTGATGGCCCCGGCGTATGCCCTGCCTCGCCTCCTCGCCCGGGCGGGGATGACGCTGCAGGACTTCGACTACTACGAGATCCACGAGGCGTTCGCCGCGACGGTCCTCTGCACCCTCAAGGCCTGGGAGGACCCCGACTTCTGCAAGGGCCGGCTGGGTCTCGACGCGCCGATCGGGGCGATCGACCGCAGCAAGCTCAACGTCAACGGCTCCTCGCTGGCGGCGGGTCACCCGTTCGCCGCGACAGGTGGGCGGATCGTCGCCTCCCTCGCCAAGCAGCTGCACGAGAAGGGGGCCGGGTCACGCGGGCTGATCTCGATCTGCGCCGCCGGCGGCCAGGGCGTGATGGCGATCCTCGAAGGCGCCTGAGCGCCGACCTGCCTGTGCTGCACCATGGTTCACCCGATACTGCTCATCTGCCCCTGTCTCTGCTCGTGATCCCGAGGACCTTCCCATGACCGACACCTACACGCAGTTCGTCAACAGCGCCTTCGGCAAGCAGGTCGCCGGCCGACTCGGTATGCCGCGTCCCGCCGCCCTGCGCCGCTACGTCCCCGGCGCCGCTCTCATCGACGGGCCGGTGCTCGTCGGCGGTCACGGCGGCGGCCCGCTCGCCAAGCGGATCACGGCCCTGCTCGGTCACGCGGGCGTCACCGTGGTGGACGAGCTGCCCGCGGGCGGAACGGTGTCCGGCGTCGTCGTCGACCTCTCTGCCGCCCGGACCCCCGCGGACCTCGAGACGCTGCGCGCCCTCGTCGGCCCGGCCCTCAAGGTGCTCGCCCCCAGCGGGCGGGTGATCGTCGTGGGCGCCTCCCCGGACGAGGCCGCCGACGATGTCCCGCTCGCGGCCGTCCGCCGGTCGCTCGAGGGCATCGTCCGCTCCGTCGCGAAGGAGCTGCGCAAGGGCGCCACGGCGAACCTCGTCCTCGTGCGCCGCGGAGGCGAGGACAACATCGACGCGACGATCCGCTTCTTCCTCTCCGGCCGTTCCGCCTACGTCGACGGCCAGGGCGTCGAGGTCGGCCCTATCGAGGCCGGCGCAGCGGTCGACGCCGCCGACTGGGACAGGCCGCTGGCCGGCAAGGTCGCCGTCGTCACCGGCGCCGCCCGGGGCATCGGCGCCTCGATCGCGGACGTCCTCGCCCGCGACGGCGCGACCATCGTCTGCGTCGACATCCCTGCTGCCGGCGAGGCGCTCGCCAAGGTCGCCAACCGCAACGGTGGCTCCACCCTGCAGCTCGACGTCACCGCCCCCGACGCCGGCGCCCGGATCGTCGAGCACGCACGCACCCGGCACGGCCAGCTCGACATCGTCGTCCACAACGCCGGCATCACCCGCGACAAGCTGCTCGCCAACACCGACGCCGACCGGTGGAAGTCCGTCGTCGACGTCAACCTCATGTCGGTGCTGCGGATGAACGAGACGATCCTCGCGCCCGGCGCCCTCGCCGACGGTGGGCACGTCGTCTGCGTGTCCTCGATGTCGGGCATCGCCGGCAACCGTGGCCAGAGCAACTATGCCGCCTCCAAGGCCGGCCTCATCGGCCTCGTCCACGCGCTCGGGGCGAGCGCCGACCTGCACCACCGCGGCATCACGGTCAACGCGGTCGCGCCCGGCTTCATCGAGACCGAGATGACGGGCAAGATCCCCCTCGCCACGCGCGAGATGGGCCGCCGCGTCAACTCGCTCGCCCAGGGTGGGCTGCCCGTCGACGTCGCCGAGACGATCGCGTGGTTCGCCCAGGACGCCAACGCCGGCGTCACCGGACAGGTCGTCCGGGTCTGCGGCCAGAGCATCCTGGGCGCCTGAGATGCCCGGGGTCGCGGGCACAACCGCGGGCACGACGCTGACCTTCGCGACGTCGCCCGACCTCAAGCCGATGTTCGCCAGGGCCGTTCTCAACGGCCGGTTCTCGGCGGACGGCCTGCCGCAGACGGTGGCGGAGCGACGCGGCATACGGGTCGATGTCGGGCACGTCGTCGACTACGCGCACGTCTGCGGGTTCAGCGTCGGCACGAGCCTGCCGATGACCTATCCGCACGTGCTCGCCTTCCCCCTGCAGGTGGCCCTGATGTCCCGGCGCGAGTTCCCCCTCTCGCTCGTCGGGCTCGTGCACGTCGAGAACGCCATCACCTGGCGTCGCCCGCTCGTCCCCGAGGACGTCCTCGACCTGCGCGTGTCGGCGAGCGGCCTGCGACCCCATCGCCGCGGTCGGCTGGTCGACCTCGTCAACGAGGTCTCCGTCGACGGTCAGGTGGTGTGGTCCGGGGTCAGCACCTACCTCGCGCGCGGCACCGGCGACCCGGCAGCGGTCTCGGCGGAGGCGCCCGACGTCACCGAGCTGGCCCGCAGCACCGGCGGCGCGGTGTGGCGTCTCGACGAGGGCACCGGCCGGCGGTATGCCCGGGTGTCGGGCGACGTCAACCCGATCCACCTGCACGCCCTCACGGCCCGGGCCCTCGGCTTCGACCGGGCCATCGCCCACGGGATGTACACCTACGCCAGGGTGGTCTCCGCCCTCGGCCCCCGGGTCCCGGCCGCCGGCACCTCCCGGGTGTGGTTCCGCAAGCCGGTCAGGCTCCCGTCGACCGTGCTGCTCAAGGTCTCTCCCGACGCCCGCCACGCCGTCGTCGTCCCGCGCACCGGCGAGGGCGAGCACATCGTCGTCGAGACCACCCCCGCCAGACGTCGCCCGCCCCCCACCCGCGTTCCGAACACCCGTTTTGTCAAGTCCTGACGCTCGCGAGGCCCTGGAACTCCACAAAACGTGTGTCCGGAACGATGAGGTGCCCCACCGGCCCAACTGCGTCGCGAGCCGTGGACCAGGGCGACTAGCCTGCCGTATGCCGCGCGCCCGCGGCATACCGACTATCTGAGGAGCGCAACCGTGCCTGCCACCATCACCGTCCACGTCGCCGGAGACGAGCGATCGGTCGGCGAGGGCACGACGGCGGGCGCGCTCTTCGAGGGTGACCGCAGCATCGTCGTCGCCCGGGTCGGCGGCGAGCTGGTCGACCTGGCTCACGTGCTGGCCGACGGCGACAGTGTCGAGCCCGTCGCCATCGACTCGCCCGATGGGCTGAACGTGTTGCGACACAGCGCCGCCCACGTCCTCGCGCAGGCCGTCCAGCAGGTCGACCCGAGCGCCAAGCTGGGGATCGGACCGCCGATCCGCGACGGGTTCTACTACGACTTCGACGTCGAGGTGCCCTTCACCCCCGACGACCTCAAGGTCCTCGAGAAGACGATGCAGCGGATCATCAACGAGGGTCAGACCTTCAGCCGGCGGGTCACCACCGACGACGCGGCCCGCGCCGAGCTGCACGACGAGCCTTACAAGATCGAGCTCATCGGCCTCAAGGGGGGCGACGTCGCGGAGGCCGCGGAGGGCGCGGACGCCGAGGTGGGCGGCGGCGAGCTGACCATCTACGACAACCACCGCAAGGACGGCGAGCTGGCCTGGCGCGACCTGTGTCGGGGCCCGCACCTGCCCGACACCAAGCTGATCGGCAACGCCTTCAAGGTGACTCGCTCTGCGGCGGCATACTGGCGCGGCTCCGAGAAGAACCCTCAGCTGCAGCGGATCTATGGCACGGCCTGGCCGAGCAAGGACGAGCTCAAGGCGTATCTCGACCGCCTCGCCGAGGCCGAGAAGCGCGACCACCGCAAGCTCGGCATCGAGCTCGACCTCTACTCCTTCCCCGACGAGCTGGGCTCAGGTCTGGTCGTCTTCCACCCCAGGGGCGGGATCATCAAGCGGGAGATGGAGGACTACGTGCGGCAGCGGCACGTGGAGGAGGGTTTCCAGTACGTCGGGACACCCCACATCTCCAAGGAGGGGCTCTTCTACACCTCCGGCCACCTGCCGTACTACGCCGAGTCGATGTTCCCGCCGATGGAGATGGAGGGGGCGAGCTACCGGCTCAAGGCGATGAGCTGCCCGATGCACAACCTCATCTACCGGTCCCGGGGACGGTCCTACCGTGAGCTGCCGCTGCGTCTGTTCGAGTTCGGTGGCGTCTACCGCAACGAGAAGTCGGGGGTGGTGCACGGCCTGACCCGGGTGCGCGGCATGACCCAGGACGACTCGCACTCCTACGTCACCAAGGCGCAGGCGCCAGCCGAGATCCAGCACCTGCTCGACTTCTGCCTCGGCCTCTTCCGCGACTTCGGGATGGCGGACTACTACCTCGAGCTGTCCACCCGTGACGACAGCAAGCCCGAGAAGTTCGTCGGCTCCGACGAGGACTGGGCGGAGGCGACGGCCGTGCTGGCGGAGGTCGCGACCGCCTCGGGCCTCGAGCTCGTGGCGGACCCGGGCGGCGCCGCCTACTACGGTCCGAAGATCTCGGTCCAGGCCCGCGACGCGATCGGGCGGACCTGGCAGATGTCGACGATCCAGTACGACTTCGTCCAGCCTGCGGGCTTCCAGCTCGAATACCAGGCGTCCGACGGCTCCCGCCAGCAGCCGGTGATGATCCACTCGGCCAAGTTCGGGTCGATCGAACGCTTCATCGGGGTGCTCGTCGAGCACTACGCCGGCGCGTTTCCCGTCTGGCTCTCGCCGGTGCAGGTGCTCGGGGTGCCGGTCGCCGAGGAGTACGACGCCTACGTGCTGTCGGTCCTCGAACAGCTGGTGCGCAAGGGAGTTCGCGTCGAGCTCGACGCCTCGGACGACCGATTCCCCAAGAAGATCCGCAACGCTAGCAAGGCCAAGGTGCCCTACGTCCTCATCGCTGGGGAGGACGACCGGGCCGCCGGCGCCGTGTCCTTCCGCTACCGCGACGGGTCGCAGCGCAACGGGATACCGGTCGAGGAGGCGATCGCCGAGATCGTCGCGGCGATCGAGGCCAAGGCGCAGGTGACCACCTCCCCGGCGTGAGGGACGCACCGCCCGGGCCACGAGACCGTCTCTTTGCCCGGTCGCGACCCGTCCTGCACCGGACGCAGGGGGAGTCCGTAACTTCTCGACACCTACGCGACGCCTGACGGTGGAATGCTCCACACATGGCGACGATGCGGACAGGGACGACACGGACGACCGGGGCGGCGCGGACAGCGCGGACAGCACGGGCAGCACGGGCGGCGCGGGCAGCACGGTCAGCACGGTCAGCACGGTCAGCACGGTCAGCATGGTCAGCACGGCGGATCACCGGGATCGGGGGAGCGGTGCTGGCCACCGCCCTGGTGGGGGGGGCGACGGTCCCGGCGCAGGCAGCGGGCGGCAGCTACGTCGCTTTGGGCGACTCCTACTCGTCGGGGGTGGGGACCCGCGTCTACATCGCCGACGGCACCTCGTGCGACCGCTCGGTCTACGCCTACCCCAGCCTCATCGCCACGGCCCGCGGTTACGCGCTCAACCTTCGCGCCTGCTCGGGCGCGACGACGGCCGACGTGACGAACACCCAGCTGGGCGCGCTGTCGAGCAGCACGGCATACGTGACGATCAGCATCGGCGGCAACGACGCAGGTTTCGCGGACGTTCTCACCGAGTGCGCGCTGCCCGGCTGGGCGAGCGACTGCAACGGCAAGATCGACACGGCCCAGAGCTTCATCACCGGAACGCTTCCCGGACGGCTCTCGAGCCTCTACTCCGGCATCCGTGCCAGGGCTCCCCACGCGGAGGTGGTCGTGGTCGGCTACCCGCGCATCTTCCAGGGTGAGGACTGCAACGCGGCGACCTTCTTCTCGCCCGCCGAGGAGAGCCGCCTCAACGCCACCGCAGACCTCATCAACGGACGGATCGCCAATGCTGCCAGTGCTGCCGGCTTCGGTTTCGCCAACCCGACGAGCGCCTTCATCGGTCACGCGGTCTGCGACGACACCGAGTGGCTGAACGGCTTCTCGAACCCCGTCTCCGACTCCTACCACCCCAACGTCGCCGGGCACGCCTCCGGCTACACGCCGGTCGTCAGCGGCGTGCTCACCACGGCGCCCGTCACCGTCACCGCGGCCATCGTGCGCCGCGCCGAGGCGGGGTCCGGCGACCAGACCACCCTCCAACGCCGGTATGCCGCCGCGGACGCCGCGATCACGCGCAAGGATTTCGTCGCCCCCGACCTCACCAGCCCGCGCCTCCGGGCCGCGGCGAAAGCCGCGGGCGTCGACCTGTCCAGCCCGGCGAGCATCCGCGCGGCCGGCTGACCGGCATACCCCCCGCTTCTTGCTTCTGGCGTGCCCGAATGCATGGACATTTCCGGCACGATGGGCCATCGCGAAGCAAGAAGCGGGGCAGTGGCGGGCGGAGTAGCGTCCCGGGGATGAGCATCATCTCCCAGCCCGTCCCCGAGTCCGTCCTGCCGGAGGCCACCGGCCCTGACGCCATGCTCGTCGTCGTGACCAGCAACGTCATCGCCGCCACGATCGCCGCGATCGCCGGCATCGTCGAGCTCCCCGTCGTCGTCGTCGACCAGGCCGACGGACCGGCCCTCGACCAGCTCGGCGCCCTCGGGCTCACCGCCCGGCACGCGGTCGTCCTCACCGACCACGACGCGCCCGACGTCGCGGCGATCATCCGGACGGTCCTCGACGGGCCCGCCGGCTACCTCGGCATGATGGGCAGCCGCAGCCGGTCGGCACACCTGTTCGAGACGCTCCGGGCCGAGGGGGCCGAGGGGGCCGAGGGGGCCGACGAGCAGGCGCTGGGTCGCCTCCACGTCCCCGTGGGCCTCGACCTCGGCGGCAGCCGCACCGCCGGGCTCATCGCCCTGTCGGTCGTGTCCGAGGTCACCGCGTGGGCCAATGGCAGGCTCACCCGCGAGGGCGACCGCAGCGGCCTCGAGCACCAGGGCCTGCGGACGCCCTGACCCCCCTCACGTTCCACGCACACGTTCTGCGCAGTTCCGGGGCTCGGACGCGCAGGAAACTCGACAAAACGTGTGCTCGGAACGCCGAGGGGTGGACGGCGACCGCGCGACGCGCATGCCTAAGATCGGCAGCATGACCGTGCCGGAGGGGGAGACACAGCCGCCCGCCGAGTCCGCGGACGACCTCGTCGGCGTCGCCGACGGCTTCCAACGGCTGTGGACGCCGCACCGGATGGTCTACGTCGGCGGCCAGCGGCCCAGCGACGAGGCGGGGGAGGGCTGCCCCTTCTGCCGGGCGCCCACGCTCTCGGACGAGGAGGGTCTCATCGTGCACCGCGGCGCGCTCTGCTTCGTCGTGATGAACCTCTTCCCCTACAACCCCGGCCACGTGCTCGTCTGCCCCTACCGGCACGTCTCGCTCTACGTCGACCTCACCGACGAGGAGACCCTCGAGTTCACCCGCCTCACCAAGCAGGCGATCCGCGCCCTCGAGGTCAGCTCGGCGCCGCACGGCTTCAACCTGGGGATGAACCAAGGGGCCGTCGCGGGGGCCGGCGTCGCGGCCCACCTGCACCAGCACGTCGTCCCGCGCTGGGGCGGCGACTCCAACTTCCTGCCGGTCGTGGCCCAGACCAAGGCCCTGCCGATGCTGCTCGAGGACGCGCGGTCGCGACTCGTAGCGGCGTGGTCGGGCTGACCGGCCAGTAGGCTGGCCCCGCGATGCTGAACCGACTCATGCGTGAGACCTGGACCAAGGTCATGACTCCGATCGCGCGACTCTTCCTCAGGCTGGGGATCAGTCCCGACGTCGTGACGATCGTCGGCACCCTCGGGGTCTGCGTCGGCGCCCTCGCATTCTTCCCCCGTGGACAGTTCCTCTGGGGCACTCTCGTCATCGTCCTGTTCATCTTCGGCGACAACATCGACGGCGTGATGGCCCGGATGTCGGGCCGCGAGGGTCAGTGGGGAGCCTTCCTCGACTCCACCCTCGACCGCGTCGGTGACGCCACCATCTTCGGCGGGCTCGTCCTGCACTTCGCCGGACAGGGCGTCGACAACAACCTTCTCGTCGCGGGGCTCGCCCTCGCCTGCCTCATCCTCGGGATGGTCGTCAGCTATGCCAAGGCCCGCGCGGAGGGACTCGGGATGACGGCGAACGTCGGCATCGCCGAGCGCGCCGACCGGCTGGCGCTCGTCCTCGTCGCCACCGGGCTCGTCGGGTTCGGGCTGCCCAAGGTCCTGCTCGGCATCGTCCTCGCGCTGCTCGCGGTCGCGAGCTTCATCACCGTGCTCCAACGGATGATCACCGTGCACCGGCAGGCCTTCGCCGCCATCGACCCGCAGGCGTCGTGAGGCGACTGGCCCTCGGCGAGCTCCGACACGGTGTCACCGACCGCGCGGTCGTCCTCGGCTACCGCCTCGGCTGGTCGGCGGTCCGGGCGCTGCCGGCGGGGGCGGCATACCGGCTGTTCGACCTCGTCGCCGCCGTGGCCGCGCGCCGGGGGACGGGCGGCGTCGCCCGGCTGCGCGCCAACTACGCGAAGGTCCGCCCGGAGCTCGACGCGGCCGCCCTCGACGCCCTCGTGCGCGCCGGCATGCGCTCCTACATGCGCTACTACTGCGACGCCTTCCGACTCCCCGACCTACCGCCCGAGACCCTGACCAGGTCGTGCCGCATCGTCGGCGAGGAGGAGTGCCGGGCGGTTCTCGCGGGCGGTGGCGCCGTGGTCGTCTTCATCGCCCACATGGGCAACTGGGACCTCGCGGGCGCCTGGTCGACGACCGAGCTCGCCCCCGTCACGACAGTGGCCGAGCGCCTCGAACCCGAGGAGGTGTTCCGTGAGTTCCTCGAGTTCCGTGAGTCGCTCGGCATGACCATCCTCCCGCTCACCGGCGGACCCGACCCCTTCATGGGGCTGCGCGCGGCGGCCGCCCGGGGCGACTTCATCGCCCTCGTCGGCGACCGCGACCTCACCAACGGCGGGCTCGAGGTCGACTTCTGCGGTCATCGCGCGCGGATGGCCAAGGGCCCGGCCGCCCTCTCGCTGATGACCGCAGCACCCCTGTATGCCGCCGCCATCCGCTACGAGGACAACCCGGCCGTCCCGGGCAGCGGCAAGGGGATCCTGATCGACTTCTCGCCGCGCATCCTCCCGCCTGACATCGGGTCGACGAGGGACAAGGTCCTCGCGATGACCCAGGCCTGCGCCGACTACCTCGGCGCCGCCGTCACCGCCCACACCAGCGAGTGGCACATGCTCCAACGGGTCTTCCTCGACGACCTCGACCACACGCGGTTCGCCGGGTCGGACGGCTGATGCGGATCGGCATCGTCTGCCCCTACTCCTTCGACATCCCCGGTGGAGTGCAGTTCCACGTGCGCGACCTCGCGGAGGTCTTCCTCGGCCAGGGGCACGACGTCAGCGTCCTCGCCCCGGCCGACGAGGACACCGTGCTGCCCGACTACGTCGTGAGCGCAGGGCGGGCGGTGCCCGTGCGCTACAACGGCTCGGTGGCCAGGCTCAACATGGGACCGGTCAGCGCGGCGAAGGTCTCGCGCTGGCTGGAGCGGGGCAGCTTCGACGTGCTGCACCTCCACGAGCCGATCACCCCCAGCGTGTCGATGCTCGCGATGTGGGCGGCGGAGGGGCCGATCGTGGCAACCTTCCACACCGCCAACCTCCGCTCGCGGATCATGCAGGCCGCCTACCCGATCGTGCGCTCCAGCCTGGAGAAGATCACCGGGCGCATCGCCGTCTCCGAGGACGCCCGGCGCACCGTCGTCACCCACGTCGGGGGTGACGCGGTCGTCATCCCCAACGGGGTCTTCGTCGACCGGTTCGACGGCGCCGAGCCGCACCCCGACTGGGTCGGCACCGCCGAGCGGCCGACCGTCGCCTTCCTCGGCCGGATGGCGGAGTCCCGCAAGGGGATGCCCGTCCTCGCGGCGGCCCTCCCGGAGGTGCTCGCGGAGTTCCCGGGGCTGCGGGTGCTCGTCGCGGGCCCCGGCGACCCCGACGACGTCGTCGACGACATGACGCCCCAGGTCGCCGCCGCCTGCGAGTTCCTCGGGCTGGTCAGCGACGTCGACAAGGCGAGGCTGCTGCGCTCGGTCGACGTCTATCTCGCTCCCAACACCGGTGGTGAGAGCTTCGGCATCATCCTCATCGAGGCGATGAGCGCCCGGGCCGCGGTGCTCGCCAGCGACATCCCCGCCTTCGTCCGCGTCCTCGACGGAGGCGAGGGGGGCGAGCGAGGCACGGCCGGGGCGACGTTCCGCAACGAGGACCCCCACGACCTCGCCGAGCAGCTGCTGCGCCTCCTGCGCGACCCCGGCGCACGTCGCGGGCTCGCGGCCGCCGGGCGGAAGCGGGCGGCACACTTCGACTGGTCGGTCGTGTCGGCCGACATCATGGCCGTCTACGAGACCGTCACCGACGGCGCCTCCAGGGTGCGTCCCGCGAGCGACATGACGCCGCGGTGGGCGAAGATCCTCCGGGTGCGCGGCGGCGCCTCGTGAGCACCCTCGACTGGGTGGCCCTCGTCGCGGTCGTGCTGGTCGCCCTCGCGTGGTTCCTCTCCTACAGCGCGGCGCGCCTCGACCGCCTGCACGCCCGGGTCGAGGCGACGTATGCCGCCCTCGACGCCCAGCTCGTCCGGCGCGCCGAGGCGACCCTCGAGCTCGCCAACTCGGGTCACCTCGACCCGGCCACGGCCCTGATGCTGGCGGCTGCGGCGGCCGAGTCGCTGGCCCACGCCGATGCCGACGAGCGCGAACGCGAGGCCGTCGAGTCCGACTTCAGCGAGGCGCTCGAGGTCGCGCTCACCCCCGAGGTGCTCGGCGACCTGCGCTCCGGTGACGAGATGACCCAGGCGGGGCTCGAACGCGTCTCCGCGGCGGGGGTGCGGGTGCAGCTGGCCCGACGCTTCCACAACGACGCCGTCATCGACGTGCGGCGGGTCCGGAGCAAGCGCTCCGTCCGCATCTTCCGGCTCGCCGGTCACGCCGAGATGCCCCGCACGATCGACTTCGACGACGCCCTCCCGGAAGGGCTGCACGACTGAGCGACCACGCGGCACACCGGCCGGTGCTCGGGCGGCTGACCACGCCCGGCGGGGCCGAACCACAACCTTTTCCCAACCCCCTCCTCCTACGGTGCGACGACCCCGGAGGCTCGACGAGGCGAGACAAGGATGACCGCTGCTGTCGGCTTCCCACCGACAGCAAGGAGCGACCTCGTGTCCGACCAGTCCACGAACACCCCACCGGATGGCGCGCTCTCGCGCCGCCTCCTCCTCAGGGTCGGTGCAGCCGGGATGACCGGAGCCGCCGTCCTGGCGGCCCGCGGAATCGGCGTCCCCTACCTCTCGCAGCGCGGGCTGCTCTCCGCTGACGGGGCGTTCGCAGCCACGGCGACCGCTCTCGGCGACGTGCTCTTCTACGTCGAGAGCTTCCCGACCAGCCCCCTCCTCCTCGCCCCCTTCCACGACATCCTGCCGATCCCTGCGGCCCTGGCACCGGCGTCGCCCTCGGAGTTCAGCAGGTGGCCCGATCCACCCGGCCCCGGTCAAGGCCAGCAGAACTCGCTGCGCAACCAGCGGCACCAGATCTGGTGCGACCAGATCGGCTCTCCCGACCCGCTCGTCTACAAGATCGACGTGCTGCTGCGGACGCACGCCTTCACGACCTCGCAGGTCCTCCCGATCGGCCCTGACGGCAAGCCGACGATCTCGTTCGACCCTTCCGGCAACAGGGTCGCGGCCGGGGTCACGAGGGCTCTGCCCGCGAGCACGATCTATGGCTTCAACGGCACGTTTCCCGGCCCGCGCATCAACGCGGAGTACGGCAAGCCGGTGATCGTCCGGTTCGCCAACCGCCTGGACGAGAACCCGATGGGGCTGGACCGGCAGGACTTCGGGTCGCCCGACTGGTCGTTCCTCACCCACCTGCACAACGGCCACACCGCGCCCGAGAGCGACGGCAACCCGCACTACTCGATGCGCTACGGACCGCAGAACACCGGCTACGCACCAGGGATGTGGGTCGACAACCTCTATCTCAACTGGCCCGCCGGGGGCGACGACCGCGAGAAGCAGAGCTTCTTCTGGTTCCACGACCACCGGATGGACCACACGGGGTCGAACGTCTACAAGGGGATGGTCGGGATCTACCCGATCTACGACCCGAAGAATGGTCTGGACATGGGCGACGAACGTCAGGGCCTGCGGCTCCCCGGCGTGCGCACGAACCACTCCGACGGGAGCTTCGACGTCGACTACGACGTCCCGCTGGTCTTCTTCGACTGTCGGCTCGACGACGGCGTCACCACCCACTAGGACATCCACGACGGGATGGGAGACTTCCCCGCGGCGAGGAACCCGGCCACGCACCCCGAGTGGTGGGGGAAGACGTTCTACAAGCACTTCCCCAACCACGGCTTCGTCGGGGACATCTTCACCGTCAACGGGACGGCCTACCCGGTGATGGAGGTGAAGCGGCGCAAGTACCGCTTCCGGTTCCTCGACGCCTCGGTCTCGCGGATCTACGAGTTCAGGCTCATGAGCTCGACGCAGGGGCCGAAGTCATCGGCGTCCCTGGGCTACAAGGGCGACGACCTCGAGGGGCAGTACCGCATCCCCGACGCCCAGCAGTGCATGCAGTTCACCCAGATCGCCTCGGACGGCGGCCTGCTGCCCTTCCCGATCACCCGCGACTCCTTCGAGCTGTGGCCGGCCAAGCGGCGTGAGGTCATCATCGACTTCACCAAGTACCAGGACGGCACGCCGACGACCAAAGGCGACGTCATCTACCTCACCGACGTCATGAAGATGCCCAACGGGCGGATGTGGACCAGCTCGTCGCGCTTCTCTCCCGACCCGGCCTACAAGGTGCCGGTCCTCAAGTTCGTCATCGGCGACAGTGCGCCCGACGACAGCCAGATCCCCACGGCCATGCGACCGCTCCCTCCGCTCCCGAGCAACTGGCAGAGCCTCCTGGACAACCGGCTGATCTTCGAGGTGCAACGGGGCAGCGTCGCCGGCGAGACCGAGTGGCTCATCAACGGCAAGCCGTTCGACCCCACCGGCGTCGCGACCAGCCTCAAGAACACGGCGGGGCTCACCCCGCTGGCCCAGCAGAAGGTCAACAGCTTCAACCTGGGGGAGATCCGCAACGGCGGTGGCGGTTGGGTGCACCCGTTCCACCTGCACATGGAAGAGCACCGCACCGTGATGCGCAACCAGAAGGACGTTACCCGGGGTGACCCGTCCCACCCCGACGACGTCTCGCGTGAGGACCTCGTCGCCCTCGACCCGGGTGAGTCCGTCGTCGTCTACCGCGGGTTCCGCGACTTCGTCGGTCCCTATGTCGCGCACTGCCACAACCTCGCCCACGAGGACCACGCGATGATGTTCGGCTGGGAGATCACGCCGTGACCGCCGGCCTGCGCAGGCCGGGGCCCGTTGTCGAGGCGACGGAGCAGGCCGCCGTCCCCTGGATGACGGTGCTGCCCCTCGCCGTCGTCATGGACTACGCGGACGGCTTCTGGACGACCGCGCTCCGGGGCGCGGTCGGGTCGATCGACCGCACCGAGGCGCCCTTCACGGCCTGGTTGCGCTGGTCGACGATGCTCCTGCCGGTCTTCGTGTTCGCCGTCCTCGCCGCCCTCCTCCTGGCGAGACGTCGGCTCCGACCCGACACACGTCGTCGCGACATCATCGGCGTGACCCTCCTCGTCACGTTGGCCGGGACCCTGGCCGGAGCCGTGGTCCTCGCGATCAGCTCGGGGTACGACTACGTCCTTCAGGCGGCGCAGGTCCAGACGATGGCGTCGATGGGACGGAGCTGCGCAGGATCCTGCCTGGTCTCCCAGCGCCAGGCCACCTTTGGGCTCCAGCTCCGAGCGGTCACGGTGGGCACCGAGATCCTCCTGGCGACCAACCTCGTCGTCGTGGGCTGGGTCGTCGCCCTTCGTGGTGGTCGAATCACGTTGCGAGGTAGGCCGATTCGTGCAGGGCAGCAGGGTCGGGACCTCCGTCCGCTCCTGGCCGTCGCCCTGGTGGGCAGCGCGGTGGTGCACCTCGCCGTCGTCCCGGAGCACCTCACCGAATGGCCGGCGTCTGCCGGCTTCTTCGTCGTGCTGGCGGCCGCGGAGCTCATGGTCGCCGTGGTCGTTTCCCGACGACCCCCTCGGACGCCGGCCCTCGCCGTCGCCGTCGTCGTCTCGGTCCTGCCCCTGGTGGTGTGGGCCTGGTCGCGCAGCGTCGGACTGCCGTTCTCGCCGGACACGGCGCCCGAGGCCATCGGAGAGGCCGACGTCATGGCCTGCCTCCTCGAGGTCGTCGCCCTCGTCGCGGCCGTCGCCGTCGCCGTCGCTCGCGGAGACGCGCCCCGAAGGCGCCTGTCCGGTAACGCTCTTCGTCTCGCTGTGGTGGCGCTCGTCGCCGTCACCGTGGTCGGACTGGCGGGCAGCGGCATCGACTGGCTCGACTGGCTCGACGGGTTCGACGTGTCCGAGCACGGGACCGGGCTGGTCATGACGACCGACGCCGAGACCGGCTAGCACTCCTGACCCCTCGGGTTGCACTGACGGGCCCCCCGCCCTCGTGGCGGGGGGCCCGTTCTCCGGGTCGTGGACCCGCTGCTCCGGGTGGACCCCACGGCAGTGGGGGTCCTGCGCACACAGGTGGCCCCGGCGCCCGGCAGACAAACAGGTGGCCCCACCTCCGGGCATGGAGGTGGGGCCACCCGTTCGGGACGGGTCAGGGGATGCGGGGGACCACCCACGCGTGACCACGTCCGGATCTCGCACCGGCACTGACGTCCTCGGTGACGTAGAGGGCCGACGTCGTCGGGTCGACGTACAACCCCTGCGCGAAGGGGAAGCCGGCCAGACCGCCCGGGACGAGACCCGGGTCGGCCGGCCTGGTGCAGGTGAGAGAGCAGTAGACGGTGGCCTCCGGGCTACCGCTGGCGGGGACCCGCCCGTTCGTCACGTAGACCACGCCGGGCGTCCCGCCGGGGTTGGCCGCCGTGATCGTCGATGCGTCGAACCGGAAGATCGTCGCGTTGGCGGCTCCGGGCGAGGCCGAGATGTAGATGACCTGGTGCTGCGCATCGGCGGCGACACCGGCGACGAAGACCGGCGCCGGCGTGGTGAGGAAGGTGACCGTCGTCGTGGCGCAGGGCGCGGGGTTGGGGCTCACGACAGGGTTGGCGCACGACGCCGTGGTGTCGAAGTAGGTCGCCGCGTTGTTCTCCGGAAGGAAGATCCGGGTCCCGAGCATGGTCATGGTGCCGTTGATTCCCCGACTGGCTCCGGCCCCACCGCCCTGGGCCTGGGTCACGGCCACGACGTCGACGGTCTGCGACCGCGGGTCGCCGAAGGCGGCGTTGATCCGGCGGATGTTGCCGTCGACGAGGTCTCCGACGTAGAGCGCATCCCTCCCCACGTCGAGCGCGAGGGCGTTCGTCTTGAGGTTGTCCAACAGCCCCGGCGCCATCCCGACGGGGGTGTCGATGGTCGCCGTCGCGGGGTGGAAGGTCAGGCGCCAGACGCCGGGGCTGCGGACGGCGTTGTCCGGGACGTAGACCCAGTGGCTTCCGTCCGCGTTGGGGCGGGGGTCGTAGACGGCCTGCCCCGGTGAGCCCAGCGTGAAGCCGGGGTCGCAGGCGGCGACGTTGGGGGCGTCGACGGTGGTTCCCGGCACGGGATCGAGCCGGCACAGCCCGTTTCCGTGGTCCGAGACCCAAAAGTGTCCGGTGCTCGAGGTGGTGTCGGGGATCCAGGTGACGCCACCCTTGGGCGCCGTGATGCCGGAGCTGAACAGCTGCCCGATCGGCGTCACGTAGGTGAAGGTGTCGGCCGTCGAGACCGCGCTCGTCCCGATCGTCGTCGTCACCTGGACGTCCACGGTCGTTCCGTCGGTCCCGGGAGGGCTCACCGCCGTGCAGCTGGTGCCGGCGGCGACGCAGGACACCCCGGTCGCGGCAGCGGCTCCGAAGCTCACCCCAGCCGTCCCGTCCGGGTTGACCAGAGCCGTCCCGGTGATCGTCACGCTCGTCCCGCCGATGCTCATGCCGCGACCCGGCGACACCGCCGTGACGACCGGCGCCCCGGCCGGTGGCGCCGACGCGGCATACGTGAACTGGTCCGCGACCACCGCTGGGCTGGTCTGCGACTCCGCATTGGTGACGCGGACGTCCACGATGCCCGCGCCCGTCGCGGCCGGGCTGGTCACCGTGCAGCTCGACCCGTCGGCGAGGCAGGACACGCCGGTGCCCGACAGGGTGCCGAAGCGGATGGCCGTGCCGAAGGCGATCGGGTCGGCCGAGCCGGCGACGGTGTTGACGAGGTTGCGTCCGGCCACCGTGACCGCGAGGCCGCCGGCCACCGTCCCCGTGGCCGGGGTGACGGAGGTGACGACGGGCTGGGAGGCCGTTCCGGCGATCTTCCACAGGTGGCCCTGGGCGTTCACCGGAGTCGCCAGCGGGAAGCTCGGGTCGTCGCCGACATAGACGTCGAGCGACGCCGGGTCGAGGGCCAGCCCGGTGATGTTCTGGTAGGTGGTGCGGGTCACCCCGTCGAAGGCCGAGGTGTATGCCGGGCTGATGTCCGTCGACACGGTGCTCTGTGCCCCGGTGGCCGGGTTGTAGGAGAGCACCTGCGCCGGCGTGCTGCGGGGGGCGTCCGCGATGTAGAGGACCCGTCCGTCGCTGGTCAGCCCGTTCGCGAACGCGACGAGCGGACCGCCGCCGGCGTTGGTGACGGTCGTCGCCGTGCAGAGGCCGGCGGGCGTGCAGGCCGGTCGGCCCGCGGTGCCGTCCACGTCCCGGATCACGGACAACCCGAAGCCGCCGGTCTCGGCGATGTAGAGGTCGTCGTGGCGGACACCGGACCCGTCCGTGCGGGTGAAGACCTGGAGCGCCTGCGCGCCGCGGGCGTCCGACGTCGAGCCGATCCGGGTCACCGTCGGCGTGACAGTCGTGCCGGTCCGGTCCTTGCCCGACGGGTTGAGCACCTGCATGACGTCGCCCGACTTGAGGTAGGCGACGTAGAGGCGTTCCGAGCCGTCGGGGGCCACCACCAGGGTCGTTCCCATGGCGCGGCCGCCGCCAGTGCCCCCGCCGACCGCGGTGACGTTGGGCACCTGGATCGTCGTCGCGCCCCCCAGGCTGTCGTTCGCCGTGGCGTAGGGGAAGCGCATCACCTGGTTGGTCTTGGTCGTGGTGTCGGCCACGTAGACCAGGCTCTTGGTCGCGTCGTAGACCACCTGACCGCCCTTGGCGGTGCCGTTGCACTTGGTCGTGCTCGCGCTCGCCGGCACGGTCTCGCACAGACCGAGCGCGTTGTCGGACACCCAGAAGTGACCGCCGGCGCCCGGCAGCCAGGCTCCGCCACCCGGGCGCGAGAGACCCTGCGCCACCTGGGTGCCGGTGATACCGGCGGCAGCCGCGGAGTCGGTCGACAGGGCAGCCGGTGCGAGCGCTGCCACGAGACCGACGGCCACCAACGCGGCGGCCCGTCGACGCCTGCTCGACGGCCCAGGACCGTCCGGTCGGTCAGGTCGATCGGTCGGCGCCCTGCCGCGCAGGAGGCGTCCGTGCTGTTCCACTCGTGGCTGTGAGTCCATCTGTCGACCTCGATCGTCTCCGGAGCACCTGCGAGAGCGCTTCCTGTTGGTCCGGCCCGGATCGGCCGGTCTGTCTCGAGCTGCTCGCCCGACCTCGGGCCGGACACGAGAGCTCGTCTCCCGCTGGGTGCGGGCGTCAAGTAGCGCGGCGACGTCAGGCGGAGAGCGCGGGCAGGACGGTGCCGCGAGCCCGCTCGAGGAGCTGCTGCAAGAGGCGGCGGGCCTGCTCGACCGTGTCACCGCCGATGTCGGGGGGAGGGGTTCCGACCTCGCCCGTGCGACCGGTGCCGTGCGTCGTGGATCGAGCGGGGCGCTCGTGGTCGTGCAGTCGGACGACGGCGTCGACCAACGCTGCGAGGCCGCCGTCCCCACCGGAGGAGGTCCCCTCGAGGAGGCGTGTGAACGTGTGCTGGATGACCGCGCCCGGCGCGCAGCCCAGCTCGTCGGCGAAGAGGCGACGGCAGGCGGCATACGCCCTGATGCCGTCGATCGGGCGACCCTGACGCTCGATCGACTCCAGCAGGATCTGCCACCCGGCCTCGTCGAAACGCTCGAGATCGAGCAACGCGCGGGCCCACTGCTCGGCCAGGTCGTGACGCTGCACGTGCCCGGCGAAGGCCGCGGCCTCGGCCAGCGCTCGGCCCACCCGCTCGGCGTGCGCACGACGGGCCTCCTCCAACCACCCCCGTGACTCCTCGCCCGGAAGGAAGGGGCCCTCGACCCACTGCAGTGCCGCCGCGTGGAACCGCAGGGCGAGCTCGGGGCCGGTCTCCGGCCGACGGGCTCGGCGGAGCAGGTCGCTGAAACGCGTCGTGTCGAGCTCGACGACCGCCGGGTCGAGGGCGTAGCCACCGGGAACCGTGCGGATGGCGCTCCCGCTGCGGCAGGACAGTCCGTCGAGCCGCTTGCGCAGCACCCTGACGGAGGTCTCGAGGGTGCCAACGACCCCCACAGGGGGCTGGCCCTCCCAGAGGAGCCGCACCAGCCGGTCCTTGCTGATGGGGCGTCCCGGAGTCAGCAGCAGCGCGATGAGCAGGCGCCGCGGCTTCGCTCCTCCGAGCTGACGGGGCCCGAGGGCGCCCAGGTCGCCGGAGACCGTCAGCCCACCGCACGTGGTGACGATGAGACGGGGGGAGCCGCCGCCTCCGCTACCGCTGTCGGGCCCGGTCCTGCTGTCCGTCGCGCGTTCTGTCCAGAGCTCCACGCGGCACCACCTTCCCTCGATGGGTCGAGCGTGTCCTGACCGGACGGCGCGGTCATCCACCACGTGGGGGGAGGTCCCTACCGAATCTTGGGGGTGGTCTCGCGGGTTAAAGGAGGATTGCCCGTATTTGCATGACCCGATCCGGCTATGTCATCCGTCATACGCGACCACTGATACTTGTCCCCGGGACGCACCTCGGGGAAAGCGGTGGCCGTCGATGCTTGATCACGTGGCGCCGCCCTCCGTCGCGGTCACGAGGGTGCTGGTGGTCGACGACCATCGCACGCTGGCCGAAGCGATCTCGATGGCCATCACGAGCCAGCCGGATCTCGAGTGCGTGGGTACCGCCCACGGGGTCGATGACGCCCTCGCCTTCGCCGCTCGGCTGGACCCCGACGTCGTGGTCATGGACCTCCGGATGGCCGACGGTGACGGCTTGCAGGCGACCAGGCGGCTCCTCGCGGACGCCCCTCACGTCCGGGTCGTCCTCCTCACCGCGTATGTCGACCGTGGCCTCCTGCAACGGGCCATCTGGTGCGGCGCCTCGGCCCTGATGCCCAAGAACGGTGCCCTCGACGACCTGCTCCATGCGGTCCGGACGGCGCACCCCTCGCGGTTCATCGTCCCTCCGGACATCGTCACGGAGTCGATGCGCACGCCCGAGCCGCTCACCGGGACCCGTTCACCCCTGACGCAGCGGGAGTCGGAGGTGCTCGGGCAGCTGGCCGCAGGATCCGACGCGTCGACCGTGGCGCGGGCGCTCGGGATCTCGCTGCTCACGAGCCGGGGCCACATCAAGTCGATCCTGGGCAAGCTCGAGGCGCATACGCAACTCGAGGCGGTGATGACGGCCATTCGGCTCAGGCTGATCAAGGTCGATGACTAGACGGCCGCCACGATTCGGGACCTGGTCCAGGACCATCGCCATGGGGCGGTTGCCGGTCCGGCAGTTCATCCTGTCCAGCGTCGCGGTCTTCGTTGCCGTCGGTATCGGCACCATCTTCGTCGTGCGCGGTATCGCGGCCGACTTCGCGCTCGATGAGGCCACCCTCCGTGGGGGCTCCTTCGCCCACCTGGCGGTGGCTCCGCTCGTGGACGCCCGCGTGCGAGCCGGCGACCCGGCCGGGGTTGCGACGCTCGCCAGGGTGCTGCAGCCGCGGATCACAGAGGGCTCGATCGTGCACATCAAGGTGTGGAGCAGCTCCGGGCAGGTGCTCTGGTCCGACGAGCGGGACCTGGTCGGTCGCACCTTCCCGCTCGACGAGGACGTGGCCCGCCTCGTCGGCACCGAGGAGGTCCAGGCGACGGTCTCCGACCTCTCCAAGGCGGAGAACATCGACGAACGCACCAGCGGACCGCTCCTCGAGGTCTACTCCGGAGGGCACGACGCCGACGGCGTCCCGCTGGTCATGGAGTCCTACTGGTCCACCGACCGGATGATGGCCGAGCAGCAGACGATCCTCGTCCGTACCGTCGCGGTCGCCCTGTCGGCCCTGCTGCTGCTTCAGCTCGTGATGGTGCCCTTCGCGGTGGGTCTGGCCCGGCGGGTGGATCGCGCCCGATCCGAGCGGGCCCGACTGGTGCGGCGCGCCCTGGCCGTCTCGGACCTCGAGCGGCGCCGGATCGTCTCGGACCTGCACGACGGTCTGATCCAGGACCTCTCCGGGATCGGGTACGCGCTGCCGACGGTTCTCGACCAGCTCCCACCCGACAACCAGGCGAGACACCTCATCACGGCGATGGGGGACCAGCTCCAACAGGACATCGAGGCCCTGCGCTCCCTGATGACCGACATCTACCCCGCAGACCTCTCCGTCGGCGGGCTGCCGGAAGCGCTCGAGGACCTGTCGCGTCAGGCCGCAGGATCGGGTCTGCGCGTCTCGATCGACCTCGATGCGGCGCTGAGCGAGGCCCCGGAGGTCGCGCGCATGGTCTACCGCGTCGTCCGTGAGGGCCTGCGCAACGTGGCCAGGCACGCCAACACGTCCGAGGCGTGGGTGCGGGCAGCGATCGACGGGGACCGGGCCACCGTGTCGGTCATCGACCACGGGTGCGGTATGCCGGTGGCGAGTGCGCAGCCGGGGCACCTCGGGCTCCAGCTGCTCTCCGACACCCTCGGCGACGCGGGAGGGGCGCTGCGCACCTTCGCCGGCGATGCGGGCGGGACCACCATGATGGCGACCTTCCCCCTCGTCCTCGACCTCGAGCCCGCGGAGTAGTCGCGCAGTAGCCGACGGGGTAGCCCGGCGGAGTAGCCGACGGGGTAGCCCGTGTGGTGGCCCGCGGGGTGGCCCGCCACCCGCACGGGTAGCACGGCCGAGGTGCCACGCGGCATACGAGGGCATGGGTCGAGGACTCGCGTGGTGGTCACTACCATGGGAAGTGATCGGGAGCTCCGTCCCGACGTGGGTCATCAGAGCAGCGCGACGTCGCAGAAGGCAGTTGAGAGCAGTGGCAGATCAGGCGCAGGAGACGGGCAGCACGACCGGCAGTGGCACCAACACGAGGGGCACGGCGCGCGTCAAGCGCGGGATGGCGGAGATGCTCAAGGGTGGCGTCATCATGGACGTCGTCACGGCCGAGCAGGCCAGGATCGCCGAGGACGCCGGAGCAGTCGCCGTAATGGCTCTCGAGCGGGTGCCCGCCGACATCCGCGCCCAGGGTGGCGTGTCGCGGATGAGCGACCCGGACATGATCGACAGCATCATCGCCGCCGTCTCGATCCCGGTCATGGCCAAGGCGCGCATCGGTCACTTCGTGGAGGCCCGGGTGCTGCAGAGCCTCGGGGTCGACTACGTCGACGAGTCCGAGGTGCTCACCCCCGCGGACTACGCCAACCACATCGACAAGTGGGCGTTCGACGTGCCCTTCGTCTGCGGCGCGACCAACCTCGGCGAGGCGCTGCGCCGGATCACCGAGGGCGCGGCGATGATCCGCTCCAAGGGCGAGGCGGGCACCGGTGACGTCTCCAACGCGACGACGCACATGCGCGCGATCGGCGGCGAGATCCGCCGCCTGTCGAGCCTGTCGCCCGACGAGCTCTACGTCGCGGCCAAGGAGCTGCAGGCGCCCTACGACCTCGTCAAGGAGGTCGCCCTCGCCGGCAAGCTCCCCGTCGTCCTCTTCACCGCCGGCGGCATCGCCACCCCCGCCGACGCCGCGATGATGATGCAGCTCGGCGCCGAGGGCGTCTTCGTCGGGTCGGGGATCTTCAAGTCCGGCAACCCGGCCCAGCGCGCCGAGGCGATCGTCAAGGCGACGACCTTCCACGACGACCCCGACATGATCGCCAAGGTCTCGCGCGGGCTCGGCGAGGCGATGGTCGGCATCAACGTCGAGGAGATCCCGCAGCCCCACCGGCTCGCCGAGCGCGGCTGGTAGTCGATCCCCGGCAGGCCAGCACCCGGCATACCCGCGCGGTATGCCGGGTGCTCGCGTCTGGTGGCCGTGCCGGGCCGCTCGCACCGCTGCCGCCGAACAGAAGTGGTCACCTGACGAGCTCTGGACGCGCGGTCAGGCGGAGGGTCGTTCAGAAGTGGTCACCTGAAGAGCTCTGGACGCGTCTGCCGCCTCCAGCCCTCTCAGCAGCGCGGTGACCGACCGCAGGTCTCCCGACGTGGTCTACCAGGCGGCCGGCCCGGCACCCTCGGTGAAGGTGCCGGTGGGGCCGTCCAGCGGCAGGGTGGCGGCGGCGATGATCGCCCGGGCGCCCTCCTCCACCGTCTGCGTGCCGCGGTGCCCGTTGAGGTCGGTCCCGGTGTAGCCCGGGTCGACGACGTTGACCTTGACGCCGGTGAGCGCCTTCGCGTACTGCGTCGTGATCATGTTGAGGGCCGCCTTCGACGAGGTGTCGACGAGGCTGGTCACCTGGGACTCGATCCGGTCCGGGTCGGAGGTCGCCGCGAAGGAGCCCAGACCGCTCGAGACGTTGACGATGCGAGGGTGGGCCGACTGCCGCAGCAACGCAAGGAACGCCCGGGTCATCCGGACCGGGCCGAGGACGTTGACGCCGTAGACGGGCAGGAAGTCGGCCGGATCGACGTCCTCGATTGGCTTCGCGGACTCGACGATGCCAGCGTTGTTGACGAGGACGTCGAGGCCGCCGGCCGCGGAGATGGTCGCGACGGCGGCGGCGACCGACGCGTCATCGGTGACGTCCAGAGCGACGTAGCGGACGTCGGCGCCGTCCGCGGACAGCTCGTGAGCCGCGGCGGTGCCGAGCGACTCGTCGCGCGCTCCGAGCCAGACGGTCCAGCCGAGGCCGGCGAGGGCGGCGAGGGCGCGGACGGTCTCACGGCCGAGGCCCTTGTTGGCGCCGGTGACCAGGGCGGTGGTGCTGGTGGGCTGTGCAGCAGTGGTGGTCATGCACCCAGCCTGCGCCTGATCGGCCGACCCCGACAGGACGGGACGAGCCTGGGACCGTTGGTGCCACCCTAGGAGGCCCTCGGTCCCGTGAGATGGCGCCCGTCGAGCCCCGGCCGACGCCACACTGGTGGGGTGAACCGAGACGAGGTGGCCCGCGTGCTGGGAAGGGCGCGAGGGCAGCTGCGCCCCGAGGACGTCGGCATCCCCGCGGGGGACCGCCGCAGGGTGCTCGGCCTGCGACGCGAGGAGGTCGCCACCCTCGCGGGGGTGAGCGTCGACTACGTCGTCCGGCTCGAGCAGGGCCGCGGCCCGCACCCCTCGGCCCAGGTGCTCGGCTCCCTCGCCCGCCCGTTGCGGATGAGCGACGACGAGCGGCGCGAGCTCTTCGACCTGGCCGCGGTCGCCCAGCCGCGCGACGGTGAGATCACACTGCTCGTGCGGTCGAGCATCCACCGGTTGCTGGAGCGTCTCGAGGACAACCCCGCGGTCGTCCTCAGCGCCAAGGGCGACATCCTGGTGTGGAACGCGATGGCGGCCGCGTTGATGGGTGACTTCTCCCTCCAGCCCGTCCGCCGGCGCAACCTCGCCTGGCAGCGTTTCCTCGGAGCACCTGGACGGGTGTCGGCCGGCGAGGAGGAGCACCGGGTCACCGCCGCCCAGACGGTGGCGAACCTGCGGACGGCTCTCGGCCGCTACCCCACCGACCCGGGCCTCCTGGCGCTCCTGCGCGAGCTGCGGACGAGCGACGACTTCCGCCGGCTGTGGGCCGAGGGGTCCCCAACCCCCTGGCGCAACAACACCAAGACGATCGACCATCCGCAGCTGGGACCGATCACCCTCGACTGCGACGCGATGCACCTGCCCGATGCCGATCAGACAGTGGTCGTCTACTCCGCCGAGGCCCGGTCCCACGCGGCCGAGATGCTCGCCCTCCTCAAGGTCATCGGGATCCAGGAGCTGTCGGCGTCCCGCACCCCAGGTGTCCTTCCGGACTCGCGATCCTCGCAATCCGGGGCCATCTCCGACCGTTGAATTGCGAGGATCGCGAGTCCGGAACGGGGGAGGGGACCGGGTCCACCTCGCTAGGCTTACGGGTCGTGATGGACCACGCGACGCTGTTCGCCGACCTCGTCTTCGCGGAGGTACGGCTGCTCGACCTCGTCAACGACCGGCTCGAGAGCGAGATCGGCCTCGGGGTGACGTCCTACCTCCCGCTGCAGGTCGTCGGCGCGGTCCCGAACTGTCGCGTGCAGGACGTCGCCCACGAGCTGGGTATCTCGGTCGGCGGCGCGAGCAAGGCCGTCGACCGGCTCGAGCTGGCGCGACTGTGCCGCCGCCGCCGGCACCCCACCGACCGACGGTCCTCGATCGTCCTCCTCACCGCCGCCGGACGTCGCAGGCTCGCCTCTGGGCAGTCGGTCACCCACCAGGTCCTCGCCGAGACCCTCGGTCTGAGCGCGAGCAGACAACTCGCCCTCGGGAACACCCTGTCCACCCTCCGCCAGACGCTGCAGGGCGGCTGACCCGCTCGCTGCCCGCGCTGCGCGGGACGCTGCACTACGGCGCCTGACGCACGGACGACCGCGTCAGGTCACCTGGGCCCGCTGCGCGAACTCCCCTCTCTCGTCCTCCTTCTCATCGATCACGAGGGCGAGCTGCTGAGCCGCCCGGAGACAGTCCGCGTGCGAGACGTAGAGGGGAGCGAAGCCGAGCCGGATGATGTCGGGCTCGCGGAAGTCGCCCACGACGCCGCGGGCGATGAGGGCCTGCACCACGGCATACGCGCGGGGGTGGCGCAGTGACACCTGCGAGCCGCGGCGCCCGCCCTCCATCGGCGTGGCGACGGGGAGGTCGAGCGCGAGTGCCCCGAGGCACTCGACGAAGAAGGCGGTGAGGGAGAGCGACCGCGACCGCACGGCTGTGACCTCGAGCCCGTCGTATGCCGTGAGCGCGGCTTCCAGCGCCAGCAGGCTGATCATCGGCGCGGTGCCGGAGCGGGCCCGGCTGATGGACGGGGCGGGGTCGTACTCCCGCTCCATGCCGAACGGACGGGCGTGGCCGTGCCACCCCGAGACGGGGTTGTGGAATCCCTCGAGGTGCTCGGTGCGCACGTAGACGTAGGCCGGCGCACCCGGCCCGCCGTTGAGGTACTTGTAGCCGCAACCGACCGCGAAGTCGCACCCGTCGCGGTCGAGCTGGAGGTCGAGGACACCGGCCGAGTGGCAGAGGTCCCAGAGAGCGAACGCGCCGACAGCGTGCGCCGCCCGGGTGATCCCGGGCAGGTCCCAGAGCTCGCCGGTGCGGTAGTCGACGGACGAGTAGACGACGAGGGCGAGCTTGTCGCCGAGCTGGGCGATCCGCTCGGGCGCACGGCCCGGATGGATCTGCTCGACCGTGAAGCCGGCGAGCCGGGCCGCCGACTCCAGGACGTAGAGGTCGGTGGGGAAGGAGTCGGGGTCGACGAGGACGCGGGTCCGCCAGGGCTGCATCCGGGAGGCGGCCACGAAGACCTTGAAGAGGTTGGCGCTGGTCGAGTCCGTGACGACGGTCTGGCCCGCCGCCGCGCCGACGAGCGCGCCGATGCGGTCACCGACCCGCTCCGGCGCGCCCCACCAGTCCGACTCGTTCCACGACTGGATGAGCCGCTCGCCCCACTGCCGGGTCACGACGTCGGCGACGACGTCGGCCACGGCGCGGGGGAGGGCGCCGAGCGAGTTGCCGTCGAGATAGACGACCCCGTGGGGGAGGGTGAACGCCGAGCGCCGGTCGACGCCGGCGTGCTCGGCATCGAGGGCGGCGGCTCGGGTGACGAGCGGGTGGTCGGTGAGCGTGCGGTCCATGGGTCGACGGTATCCGCGTGGCCGCGTGCCGCACACGGGACCGGCGGCTAGTGTTCCGTCCGTGCCCGAGCCCACCACGCCCACGCGCGCGCCCCGACTGGCAGGCCTGCGGCAGTGGCTCCTCACCGACCAGTCCGCGACGGCCGGTCCCAAGCACGGGCCGCACGTGCAGGTCCCGGCCGCGAAGCAGCAGACGCACCAGCACCGGTGGTGGAAGGTGATGTGCCTCACCGGGGTCGACTACTTCTCGACCCTCGGCTACCAGCCCGGGATCGCCGCGCTGGCCGCCGGCCTCGTCTCGCCCGTGGCCACCGTCGTGCTCGTCCTGCTCACCCTCCTCGGCGCGCTGCCCGTCTACCGCCGGGTCGCCCGCGAGAGCCCCCACGGCCAGGGCTCCATCGCCATGCTCGAGCGGCTCTTCTCCGCGTGGTTCGGCAAACTCTTCGTCCTCGTGCTCCTCGGCTTCGCCCTCACCGACTTCATCATCACCATCACGCTGTCGGCGGCCGACGCCTCGGCGCACGCCATCGAGAACCCCTTCGCCCCGTCGTTCCTGCACGGCCAGCAGATCCTCGTCACCCTCTTCCTCGTCGCCCTGCTCGGTGCCGTCTTCCTCAAGGGCTTCAGCGAGGCGATCGGCATCGCCGTCGGGCTCGTCGCGGTCTACCTCTCCCTCAACGTCGTCGTCGTCGGGGTGGCGGTCGAGCACATCATCGCGAACGGCCACCTCGTGACGGACTGGAGCTCGGCGCTGCTGCAGTCCCGCGGCAACCCGTGGGTCGTCGTCGGCATCGCGCTGCTGGTCTTCCCCAAGCTCGCTCTCGGGCTGTCGGGCTTCGAGACGGGGGTGACGATGATGCCGCTGGTCGAGGGCGCCGACACCGACCGTCCGGAGGAGCCGGAGCAGCGGATCCGCAACACGCAGCGGCTGCTCGGCACAGCCGCGGCGATCATGAGCGTCTTCCTCATCGCCAGCAGCTTCGCGACCACGCTCCTCATCCCGCAGCAGGAGTTCCAGGAGGGCGGGAAGGCGAGCGGACGCGCCCTGGCCTTCCTCGCCCACGAGTACCTCGGCGCGGGCTTCGGCACCGTCTACGACATCTCGACGATCCTCATCCTGTGGTTCGCGGGAGCCTCAGCAATGGCCGGCCTGCTCAACCTCGTCCCGCGCTACCTCCCGCGCTACGGCATGGCTCCCGACTGGACCCGGCTGACCCGGCCGCTGGTGATCGTCTTCATCACGATCGGCTTCGTCATCACGCTGCTCTTCCGCGCCGACGTCAACGCCCAGGGCGGCGCGTATGCCACGGGGGTCCTCGTGCTCATCCTCTCGGCGTCCATCGCGGTGACCGTCTCCGCGCGAAAGCGAGGCGCACGCAAGTCGGCCATCGCCTACGGGGTCATCGCCGCGATCTTCGCCTACACCACCGTCGCCAACGTCATCGAGCGCCCCGACGGCGTGAAGATCGCCGCCTTCTTCATCGTCGCCATCATCGTGACGTCGCTCGTGTCGCGGGCCAAGCGCTCGACCGAGCTGCGGGTCGGCGCCGTCGAGTTCGACCCCCTGGCCCTGCAGTTCGTCGAGGAGGAGGCCCGCGCAGGCACGTTCCGGATCATCGCCCACGACCCCGACGGCGAGCGCGACATGCTCGACTACATGGAGAAGGAAGTCCTCGAGCGGCACGAGCACAACCTCGCCGACACCGACAAGCTGCTCTTCCTCGAGGTCACCGTCGTCGACGCGTCCGACTTCTCGGAGGACCTCATCGTCCGGGGCGAGTCGCGCCACGGCTACCAGATCCTCACCGTCGAGGCGGCGACCATCCCCAACGCCATCGCCGCCACCCTGCTGGCCATCCGCGACCACACGGGCAAGATCCCCAACATCTACTTCGAGTGGATGGAGGGCAACCCGATCTACGCCCTGCTGCGCTACCTCTTCTTCGGCGGGGGCGACGTCGCACCCGTCGCGCGCGAGGTGCTGCGCCAGGCCGAGCCGAACCGCGAGCAACGTCCGTCCGTCCACGTCGGCTGACCTGACCACCCGTGGCGAACGTGATGACAGCCAGGCCGTCGATCGGCGTGCTCGCCGTCCAGGGTGACGTGCGCGAGCACCTCCGCGCCCTGGAGGGTGCCGGGGCCGTCGTCAGGACCGTGCGCCGTCCCGCCGAGCTCGAGGCCCTCGACGGCCTCGTCATCCCCGGGGGCGAGTCGACGACGATGGACAAGCTCGTGCGGGCCTTCGAGCTGTATGCGCCGCTCCGCCAGCGGATCGCCGACGGGCTGCCGGTCTACGGCTCGTGCGCCGGGATGATCATGCTCGCCGACCGGATCACCGACGCCCCGGGTGACCAGCAGACCCTCGGCGGCCTCGACATCACGGTGCGGCGCAACGCCTTCGGTCGTCAGGTGGACTCCTTCGAGGAGGACATCGACTTCGCGGGTCTGGACGCGCCGATGCACGCCGTCTTCATCCGCGCGCCGTGGGTGGAGCAGGCCGGTCCGTCGGTGCAGGTCCTCGCCCGGGTTGCGGGCGACGGGACCGGCCCGGCCGCGGGTAGGATCGTTGCCGTTCGTCAGGGCGCCCTCCTCGCGACCTCCTTCCATCCCGAGGTCACCGGTGACACGAGGGTGCACGAGTTGTTCGTCGAGATCGTGAGGGAACGCGCATGAGCGGCCATTCCAAGTGGGCGACCACGAAGCACAAGAAGGCCGTCGTCGACGCCCGGCGCGGCAAGCTGTTCGCGAAGCTGATCAAGAACATCGAGGTCGCGGCCCGCACCGGCGGCGGCGACATCATCGGCAACCCCACGCTCTACGACGCCGTCCAGAAGGCCAAGAAGACGTCCGTGCCCAACGACAACATCGACCGGGCGGTCAAGCGCGGCTCCGGCCAGGAGGCCGGGGGCGCCGACTGGCAGACCATCACCTACGAGGGGTATGCCCCCGGTGGTGTCGCCGTCCTCATCGAGTGCCTCACGGACAACCGCAACCGCGCGGCGGCCGAGGTCCGAACGGCGTTGACCCGCAACGGTGGTCAGCTCGCCGACCCCGGCAGCGTGTCCTACGTCTTCCACCGCAAGGGCGTCGTCATGGTGCCCAAGTCGGGTCATACCGAGGACGAGCTGCTCGAGATCGTCCTCGACGCGGGCGCCGAGGAGGTCAACGACCTCGGTGAGGCCTTCGAGATCGTCTCCGACCCCAGCGACTTCGTCGCGATCCGCACGGCGGTGCAGGCGGCGGGCATCGACTACGACTCGGCCGAGGCCGCCTGGGTGCCGGACCTCCAGGTGCCCCTCGACGCCGACGGCGCGCGCAAGATGTTCCGGGTCCTCGAGGCGCTCGAGGACAGCGACGACGTGCAGAACGTCTACGCCAACGGTGAGGTCCCCGACGCGGTGCTGGCCGAGCTCGACGACGACGAGTGATCCGGGCTGGAGGTCTCTCGACGGTCTCCGACTGACGGTCTCCGGCGAGTCCTGACGGCCCGGTCGGCACCGGCGTTGTAGCATCGTCCCGAACACCTGTTCGGACCGTGTGTGCTCACGGCGGTCCGACGATCATGCTCGAGGCCAACCCCAGGAGGTATGCCGTGGTGCGCGTCCTGGGAGTCGACCCCGGACTGACCCGCTGCGGTGTCGGGGTGGTCGACGGCGACCTGGGGCGTCCCCTCACGATGGTGGAGGTCGGCGTCATCCGCACCGCGTCGAGCCTGCCCACTCCCGAGCGGTTGCTGCTCCTGCAGACCGAGCTGGAGGACTGGGTGGCACGGCACCGCCCCGACGTCGTCGCGATCGAGCGGGTCTTCGCCGACGTCAACGTCGCGAGCGTCATGGGCACCGCGCAGGCCTCGGCGGTGGCGATGCTCGCGGCGGTGTCACGCGGCATACCGGTCCAGATGCACACGCCGACCGAGGTCAAGGCGGCCGTGACCGGGTCGGGCCGGGCCGACAAGACCCAGGTCGCGGCGATGGTGACCCGCTTGCTGCGGCTCCCGGCGCCGCCCCGGCCGGCCGACGCCGCCGACGCCCTGGCCCTCGCGATCTGCCACATCTGGCGTGGTGGCGCGCAGGCCCGCCTCGACGAGGCCGTCGCCCGCCAGCAGGCGCGTCCGAGCGCGGCCTCGCCGGCCGGCACCGTCGCCCCGGGCCGGGTGGCGAGCCGGTGATCGCCTCCGTCCGCGGCACGGTGCTGCGCACCGGTCTCGACTCCGTCGTCGTCGAGGTGGGCGGTGTCGGCATGCTCGTCCACACGACCCCCGGCACAGCCGCCTCCCTGCGCGTCGGCGGATCGGCAACGCTGGCAACGCTGCTCGTCGTCCGCGAGGACTCGCTCACGCTCTACGGCTTCGCCGACGACGACGAGAAGTCGGTCTTCGAGACCGTCCTCACGGTCTCCGGCGTCGGACCCCGACTGGCGCTGGCCATGCTCGCGGTCCACACGCCCGACGCGGTCAGGGCCGCCGTCGGCGGTGGTGACCTCGTCGCCCTGACCAAGGTGCCCGGCATCGGCCGGAAGGGCGCCGAGCGCATCATCCTGGAGCTGCGAGACAAGATCGGTGTCCCGAGCGGCACGCTCGTCGTGGGGCAGCCCGCCACCGCTGCCTGGCAGGGCCAGGTGCGCGACGCCCTGGTCGGCCTCGGCTGGACGACGAAGCAGGCCGACGACGCGGTCGAGGCCGTCGCCCAGGCCGGCCCCGCGCCCGACGCCTCCGTCTCGGCGCTGCTGCGCTCCGCCCTCCAGGTCCTCGGGCGATGACCACCGTGCGCGACGAGGAGCCGGGCGTGCCCGGGGCGGGCGGGGACCCCGACGACCCGTGGTTCGAGCGCGCCGACGACGGCTCGATCGACGCCACGGCGCGGGTGGTGGACCCGGCCTCCGACGACGGCGAACGCCGGATCGAGGCGGCCCTGCGGCCGAAACGGCTGGCCGACTTCCCCGGTCAGACACGGGTCCGCGACCAGCTCTCGCTCGTCCTCGAGGCGGCGCGGCGCCGGGGGAGCCCCCCCGACCACGTGCTGCTGTCCGGGCCGCCGGGCCTCGGCAAGACCACCCTGGCGATGATCGTCGCCGCCGAGCTGCAGCAGCCGATCCGGATCACGTCCGGACCCGCCATCCAGCACGCCGGTGACCTCGCCTCGATCCTGTCCTCGCTGGCCGAGGGCGAGGTGCTCTTCCTCGACGAGATCCACCGGATGGCCCGGCCGGCCGAGGAGATGCTCTACCTCGCGATGGAGGACTTCCGGGTCGACGTCATCGTCGGCAAGGGCCCGGGCGCGATGGCCATCCCGCTCGAGCTGCCGCCGTTCACCGTCGTGGGCGCGACGACCCGTGCCGGACTCCTGCCGGCGCCGCTGCGCGACCGGTTCGGCTTCACCGGGCACCTCGACTTCTATGCGACCGAGGACCTCGTCACCATCCTCCAGCGGTCGGCGCAGCTGCTCGACGTCGAGGCGGACCTCGCCGGGATCACCGAGATCGCCACGCGCTCCCGGGGCACCCCTCGCATCGCCAACCGCCTGCTGCGCCGGGTGCGCGACTGGGCCCAGGTGCACGGCCGCAGCGTCGTGGACCTCGACGCGGCCAGGGTCGCTCTCGCCCTCTTCGACGTCGACGACCGCGGCCTCGACCGGCTCGACCGGGCAGTCCTCGAGGCGCTCTGCCGACGCTTCAACGGCGGGCCGGTGGGCCTGAGCACGGTCGCCGTCGCCGTGGGGGAGGAGTCCGACACCGTCGAGACCGTGGCGGAGCCGTTCCTCGTCCGCGAGGGCTTCATCGTGCGCACCCCGCGGGGCCGAGCGGCCACGAGCATGGCGTGGCGGCACCTCGGGCTCACCCCGCCGGCCCACGCGCCCGGCCTCTACGACGGCACGCAGGGAGCCCTGCCGCTCGATGACGGGGGCCGGTTCGGGGGGTGAGCACGTGGCATACCCCGACGACCGCCTCGGCGAGCGCCGGGTCGCACTTCGGTGACAATGTGGGGGACACCCGAGCGTGACTTTGTTCCACGATGTGCCGCTCGCCTAGACTCCTGCAGGCACGCCGACCATCTCGGGTCGGCACTCTGGTAGCCGCGAAGGCGTTGTCCTCACGGTCAAGCCATCTCCCTGCGACCAGGGTCAACCGAAGGACACCTCACTGATGCCTAACCAAGGTCTGGGAGCACTACTGCTGCCGTTCCTGCTCATTCTCCTCGTGGGCTTCATGTTCTGGAGCCAGCGGCGTCGGCAGCGGGCAGCGGTGGACCTGCAGTCCTCCATCGACGTGGGCGACGAGGTGTGCACCACGTCGGGCCTGTTCGGCCGCGTCGTCGCGATGGACGACCTCGTGATGCACCTCGAGATCGCCCCGGGCACCGTCGTGAAGTTCGACCGGCGCGCGGTGGCGATCAGGGTGGACACGAGCACCACCGGGTCAACCACCGCGGTGGACCTGTCGAAGACCCCTGCGACCACTGCGACCACTGCGACCACCGACGTGCCGGCCTCGCCGGTCGACGAGAAGTAGGCCTCCATGGCGTCCGATGCCCGCACCCGCAACCCGCGACGGGTGCTTCTCGCCCTCATCATCATCCTCGTCCTGCTGTGCGGTGGCACCGCCGCGGCGGCGAAGTGGGGCGGGGGTCAGCTGACGCCCAAGCTCGGCCTCGACCTCGAGGGCGGCACCGAGATGGTCCTCGAACCGGTCCTCGCCGACCCCAACCAGCAGGTGAACCAGGGCCAGCTCGACAAGGCGCGCGACATCATCCAGCAGCGCGTCGACGCCTTCGGCGTGTCCGAGGCCGAGGTGGCGACCCAGGGCGGTCGCAACATCGTCGTCGACATCCCCGGCACCCCCACCACCGCCCAGCTCGACGCCGTCCGCAAGCCGTCGCAGCTGCGGTTCCGGGCCGTCCTCGCGATCGACTACGGCTCTCCACAGGCAGCGTCCACCGCCACGGGCACCGCCACGACCGGCACCGGCACCGCGTCGAAGACCGCGACGGCGACGGCCAAGCCGTCGACCGCGACCACGCCGCCACCGGTCTTCACCCCCAACGCCCCGGCCACCGCCAACCAGGGTGGGACGACCTCGGCCAACGGAGCCATCCCCCAGGCGCTGCTCCAGGACACGACCACCCCCAGCGCAGGCGCGACGACCCCTGCCGCGAAGGCAGCGACTGCGACCCCCGGTGCTGCCACCGCGACCACGGGAGCGGCCACCCCGACCGTGAAGCCCACCAGTGCGAGCGACCTCGCCTGGATCACCGCCGACGTCCAGAAGCAGTTCACCGCCCTCGACTGCTCGAAGCCGGAAGCCGTCTCGACCGTCGTCGACGACCCGGCCAAGCCGCTGGTGGCCTGCTCCCAGGACAAGGCGCTGAAGTACGTCCTCGGTCCGGTCGAGGTCGACGGCACCGACATCTCCGACGCGACGTCGGGCTACCAGACCGGTCCGACCGGCCAGCCGACGAGCATCGTCGAGGTGGCCCTGACCTTCACCTCCGACGGGTCGAAGAAGTTCGGTGACGTCACCACCCGCCTGCTCGGCCTCAAGGGTGTGCAGAACCAGTTCGCCATCGTCCTCGACAAGACCGTCATCTCCGCCCCGACGACGAACGCGGCGATCACCAACGGCAAGGCCAGCATCACCGGCTCGTTCACCATCGAGAGCGCCCGCAGCCTGGCCTCGCAGCTGAAGTTCGGCGCCCTGCCGATGTCCTTCGCGCTGCAGACCCAGGAGGACGTCAGCCCGACCCTCGGCCAGGAGCAGCTCACGCTCGGGCTGCTCGCCGGGCTGATCGGCCTGCTCCTCGTCGTCGTCTACTCGCTGGTGCAGTACCGCCTGCTGGGTCTGGTCACGATCGCCTCGCTCGTCGTGGCCGGAGGGATCACCTACGTGATGCTGACCTTCCTCGGCTGGTCCTACAACTTCCGCCTCACCCTGGCGGGGGTCACCGGCGTCATCGTCTCCATCGGCGTCACGGCCGACTCGTTCATCGTCTACTTCGAACGCGTCCGGGACGAGGTGCGCGACGGGCGGCCCCTCGTCGCCGCGGTCGAAGCAGGCTGGAAGCGTGCCCGGCGGACCATCCTCGCGGCCGACGCGGTCAACTTCCTGGCCGCCGGAGTGCTCTACTTCCTCGCCGCGAGCAACGTGCGTGGCTTCGCGTTCACGCTCGGGATCACGACCCTGATCGACCTCGTGGTCGTCGTCTTCTTCACCCACCCGGTCGTCGCCCTGATCGCGCACACCGAGTTCTTCGGCGGCGGCCACAGGTGGTCCGGACTCGACCCCGAGCGCCTCGGGGCCAAGATCCGATATGTCGGTCGCGGTCAGTTCGCCGGCCCGAAGCCGGCCTCCGTGATGGCGTGGAGCTCCACCAGCACGTCGAGCACCGTGCGGCCCAGACCCAGCAGCGCCTCCTCCACGACACCGTCCCGGCCGGTCGCCGAGGGGAAGGCCTGAGATGTTCTCCATGGCCAAGGTCGGCAACGACCTCTACACCGGCAAGCGGTCGATCGACTTCATCGGGCGCCAGAAGACGTGGTACGCGATCTCTGCCGTCCTGATCATCCTGGCCCTCGTCGGCGTCTTCGCCCGAGGCCTGAACTTCGGCATCGAGTTCCGCGGCGGGTCGGAATACCGCATCAGCAACGTCATATCGACCGTCAACTACGAGCAGCGGGCGCAGCAGGCGGTCATCAAGGCGGGCATCACCGGCAACATCGTCTCGACCGTCATCGGCGGCAACACGGTGCGGGTCCAGACCGAAGCGGCCGGCGACCGCAACGACCAGGCCAAGGTGGCCCTGGGGAGCGAGTTCGGGGTGGCCCCGACCGCCGTCAGCGCCTCGCTCATCGGCCCCTCGTGGGGCCAGTCCGTGAGCAGCAAGGCGATCCAGGCCCTCATCGTCTTCCTCGTCCTCGTGGCCGTGGTCATGGCGATCTACTTCCGGACCTGGAAGATGGCGATCTCGGGGCTGGTGGCGCTCGTCCACGACCTCGTGATCACGGTGGGGATCTATGCCCTCTTCGGCTTCGAGATCACCCCGTCGTCGGTCATCGGCTTCCTCACGATCCTCGGATACTCGCTCTACGACACGGTCGTCGTCTTCGACAAGGTGCGCGAGAACACCACGTCGGCGATGACCACGCGGCGCCAGACCTACACCCAGGCGGCCAACCTCGCGGTCAACCAGACGCTCGTCCGGTCGATCAACACCACCGTCGTCGCGCTTCTCCCGATCGCGGCCATCCTCGTCGTCGGCTTCACCAAGCTCGGACCGGGGACGCTCCTCGACCTCAGCCTCGCGCTCTTCGTCGGCATCGCGGTCGGGGCCTACTCCTCGATCTTCATCGCGACGCCGCTGCTGGTCGACCTGCGCCGCGGCGAGCCGGCCGTCAAGGAGCTCGAGCGGACTGCCCTCCGCACCCAGGCCAAGTCCCCGGTGACCGCCGGCGTCGGTGCTGGCTCGCGGTCCGCGGACCGCACGTCCGGGTCGAGCAGGGCGCTCGACGACCTCGACGACACTCCCGCACCCGAGCTCGAGGGATCCTTCGAGTTCGACGGGGGTGACCTCGACGAACCTGCTGACAGCGCCGTCCGCGCCGACGGATCGGTCCGCGAGGTGCACAAGTGGGCCCAGGCGAGTGGGCCCCGCAACCAGCCGAAACGCGCTCCGAAGTCCAAGCGGTGACAGGCCTGGCCGACCTCGTCCGCAGCCGGATGCGTGAGGTGCCCGACTTCCCGAAGCCGGGGGTGCAGTTCAAGGACTTCAGCCCGCTGCTCGCCGACGCGCCGGTCTTCGCCGCTCTCGTCGACGACGTCGCCACGCGCTACTCGGGGCGGGTGGATGTCGTCGCGGGCATCGAGGCGCGCGGCTTCATCCTCGGTGCGGCCACGGCATACCGGATGGGGCTGGGCTTCGTGCAGGTGCGCAAGGTCGGCAAGCTGCCGCCCGAGACGTATGCCGTGGACTACGAGTTGGAGTACGGCACCGCCACGCTCGAGGTCAGCTCCCACGCCTTCGGGCCCGGGCAGCGGGTGCTCGTCGTGGACGACGTGCTGGCGACCGGTGGCACGGCCGCCGCGACGTGCGAGCTGGTCGAACGGGCCGGCGGCGTCGTGACGGCCATCGAGTGCATCCTCGAGCTGTCCTTCCTGCACGGCCGCGACCGGCTCCCTGGCCGTGAGGTCTCGGCCGTCGTCACCGTCTGAACTCGCCTGAACTCGCCTGGACCCGTCTGGACCCGTCTCCCGACGCTCGTCGTGCCCGTCCTCCTGCCCGCCAGGGGGCGACTACAATCAGCAGATGACTGAGGAGGTCCGCTCCGACGCGACGTCCTTCCCGACGTCCCCGTTGCGGATGCGCGCTCGGCTGGCCCGGTTCGGTGGCCCCCGCATCGCGAGCAACCCCGTCCTCGAGCCGATCCTCCAGACGGTGCGCAGCACCCACCCCAAGGCCGACCTCGCCGTCATCCAGCGGGCCTACGACGTCGCCGAGGAGGCCCACCGGGGACAGATGCGCAAGAGCGGCGACGCCTACATCACGCACCCCCTCGCGGTGACGACCATCCTCGCCGAGCTGGGCATGACCACGACGACGCTGGCGGCGGCGCTGCTGCACGACACGGTGGAGGACACGGCATACTCCCTCGACCAGCTGCGCAAGGACTTCGGCCCCGAGATCGCTGGCCTCGTCGACGGGGTGACCAAGCTCGACAAGGTGACCTACGGCGAGGCCGCCCAGGCCGAGACGGTCCGCAAGATGATCGTCGCCATGGCCCGCGACATCCGCGTCCTCGTCATCAAGCTCGCCGATCGCCTCCACAACGCCCGCACCTGGCGCTACGTCTCGCGCGAGTCGGCCCAGCGCAAGGCGCACGAGACCCTCGAGATCTACGCGCCGTTGGCCCACCGGCTCGGCATGAACACCATCAAGTGGGAGCTCGAGGACCTGTCGTTCGCGACGCTCTACCCCAAGGTCTACGACGAGATCGTCCGGCTCGTGGCCGAGCGCGCACCGGCGCGGGAGGAGTATCTCGCCGGCGTGCGCACCCACGTCACCGACGACCTGCGCGCCGCGAAGATCAAGGCGACGGTGACGGGGCGGCCGAAGCACTACTACTCCGTCTACCAGAAGATGATCGTCCGCGGCCGCGACTTCGACGAGATCTACGACCTCGTCGCGGTGCGGGTCCTCGTCGAGACGGTCCGCGACTGCTACGCGGCGCTCGGGGCGCTGCACGCGCGGTGGAACCCCGTGCCGGGGCGGTTCAAGGACTACATCGCGATGCCCAAGTTCAACATGTACCAGTCGCTGCACACGACGGTCATCGGCCCCGAGGGAAAGCCGGTCGAGATCCAGATCCGGACCCACACGATGCACCGTCGGGCGGAATACGGGGTTGCCGCGCACTGGAAGTACAAGGAGGACGGCAAGGCCGACGGGCCGGTCGACCGTGGCGACGAGGGTCCCGCCAACGACATGTCGTGGCTCAAGCAGCTGCTCGACTGGCAGCGCGAGACCGAGGACCCGGGCGAGTTCCTCGACTCCTTGCGCTTCGAGATGAACGCCGGCGAGGTCTACGTCTTCACCCCCAAGGGCGAGGTCGTCGCCCTGCCGTCCGGCGCGACCCCGGTCGACTTCGCCTACGCCGTGCATACCGAGGTCGGGCACCACACCATCGGCGGGCGGGTCAACGGCCGTCTCGTGCCCCTGGAGTCGGCGCTCGAGAACGGTGACGTCGTCGAGGTCCTCACCTCGAAGGCCGACGGCGCGGGTCCGAGCCGCGACTGGCTCGGCTTCGTCAAGAGCGCCCGCGCGCGCAACAAGATCCGCCAGTGGTTCTCCAAGGAGCGGCGCGAGGAGGCGATCGACGCCGGCAAGGACTCGATCGCCAAGGCGATGCGCAAGCAGGGTCTGCCGCTGCAGCGGCTGATGACGGCCGAGAGCCTGACCGGCATCGCCGGCGACCTGCGCTATCCCGACATCGACTCGCTGTATGCCGCGGTCGGCGAGGGCCACATCTCCGCGGCCCACGTCGTCGAGCGGCTCGTGACCTCGCTGGGCGGCGAGGAGGGGGCGAGCGAGGACCTCGCCGAGGCGATGGTCCCGACCAAGACCCGCACCCGGCGCACCGGCGACCCCGGCGTGGTCGTCGTCGGGACGGCCGACGTGTGGGTCAAGCTCGCCAAGTGCTGCACCCCCGTGCCGGGCGACCCGATCCTCGGGTTCATCACGCGGGGGAGTGGTGTGTCGGTGCACCGGCGCGACTGCACCAACGCGGAGTCGCTGCTGTCGCAACAGGATCGGCTGATCGACGTCGAGTGGGCACCGTCTGCGTCGAGCGTCTTCCTCGTCCAGCTCCAGGTCGAGGCCCTCGACCGCAACCGGCTGCTCAGCGACGTCACGCGGGTCTTCTCCGACCAGCACGTCAACATCCTGTCGGCGTCCGTCCAGACCTCGCGCGACCGGGTCGCCCTCTCACGCTTCACCTTCGAGATGGGCGAGCCCAGCCACCTCGACCACGTCATCCGCGCGGTGCGCCGGATCGACGGCGTCTTCGACGTCTACCGCATCACCGGCGGCAAGCCCCACCCCGACGAGAACGTCTGACCCAGCTGCCGCCCACCGCCGACCGGGCGCGCGACCCGGCAAACCCCGCTTCTTGCTTCGGATGTGCCCGAATCAGGAATTGCGAGCCCCGAAACGGGCCTCGCGAAGCAAGGAGGCGGAGTTGAGGTCGGGAACAACGAGGAAGATGTGGCGTCGCCGCGCATGAAGGCGGATGTGGGTATGCCGCCCCCCACACCCCGCTTCTTGCTTCAGGAGTGCCCGAACCAGGGGTTCAGAGCCCCGAAACGGGCACTCGAGAAGCAACAAGAGCCCTAGGGGATGTGGGCGGCGCGGTCGTCCGTCCTCGTCACCATCCCTACTCACCAGCGGCGGGCACGTCGGCATACCGGCATCCGTTCCGCTTCTTGCTCGGAGAGTGCCCGGATCAGGGGTTCAGACCTCCGCAATGGGCACTTTCGAAGCAGGAAGGCGCGGGGTGGGGGTCAGCCGCCGAACTCCTCGAGCCCGGCGCGGGCCTGGGCGAGCCACTGCTCGCGTGCCTCGAGGGCGGCGCGGGCCTGGTCGATCTTCTTCTGGTTGCCGGAGGACTCGGCCTTCGCGAGGTCGGCACGGAGACCGGCGACGGCCGACTCGAGCTGGTCGGCGAAGCTCTGGGCACGGGCCGCGGCCTCGGGGTTGCTCGAGGACCACTTCTTCTCCTCGACGTCGCGCACGCCCTGCTCGATCCGGCGCAGGGCCTTCTCGGTGCGCTCGAGATCAGCGCGGGGGACCTTGCCGGCCTTGTCCCAGCGGTCCTGGATGCTGCGCAGTGCTGTCTTGGCGCGCTCGAGGTCGGTCACCGGCAGGATCGACTCGGCCTCGACGAGCAGGCCCTCCTTGATGACGAGGTTGTCGCGGAAGACCTCTTCCTCGGCAGCGACCACGGCGTCCTTGGCGGCGAAGAAGCTGTCCTGGGCGGCTCGGAACCGCTCCCACAGGGCGTCGTCGTCGGAGCGGCCGGCGCGACCCGCCTGCCGCCAGTCGTCCATCAGCCGCTTGAACGCACTGGCGGTCGGCGCCCAGTCCTTGCTGACGGCCAACCGCTCGGCCTCGGCGACGAGGCGCGACTTGGCCGACTTCGCCTCCG
Organism: Lapillicoccus sp.; assembly: GCF_025353065.1. GTDB lineage: Bacteria > Actinomycetota > Actinomycetes > Actinomycetales > Dermatophilaceae > Lapillicoccus. The sequence goes on from NZ_JANXRJ010000052.1 coordinate 101,321, forward strand.
ACTGCTCGCCGTCGAGCTGGGCGAAGTGCACGCGACGGGCCCGGTCGAAGCTGTTGCGGGCGGCACTGAAGCGCTGCCACAACGCCGTCTCGCTGGTGCGGTCGAGCCGTGGGCCGGCCTTCTGGTGCTCCTTCCAGGTGTCGAGGAGCTCGCGCATCCGGGCGCCGCTCTGCTTCCACTGGGCGCGCTCGGGGGACTGGCCGGCGATCTTCTCCGCCTCGGCGACCAGGCCCTCGCGCAGGGTCCGGCCCTCCGCGCGGGCAGCGGCGCGCTGCTCGGCCTCGGCGGCCTTGCGAGCCGCCACCGCGTCACCGATCTCGGCGACCCGGGCCTCGAGTGCGACGAGGTCACCCACCGCATTCGGCTCGTGCGCCTGCTCTTTGAGCTTGGCGAAGCTCTCCTCGGCATCCTTGGCCGAGATGTCGGTCTGGGTCACCCGCTGGTGCAGCAGCTCGGCTGCGGCGGCGATCTCGTCGTACTTGCGGCCGAAATAGCTCAGGGCGCCCTGAGTAATGGCGCCGGGGTAGGACCCGACGGCCCGCTCGGTCTCGCCGGTCTTGACGTAGACCACCCCGTCCTCGCCCACCCGCCCGTACTGGCGCAGATCCGGACCGGCGTGCGATCGGGCGAACAGAGCCGGCGACGGTATGGCGCTGGGGCTCGCCGGACGCGCCATGATCTCGGCGGGGGTGGGGACATGCTCGGGTTCGACCGCGGCAGAGGGCTCCTCGGCCGGAAGCGGCTGAGTCGACTCACGGGCAGACGTCTCCACCGCAGACGGCTCGACGGTTGCGGAGGGCTCCTCGGGCAGCGCGCTGTCGGCAACCGAAGAAGTCTCCTCGACCACGGGGGTCTCCTCGACCACGGCGGTCTCCTCCACCACGGGGGTCTGCTCCACCACGGGGGTCTCCTCGACCACGCGGGTCTCCTCGACCGCCGCAGCGACCTCCGGCTCGGGGTTCAGGGGCTCGACAGCGGCAGCGGGCACCAGCTCGGTCCCCGGCATGGCTGTCTCGTCCTCGAAAGAACTGTCGGTGGGTGTGGGGTGGGACTCGGTCACGGGTCTGTCAGGCCTTCGGTTGGACGGCGACGCTGAGGATGCTGATCGGGGCAAGAGGTGAAGTATGGTCCGACGGGTTGATGCCGGCCTTGGCGATCTTGTCGACGAGGTCCATCCCCTTGGTGACCTTGCCGAAGATCGTGTAGCCGTTGCCGTCGCCCCCCGCGCTCGCCGCGGCCGGCAGCTTGGTCTCCTTGTAGACGATGAAGAACTGGTCGGAGTTGCTGGTCGGGTCGTTGCCCTTGCGCGCCAGCGCCAGCGTCCCGACAGGGTAGATGTCGTTGGCCGGCACGTTCTCGACGCCGAAGTGATAGCCCGGTCCGGGGCCGCTGCCGGTGCCGGTCGGGTCGCCGCACTGGAGCACCCAGAGCTTCTGGACGTCACCGGTGAGTCGGTGGCACGGGCTGGACGCGTAGTAGCCCGTCGTGGCGAGGTTGATGAACGAGGAGACAGCAGCCGGTGCCTTGGCGCCGTCGAGCTCGATGGTCAGCGGCCCGCAGGTCGTGGTGATCGTCCCCGTGAAGGTCTTGCCCTTGGCGGCGGCGAGGTCGGGCTGGCCGACCTTCTTGGGCGCCGCCAGGGCCTTGGGCGGGGCGGAGCAGCCAGCGAGGAGAGTCGGTTTCACCGTCGGGGTGGCGGAGGGTGTGCTGGTGGCCCCAGGGGTCGGCGACACCGTGCTGGTGGCTGCGGGGGGCGCGGCGTCGGTCCGGTTGAGGAACACGTTGGCCAGCACCACGAACCCGAGGACGACCACGAGGACACCGACGACGGCGAAGACCGCCTGCTTGTCACGCACGAACGTAAGCCTCCTGTTGCGCGAGCGGCTGCTCGACGTTTTCCTGACCACGGAGCTCCCGGACCGGGTCGTGAGCCCTCGCCGGCCGCCAGCTTCGTCCTGGCACACCGCCACCGAGAGCCCGGTCACAGCCGGGAACGAAGAATCAGTCTAGGCAGGGAGCCAGGAAGCCCGCGTGGCGCGGGGTCACGACTGCGTGACTATTACGCTTGTCCACGTGCTCATGATCGCCTTCCCCGCCGCTGTCTTCGCCACCAACTGCTACGTCGTCGCCCCCGGTCCCGGCGAGGAGTGCGTGATCGTCGACCCCGGCATCGGCGTCGAGGCTCAGCTGGCCGAGGTGCTCGCCGAGCACCGGCTCAGGCCGGCGGCGGTCCTGCTCACGCACGGCCACGTCGACCACGTCTACTCCGTGACGCCGGTCTGCGGCGGTGACACCGCGGCATACATTCACGAGGACGACCGTTACCGCCTCGTCGACCCCGTCGCCGGGCTCGACCGCGGCCTCGTCGCGATGATGGAGCAGGAGTTCGGCACCCGGGCGACCTGGCGCGAACCGGAGCGGGTCGTGACGATCACCGACCACGAGACGCTCACGCTCGCCGGCCTCGAGCTCTCGGTCCTGCACGCCCCCGGCCACACCGAGGGCTCGGTGATGTTCACCCTGCCCCAGGCGCCCGACGATATGCCGGGTGCGCCCGCCGTGGCGGTCACGGCCACCTGCCTCAGCGGTGACGTCCTCTTCGCCGGCTCGATCGGCCGCTCCGACCTCGCCGGTGGCGACCCGCGCGCCATGGAGCGGTCGCTGCGCGACGTCGTCCTCCCGCTCCCCGACGACATGCTCGTGCTGCCCGGGCACGGCCCCTCGACGACGATCGGGCGCGAGCGGACGGGCAACCCCTACCTGCAAGGATTGGGAGCGTGAACGCCGGCTCCGACACCGCCAAGCCCGCTCGGCAGGAGAAGGTCCTGCCGATCAGCGGCTTCCCGGAGTACCTCCCGGCCGAACGCATCGTCGAGCAGCGCTTCCTCGACGTCATCCGCGACACCTTCGAGCTGCACGGGTTCTCGTCCATCGAGACGCGCTCGATCGAGCCGATCGACCGGCTCAGCGCTCAGGGCGAGGACGCCGACAAGGAGATCTATGCCGTCTCCCGCCTGGCTGCCGGCGACAGCGGCGACAACGACACCCGCTGGGGCCTCCACTTCGACATGACCGTCCCCTTCGCCCGCTACGTCCTCGAGAACGCGGGCAAGCTCGACTTCCCCTTCCGGCGCTACCAGATCCAGAAGGCCTGGCGCGGGGAGCGTCCCCAGGAGGGGCGCTACCGCGAGTTCACCCAGGCCGACATCGACGTCGTCGACGTCGGTGAGCTGTCGGCGCACTTCGAGGCCGAGATGCCGCTCGTCGTCGCCGATGTCTTCAGCCGGTTCCCGGTCGGCGACTTCGTCATCCAGGTCAACAACCGCAAGATCCCCGATGGGGTCTACCGGGCGATCGGGCTCGACGTCTCGGTCGGGGTCATCGAGACCCTGCGGATCGTCGACAAGCTCGACAAGATCGGCCCGGACAAGGTCCGCGTCATGCTCCTCGAGGCCGGCGCGACGGGCGCGCAGGCGTCGACTGCTTTGTCCCTGGCCGAGATTCGCACCACGGACCTGTCGTTCGTGGAGCAGGTCCGGGCGCTCGGCGTCAGCCACCCCGTCCTCGACGAGGGCCTCGACTCGCTGGCCGACGTGATCCGCGCCGGCATGGAGCACGCCCCCGGCAGGATCGTCGCCGACCTGCGGATCGCCCGCGGCCTCGACTACTACACCGGCACGGTCTACGAGACGCAGCTGCTCGGCCACGAGTCGTGGGGCTCGTTCTGCTCCGGCGGCCGCTACGACGCGCTCGCCTCCGACGGCCGCACCACCTATCCCGGCGTCGGCATCTCCATCGGCGTCTCACGCATCCTCGGGCTGCTGATCGGCAAGGGCCTCGTCACGGCGTCGCGCTCGACCCCCGCCGCCGTCCTCATCGCCCTCAACGCCGACGAGGACCGACCCCGCTCCACGACGGTCGCCGCGACCCTGCGCCGACGCGGCATACCGTGCGAGATCGCGCCCACGGCAGCGAAGTTCGGCAAGCAGATCCGGTATGCCGCGCGCCGCGGCATCCCCTACGTCTGGTTCCCCGGGGGAGACCACGAGACCGGCGGCGACGCGGTGAAGGACATCCGCTCCGGCGACCAGACCGCCGCCGAGGCGATGACGTGGACCTGCCCCGCCGACGACCTCCGTCCGGCCGTGACCCGGGCCCCCTGACGTGGGCCTGTTCGACGGACGCACGGCAGCGACGCCGCCTCCCGACGGCGAACGCATCGATCAGTTCTGGCGGTGGTGGACGGCGACCGGTGCCACGGCCGTGGTCCGGGCCCTCGACGCCGGGAGACCGCTCGAGATGGTGGACGAGATCAGCTCCCACGTCGCGGCGATCAGCCCCGACCTGGCCTGGGAGCTCGGCCCGGGCGACACCAGCCGGCACCAGCTGATCGTCACCCCCGGCGGGGACCCCACCGCACGGGCCACCGCCCGCCGGTGGGTGCTGCGGGCACCCGAGCCCGACCAGACGTGGGCCTACCGCGACTCCCGGCAGCCCGCGAGCGATCCCGGGTCGGCGGCATTGGAGATCGCGGGGGAGCGGCTCGACGTCGCCTCGGCCGTCGCGGCCGTCGCCATCCGCGGGGCGGCGGTGGACCTCGGCGTCCACCACCCGGCATACGCCCGGCTCGACGAGCAGACCCAGCAGGTCGCGACCTTCCTGCTGCTCGACACGGTGCTCGGCGAGGCGACCGTGGAGACCTGGGTGGGCGCCGTCACGGCCTCGGCCCTCCGTCCCCTCGACCCGGTGCCGCTCGTCAAGATCCAGAGCGTGGTCCGTGACCTCGCGGCATCCTTGTGCGACGAGGACGGCGCGCCCCGCTGGGCGCTCCTCTCCGGAGAGTCGCCCGACGGTCACGCGGTCATGGCCAGCGCCGAGGTGCCGCTGCGGGCAGCCGTCGCACCACACCTCGACACCTATGTCGGGCTGTTCCTCCCCTTCACCGACCAGACCGCAGCCGGCCTGCCCGGCCCCTCGGCCCTGACCGCCCTGCGCGACCTGGAGGACCGGGTGACGAGCTCTCTCGGCATCGACGGCAAGCCCGTCGCGCACCAGACGAGCGCCGGGGTGCGGGTGCTGCACGTCTACGTCGACGGGACCACCGCGGGCGTCGACACCGTCCGACGGCTGGCGAAGCAGTGGACCGCGGGGCGCGCCGACGTGCACGTGCAGCTCGACCCGGGGTGGGCGTCGGTGGCCCACCTGCGCGGCTGAGCGACAGGGTTGGGGCCGGGTCCCTCAGGCCTGGGGTCCGGTCGGTGGCCGGAGCCCGCTCGAGCGCAGCTCCAGCAGCGCGAGCGCCCACACCGTGTTCGGCTCCTGGCGGCGCCACGCCCCGGCCGGGTCGTCGGAGATCGCCGCCAGCTTGTGTATCGGCTGCCGGGCCATCGCCCGCAGGGCGAACAGGTCGAGGTCGGCGTCCGCGTCGATGAACCGTTGTGCCGACGTGGCCCGCCGTGCGAAACGCACCCGCAGGAAGAGCCAGCTGCCGACGACGATGACGATCGGCACGAGGGCGATGACGACGCCGAGGATCACGGCGAGACGGTCGACGGCGATCCCGAGGTCGCGGCCCGCCTGGGTGATCTGGTTGCCGGTGCCGGCCGCGGACTCGAAGGGGCGCCGGAGGTCGGTGCCGATCCCCGGCACCCGGCCGAGCTGGTCGCCGGCCCCGGTCATGTTGCTGCTGAAGGACCCTCCCGCCTCGGCGAGGCCGTCGGCGGGCTTGCGCAGCGCGAGGATCGCGTCATGGACGGCGCGACCGGCCCAGACGCAGACGGCGATCCAGCCGAGCACGAAGAGGTCGGACAGGATCTGCATCGTGCGTCGACCGGTGAGGTCGGAGTAGAGCTTCATCGCAGCTGCTCCGCCATCCGCTCGACGAGCGCCTGCAGGCCCTTCATCGGCCGCACCATGACCGTGAAGTCGACGAGCCGTCCGTCCTCGTCCCAGCGCAGCAGGTCGACGCCGTGCACCACGACGCCGCCGAGGTCGGCCCGGAACTCCAGGCACGCCGAGTCGCCCGTCACGAGCTCGCGCTCGTAGGTGAGGGTGGGGCCGAGGACGACCATCGCTGCCTCCAGGTATGCCGTGCTGAGGGCCCGCCCCTCCTGCGGCCGGTGCACGGCGGGAGACCGGAAGACGACGTCGTCGGCGAGGAGGTCCGACAGCAGAGCGGACCGCCGGGCCGGGTCGGCGCAGTCCACCACCGCGTGCCAGCGGCGGACGGCATCGGGCGCGGGCTGAGGCAGGGCGTCGGGCGGGCTCATCGACGTCACGCTACCCGGCACGGGCCAACCTCCCGAGGTCTGTCGGCACTCCGGTCTAGGGTCAGGCTCCAGGGCTACCGCCGCTGCCGCCTGAGAGGAAGACCCCATGAAGGTCGCCGTCCCCCGTGAGGTCAAGAACAACGAGTTCCGGGTGGCGATCACGCCGTCCGGGGTCCACGAGCTGGTCCGGCACGGGCACGAGGTGCTCGTCGAGAGGGACGCCGGCGTCGGGTCGTCGATCAGCGACCCCGACTACGTCGCGGCCGGGGCGACGATCCTGCCGGACGCCGAGGAGGTCTGGGCCGTAGGGGAGCTCGTCCTCAAGGTCAAGGAACCGGTGGCACAGGAATACCCCCTGATGCGCCAGGGACAGAGCCTCTTCACCTACCTCCACCTCGCCGCCGACCGCCCGCTCACGCAGGAGCTGGTCGACCGCCGGGTGACCGGCATCGCCTACGAGACCGTCGAGCTCGCCGACCGCTCCCTGCCGCTGCTCGCGCCGATGTCAGAGGTCGCCGGGCGGCTGGCCCCCCAGGTCGGCGCCCACACCCTGATGCGGGCGCAGGGGGGTCGGGGAGTGCTGATGGGCGGCGTCTCCGGGGTCTATGCCGCGAAGGTCGTCGTCATCGGCGCCGGCGTCTCCGGCATGAACGCCGCGGCCATCGCGATCGGCATGCAGGCCGACGTGCTCCTCCTCGACCGCGACATCTCCAAGCTGCGGCACGCCGACGCCATCTACCAGGGCCACTGCCAGACCGTCGCCTCCAACACCTTCGAGGTCGAGCGCGCGATCCGCGACGCCGACCTCGTCATCGGCGCCGTCCTCGTCCCGGGGGCCAAGGCCCCGACGCTGGTGACCAACGAGCAGGTCTCGCGAATGAAGCCGGGGTCGGTCCTCGTCGACATCTCGATCGACCAGGGGGGCTGCTTCGAGGACTCCCGCCCGACCACCCACGCCGACCCGACCTACCGGGTGCACGACTCGGTTTTCTACTGCGTCGCCAACATGCCCGGCGCCGTGCCCCACACGAGCACCTACGCCCTGACCAACGTCACCCTCCCGTATGCCGTGGAGCTCGCCGACCGCGGCTGGCGCGAGGCCCTGCGCCGGGACGCTGCCCTCGCGAAGGGTCTCAACACCCACGACGGCTCGGTCACCTACGGTCCGGTCGCCGAGGCCCACGGGATGCCGTCGGTCTCCCTGGCCGAGGTGCTCGGCTGACCGCGACGGCCGGGCCGGCGGCACCGTCCACGCGATCGCCCGGAGGGGCTTCCTTTCCAGCGTCACCACCGTCACCGGCTTCACCACCGTCGCCGCTCGAGCGCGACGTCTTCGGTTGGCTCGCCCACCTCGAGGTCGAACGGGGCTCCGCCGCCAACACCCTCTCGTCCTACCGCCGCGACCTCGCTCGCTACGCCACGTTCCTCCGAGGCCGCGGCATCGAGTCCGCCGGCGAGGTCGTCGAGCGTGACGTCTCCGACTTCCTGGCCTCGCTGCGCGAGGGCACCGCAGACCGCCGACCGCTGTCCGCGTCCTCGGCCGCGCGCACGATCGTCGCCGTCCGGGGCTTCCACCGGTTCCTCGCCCTCGAGGGCGAGGTGACGTCCGACCCGGCCGGCGCGGTCACTCCGCCCACGCCGCCGAGCCGGCTTCCCAAGGCCATCCCGGTCGAGGACGTCGTCCGGCTGCTCGAGGCGGCCTCGCTCGGGGACACGCCGGTGTCGTTGCGCGACCGGGCGCTCTTCGAGGTCCTCTACGGCGTCGGCGCGCGGATCTCGGAGGCGGTCGGGCTCGACGTCGACGACCTCGACCTCGACGCCGACCAGGGGTCGGTGCGGCTGTTGGGCAAGGGCAGCAAGCAGCGGCTCGTCCCGTTCGGGAGCTACGCCCGGGAGGCGACGGCGGCATACCTCGTCCGCGGCCGACCGGCCCTGGCCGCGGGGGGCCGCGGAACCCTCGCGCTCTTCCTCAACCAGCGGGGCGCCCGGCTGTCGAGGCAGAGCGCCTGGGCCGCCCTGCAGACCGCCGCCGAGCGGGCCGACCTCACGGGCCACCTGTCGCCGCACACCCTGCGGCACTCGTTCGCGACGCACCTGCTCGACGGCGGCGCCGACGTCCGCGTCGTCCAGGAGCTGCTCGGGCACGCCTCCGTGACGACCACCCAGATCTACACCATGGTCAGCATCCACCGGCTGCGTGAGGTGTATGCCGGGGCCCACCCCCGTGCCCGTTGACGCTCCTCGATCCCTCGACCTCTACGTGAGGTCGAGGTCAATTTCCGAGGATTCGGTTGCCGCGGTGTGGCGTTCCGACCCCTGCTGTTCACGCTGGTAAGGTCGCCGGGATCAGCGTGACGCTGACCGACCGCACGGATCAGACCGGGAGAGACGCACCTGTGACCGCCGAGGTGAACCCGCCGACCAGGGACGCTGGTGACGGCGCCCTACCGGCCGAGGCCTTCCCTCGACCTCCAGTTGAGGTCGAGCCGGAGCGCCCGATGCAGGAGGCCCCTGAGGTGAGCGCGACCGACACGCCCGACACGCCGGACCACCGCACGACCGAGGTCACCATGTCGCAGCACATGTCCGAGCGGATGTCCGGGCGGATGACCGAGCACCTCTCCGAGAGCACGCTGCCCGGCATCGAGACGGCCGGCGTCGGCGCCCTCGGGGCGACCGGCCGCCCGCTGCCGCACTTCCCGGAGCCGCCGCTGCTGGCCGCCCACGGGCCGGCGCGGGTCATCGCGATGTGCAACCAGAAGGGTGGCGTCGGCAAGACGACGACCACCATCAACCTCGGAGCGGCGCTCGCCGAGGTCGGCCGGAGGGTGCTGCTGGTCGACTTCGACCCGCAGGGCGCGCTGTCGGTCGGGCTCGGCATCCGGGTCAACGAGCTCGACGTCACGGTCTACAACCTGCTGGTCGAACGCGGGCACGACGTGCGCGACGTCATCCAGCACACCCGCACCGACAACCTCGACGTGCTGCCCGCCAACATCGACCTCTCCGCCGCCGAGGTCCAGCTCGTCGGCGAGGTCGCCCGGGAGCAGATCCTCGCCCGGGTGCTCCGTCCGGTGATGGACGACTACGACGTCATCCTCATCGACTGCCAGCCCTCCCTCGGCCTGCTCACCGTCAACGCCCTCACCGCCGCGCACGGCGTGTTCATCCCGCTCGAGTGCGAGTTCTTCGCGATGCGCGGGGTGGCGCTGCTGGTCGAGACGATCGACAAGATCACCGACCGGCTCAACCCCCGGCTGATCATCGACGGCATCCTCGCGACGATGTATGACGGGCGCACGCTCCACAGCCGCGAGGTGGTGCGCTCCGTCGTCGACCACTTCGGGGACCAGGTCTTCCACACCGTGATCAGCCGCACGGTGAAGTTCCCCGACGCGAGCCTCGCCGCCGAGCCGATCACGACCTACGCGTCGACCTCGGGCGCGGCCGCGGCATACCGGCAGCTGGCCCGTGAGCTCATCTCCCGGGGCGGGGCGGCCTGACGCGATGACCGACGCGAGTCCCGTCGCCCTGGGCCTCGACGTCCGTGACGACGCTGCCGTACCCGGGGGAGTGATCACCCGACGCGGCTCCTCCACGCCGTTCGAGGTGCACCTCGACGTCTTCCAGGGGCCCTTCGACCTCCTGCTCGGGCTGATCTCGAAGCACAAGCTCGACATCACCGAGATCGCCCTCGCGCAGGTGACCGACGAGTTCATCAGCCACCTCAAGGCGGCGCAGCTGGCGCACACCGACTGGGACCTCGGGCAGGCCTCGGAGTTCCTCCTCATCGCGGCGACGCTGCTCGACCTCAAGGCCTCGCGCCTGCTGCCGCAGTCCGGGCCGCAGGACGAGGAGGACCTCGCCCTCATCGAGGCGCGCGACCTGCTCTTCGCCCGGCTCCTGCAGTACCGCGCCTTCAAGGACATCGCCCGCACCTTCGCCGAGGTGATGGCGACCGCGGGCCGGATGACCGCACGACAGGCCGGCCTCGAACCCCACTTCGCCGCACTGCTCCCCGAGCTGGTCATGGGCATCACTCCCGAGCAGCTGGCGATGGTGGCCGCCCGCGCGGTGGCGCCCCGGATCCCGCCGAGCGTGGGTCTGGAGCACCTGCACGCCCCCCAGGTCAGCGTGCGCGAGCAGGCGCTCGTCATCGTGGGCCGGTTGCGGCAGGAGCGGGCCTGCTCCTTCCGCACCCTCGTCGCCGACGCCGAATCGACGCTCGTCATCGTCGCGCGCTTCCTCGCCCTGCTGGAGCTGTTCAAGGAGGGCGCGATCGCCTTCGACCAGCCCGAGGCCCTCGGCGAGCTGACCGTCCGGTGGACGGGCGCCGACGACGGGGACGTCGGTGTGAGTGGGGAGTTCGACGAGCTCGACGAGCTCGACGGCCCCGAGGTCGACACCGATGCTGACCCCGGCCGTCCCTCCGAGACCGACCACGACCTGACCTTTCCTGCCTCACGCGGGATCCCCGAACCACCCGAAAACCAGGAGCGACTCGATGACTGACCAGCCGACAGGGACCAGACCCGAGGTGGTGGACGACGCCGTGGATCGCGGCGTCTCGCAAGACGCCGCCCCCGAGGCCGACGAGGTCACGCCCTTCGACGTCGAGGCCTTCCCCGGGGGTGCGCGCTCGGCCCTCGAAGCCGTCCTCATGGTCGTCGACGAACCCATCAGCGAGGTCACCCTCGCCGCGGCGCTCGAGCTGCCGGTCGACGACGTGCTCGCGCACCTCACCGCCCTGGAGCAGGAGTATGCCGCCGCGCAGCGCGGCTTCACCGTGCGCAACGTCGGGGGTGGGTGGCGCGTCTACAGCCGCTCCGACTACGCCCCCGTCGTGGAGAGGTTCCTGCTGGACGGACAGCACGCCAAGCTGACCCATGCGGCCCTCGAGACCCTGGCCGTCATCGCCTACCGCCAGCCCGTGTCGCGGGCCCGGGTCGGCGCGGTCCGCGGGGTCAACGTCGAAGGCGTGGTGCGCACCCTGATGACCCGCGGCCTCGTGGCCGAGGTCGACGAGTCAGGCGACGGCGGCGCCATCCTCTACGGCACCACCCCCTACTTCCTCCAGCGGATGGGTCTCGGCTCGCTCGACGAGCTGCCGGCGCTGGCCCCGTTCCTGCCCGAGGTCGACGTCCTCGACGAGTTGGCCGAGTCGGGGCGGGCATGAGCGGGCAGCCGGGTCGCGGCGCAGGCGGCCGGGGCGGCAGTGGTGGCAACGGCCGGGGCGGCAGCGGTGGCAACGGCCGGGGCGCTGGCGGTGCGGCCGGACGTGGTGCTGGCAGCGCAGCCGGGCGCGGCGGCAGCGCAGCCGGACGGGGCGGCACCGCAGCCGGACGCGGCGGCGCCCCCGACAGGTCCTCAGGTGGGGAGAAGTCCGGTCGTCCCCGCCGGTCGGACGGACCCTCGTCCGGCGCGACCTCCGGAAGCGCGAAAACCACTGGTGGACGCCGGGATCCGAAGCAGGCGCGCTTCGCGGGGTCCACGAAGGCCAGCCAGCCGACCCGGCTCCCGCAGCGCAAGGAGACCCCCCAGGTCGAGGTCCACGACCCCGACGGCGTCCGCCTGCAGAAGCTGATGGCCGCGGCCGGTGTCGGCTCCCGACGCACCTGCGAGAACCTCATCAGCGCCGGCCGCGTCGAGGTCGACGGGCAGGTCGTCACCGAGCTCGGCGTGCGGATCGACGCCGATCGGCAGACCGTCCACGTCGACGGGGTGCGGGTGCAGCTCGACGCGTCACGCGTCTACCTCGCCTTCAACAAGCCGCTCAAGGTCGTCTCGACGATGAGCGACGACCTCGGTCGGGTCTCCCTGGCCGACTACGTGGGCGACCGCCCCGAGCGGCTCTTTCACGTCGGCCGCCTCGACGCCGACACCGAGGGGTTGCTGCTGCTCACCAACGACGGCGACCTCGCCCACCGGCTGCAGCACCCGGCATACGGCGTGCTCAAGACGTATCTCGCGCAGATCCCGGCGCCGGTACCGCGCGACATCGGCCGGCGGCTGCGGGAGGGCATCGAGCTCGACGACGGGCCGGTGCAGGTCGACTCGTTCCGGCTGATCGACTCGCAGCCGGGTCGAGCGCTCGTCGAGGTGGTGCTCCACGAGGGGCGCAAGCACGTCGTGCGCCGGATGTTCGACGCCGTGGGCCACCCGGTCATCACGCTCGTGCGCACCCAGGTCGGGCCGATCCGGCTGGGCGACCTCAAGTCGGGACGCACGCGCCGGCTCAACCCCGACGAGGTGGGCCAGCTCTACACCGCTGCCGGGCTGTGACGACGCACGTCCTCGTCGTCGGGACGGGCCTGATCGGCACCAGCCTGGGGATCGCGCTGTCCCGCAAGGGATTTCGCGTCTCCCTGAGCGACCCGTCGCCGACGGCGGCACGCCTCGCCCGTGACCTGGGGGCCGGTCAGCTCGCGAACGGCCAGCCTGGCGGGCAGGATCAGCAGCCGGCCGCGCCCAGCGCGTCCGACACGCACGACGCGCCCGACGTGGTGGTCGTCGCGGCACCGCCGGACGTCGCCGGCGCGGTCGTCGCCGAGCAGCTGCGCCGGTGGCCGAACGCCGTCGTCACCGACGTCGCGTCCGTCAAGGGCGCCATCGCGCAGGCCGTCGAGCGGGCCGGCGGCGACCTCGGCCGCTACGTCGGCTCGCACCCGATGGCCGGCCGCGAACGCAGCGGCACGATGGCCGCGCGCGCCGACCTCTTCGAGGGCCGGGCCTGGGTGGTCGTCCCCACGACGGCCACCCGCCCGGACGCGATCCAGGCGGTCCTGGGGATCGCGACGGCCGTCGGCAGCGTGGTCACCGTGATGGCGGCCGACGAGCACGACGCGGCGGTCGCCGTCGTGTCCCACGTGCCCCAGGTCGCCGCGAGCCTCGTCGCGAGCCGACTGCGCGACCTCAGCGATCCTGCGGTGTCCCTCGCGGGCCAGGGGCTGCGCGACGTCACCCGGATCGCCGCGAGCGACCCCCGTCTCTGGACCCAGATCCTCGCCGGCAACGCCGCCGCGGTCCGCGACGTCCTGCGCGAGCTGGCGGCCGACCTCGCCGGGGTGATCACCGCCCTCGACGCCCTGGACGGGGTCGACGCCCCGGGCGCGCTCGAGGTCGTCGGCCGCGCGATCGGCGACGGCAACGCCGGCCACGCCCGGATCCCGGGCAAGCACGGTGCCGCGCCCACGGCATACGCCGTCGTGGTGGTGGTCGTGCCCGACACCCCCGGCGCCCTCGGGCACCTCCTGACCGACATGGGGGCCGCGGGGGTCAACCTCGAGGACCTCCACCTCGAGCACGGGCTCGGGCAGCCGTTCGGTCTGGCCGAGGTGTCCGTGCTGCCGAGCGCCGCCGAGCACCTGCTCACCGCACTCGACGAGCGGGGCTGGCGCGTCCACGACTGAGCCCACCTCCGCCGATGTCTCTCCACCTCGATCGCCTAGGATCCTCAACCATGCCATCCACCCCTCGTGCCGACCTCGTGGTCGCCATCGACGGTCCGTCGGGCTCGGGCAAGTCCAGCGTGTCGCGCGCGGTCGCCCGGGCGCTCGGGGTCGGGTTCCTCGACACCGGAGCGATGTATCGGGCCGTCGCCTGGTGGTGCCTCGAGCGGAGCATCGACCTCGGTGACCGGGCCGCGGTCGCCGAGGCCGCCCGAACCATGCCCCTCGCGCTGACGACCGACCCCGATGCGCCGTCGGTGGTCGTGGGGGCCACCGACGTCAGCGCGGCCATCCGCGGGAGCCGGATCTCCGAGCGGGTCTCGCAGGTCGCGACCAATCTCGGGGTGCGCGAGATCCTCGTCGGCCGCCAGCGCGAGCTCATCGCCGAGACCGTGGCGCGGACGGGCGGCTGCGTCGCGGAGGGACGGGACATCACCACCGTCGTCGCCCCGGATGCCGCCGTGCGGGTGCTGCTCACCGCGAGCGTCGAGGTGCGGCTCGCCCGCCGGGCGACCGAGCTGCACGGGGAGGCCGACCGGGCCGCCGTCGAGGCGACCCGCGACCAGGTCGAGCGTCGCGACCGGGACGACGGGACGGTCTCCGACTTCCTCACGGCCGCCGACGGCGTCGTCACGGTGGACACGTCCGACCTCGACTTCGACGGATCCGTGGCCGCCGTCCTGCACGTCGTCGACGTGGTGGCCGGTGTCGCTCGCTGAGGCCGCCGCAGCACCGGCCTTCCCCTCCGCGCGGCGGGCGTGGTTCGGCCGATGGGTCGGGGTCGTCGTCTTCCACACTCTCTACCGCGGCGTCGCCTACGAGGGCCGGCGGGTTCCGGCCGAGGGCGCACTCGTGCTCGTGGCCAACCACTCGGGCTTCCTCGACGGGCCCGTCGTCTTCTCGATGTCACCCCGGCCTACCCACTTCCTGGTCAAGAAGCAGTACTTCGACGGGTCGTTCGGGTGGATCCTGCGGGGAGTCGGGCAGATCCCGATCGACCGCACGACCGGTGACCGCGCGGCCCTCGACGCGGCGCGGGGGGTGCTGAGCCGGGGTGGCGTCGTCGGGGTCTTCCCCGAGGGCACCCGCGGCCGGGGGGACGTGCAGCAGGTGAACCAGGGCGCGACGTGGTTAGCGATGCAGACCGGGGCACGGATCGTGCCTGTGGCCTGCTTCGGCACCCGGGTCCCCGGGAAGTCGACGAGCGCCCTCCCACGCGCCCGCAGCCGGGTCGTCGTCGTCTTCGGCGAGGCCTTCGCCCTCACGCCCGACCCGTCGCTGCCCGGTCGGGCCCGCCTCCGGGCCGCGACCGAGCAGCTGCGCCGCCAGCTCGCCAGCCACGTCGAGCAGGCCGGCCAGCAGCTCGGTATGCCGCTACCGGACGATGACTCGGACGATGGGTCGGAGGACCCGCTCGACTGAGGGACAATGGGAGGCTGTGGCGGCCTTTGCCGTCCTCTCGGCGCCTCGACGGCGTCCCCCGAACCGAAGCGAACGAGGCACTCCCGTGACCGACACGACCGACTCCACCCCCGACCTGTCGGGTGGTGCGCCGGCCGATCCCCGTGGTCTCACCGGCCTGGCCGACGACACGTCGGTCGAGCGTGCCCTGCGCGCGGGGCTCGCCGAGTTCGAGCTGGACGACGACGACGAAGCGCTCCTCGAGGGCGGCCAGCTCGACGCCAACGACCCCGGCAACGAGGGCCCGCTACCGGTCGTCGCCGTTATCGGCCGCCCCAACGTGGGCAAGTCGACCCTCGTCAACCGGATCATCGGCCGCCGCGAGGCCGTCGTCGAGGACGTCCCGGGGGTGACGCGCGACCGCGTCGCCTACGACGCCGAGTGGGCCGGGCGCCGGTTCACGCTCGTCGACACCGGCGGCTGGGAGGTCGACGCGAAGGGCATCCACCTCCGGGTCGCCGAGCAGGCCGAGATCGCCGTCGAGCTCGCCGACGTCGTGATGTTCGTCGTGGACGCCGTGGTCGGCGCGACCGACACCGACGAGGGTGTGGTTCGCCTGCTGCGCCGCTCGGGCAAGCCCGTCGTCCTCGTCGCCAACAAGGTCGACGACCAGCGCTTCGAGGCCGACGCGACGTCGCTGTGGAACCTCGGGCTGGGGGAGCCCTATCCCGTGTCGGCCCTGCACGGCCGTGGCAGCGGCGACGTGCTCGACGCCGTGCTCGCCGTGCTGCCCCAGGTCTCCGCCGTCGGCGACGCCTACCGCCGCGGCGGACCCCGCCGGGTCGCCCTGCTCGGTCGACCCAACGTCGGCAAGTCCAGCCTGCTCAACCAGCTGGCGGGGACCGACCGCGTCGTCGTCGACGAGGTGGCCGGCACGACCCGCGACCCCGTCGACGAGCTGATCGAGCTCGGCGGCAAGACCTGGCGGTTCGTCGACACGGCCGGCATCCGCCGTCGCGTCCACCAGATGCGCGGCGCCGACTTTTACGCGTCGCTGCGCACCCAGACGGCGCTCGAGAAGGCCGAGGTCGCCGTCGTCCTCATCGACGCCGGCACGACCATCGCCGAGCAGGACATCCGGGTCATCCAGCAGGTCATCGACTCCGGCCGGGCCCTCGTCGTCGCCTACAACAAGTGGGACACGATGGACGAGGAGCGGCGCCACTTCCTCGAGCGCGAGATCGAGCGCGACCTGGTCCAGATCCCGTGGGCGCCCCGGGTCAACATCTCGGCACTGACGGGTCGCCACATGGACCGGTTCGTCCCCGCGATCGAGAAGGCCCTGGACTCGTGGGACTACCGCATCCCGACCGGCCGGCTGAACGCCTTCTTCGGTGAGGTCGTCGCCGCGAACCCGCACCCGGTCCGCGGCGGGAAGCAGCCCCGGATCCTCTTCGCGACGCAGGCCGCAACCCGCCCGCCGCGCTTCGTGATCTTCGCCTCCGGCTTCATCGAGGCCGGCTACCGCCGGTTCCTCGAGCGGCGCCTGCGGGAGGAGTTCGGCTTCGAGGGCACCCCGATCGAGGTCTCCGTCCGGGTGCGGGAGAAGCGCCGCCGCCGCTGACCCGCCAACCGCTTGCGCACACCCTTGCGTCCGCGGAAGTGCTCGCTAGAGCAACCACTCGCGCGGACGCAACGCCAGCGGTTCAGCCGTTGGCGACCTGGTAGACCTGTCCCGCCTCGAGATCGGTCGCGACCGCGTCGATCCACCGCTCCGGCTGGGGCCAGCGGTCGCGCGCCTCGAGCTCGCGCTGCAGGGCGACGCCGATGACGTCGCGCGCCGCACCGAGGTGGCTCTCGGCTACCGCGTCGATCGCCTGCTGGAGATCGTCGCCGGCCTGGCGGTGCTCGTCGTGCCGACCCTGAAGAGGGTCGACGGCCTCCCGCGTCTCGTCGGTGTGCTCGATGACTTCGGTGAGTGCCTCGGCCCAGTGGGAGCCGGGCTCGGCCGGGCGGGCGGGTTCGGACATGGTGGGACCCCTCTCAGGAATGCCTCAGGCCTGCGCCCCCCACGGGTGATCCGCCATGGGGTTGCGGCGATGGCAGCCGTTCGAGGGACCGATTTCGGACGTTCGTCCGCCGTGCGATAAGGTTCCACTCGCTCTTCCACCGGGTTGTCCGACCGGCCGGAGGGGTGCCACGGGCTGTGGCGCAGCTTGGTAGCGCACTTGACTGGGGGTCAAGGGGTCGCAGGTTCAAATCCTGTCAGCCCGACCGAA
>NZ_JANXRJ010000053.1 GCF_025353065.1 Lapillicoccus sp.
GCAGGTGGCGCCGTACGACGTCCCCATTGCGGAGCGGTTGTCGGACGGGTCTGTCGGAACGTGACCTGTCGTCCAGCGGCAGAACCGGTCGCTCACGTGCGCATTCGCCGATGGAGCTCGCCATCGGCCAGTGGGACAGCTGATGGGCCGGGGGATCCGCCGCCGCCGCGTGGTCGGCCGTGCTTGACGCCGAGCAATCTGGACTCGTAGTATCCAGGTATGCGCTTGGGTCAGGGAGTCGAGTGGGCGGTTCACACCTGTCTGAATCTGACGTGGCTGGAGACCGGCCGGGGTGTGTCGACCGCGCGGCTGGCGGCGTTCTACGACCTGCCGGCGCCCTACCTGAACAAGCAGCTTCAGGGGCTGGTGCGGGCCGGCATTCTGACGTCGTCGCCGGGGCCGCGTGGCGGTTTCGCGCTGGCGCGTCGGCCCGGTGACATCACCTTGCTCGACGTGGTGACGGCGATGGAGGGTGCCGATCCGCTGTTCCGGTGTGAGGAGATTCTGCGCCAGGGGCCCGGGGGCCGGCCCGACGTCGACTACCGCAGCACCTGCCTGGTGTCGGGCGCGATGCGGCGTGCCGAGCTGGCCTGGCGACAGGCGCTGGCCGGCCGGACCCTCGCCGACCTGAAAGCCGAGGTCGAGCACTACTTCCCCGAGACCCCACAGGTAACCCGAGAGCGGTTCGCCGCACTGCACGCCTAACCATCGCCGTGACCATCTCGTCGTCGGCGGCTCAGGCAGGCCCGGTTGCCCTGCGGGTCGGCCAGCACCCAGAACGCGGGCGCGGCGGTGTCGTCGACCAGCTCGCCGCCGGCCTTGATGGCAGCAGCGATCCGGTCCTCGACCACCTCCGGCGGGATCCGCAGATCGAGGTGACAGCGCTGCCGCGGAACGTCGTGGGCGTCGGTGGGCTGGAACCAGATCGTCGCCCTGCGACCGGTGGCGTCGCGGATCTCGATCTCCCCCCAGGCCTCGACCGCGTCGTAGTCGAGCAGCGCCGCCCAGAACGGCCTGATCTCGGCCTCGTCGGCCGAGTCGAGGCCGAGCTCGAGGACGCTGGTGCGCTCCGGGTGCGGTGTGGCCCCGGCGGCCCGGGCCAGTTCGCTGATGGTCAGGGCCAGAGCCACGTCGCGCGAGGTCACCCCCCCGACGTCGTGACTGATCAGCCGGACGTCGAGCCGCCCGTAGGCCACGTCGAGGTCGGGATGGTGGTCCATCTCCTCGGCAGCCAGGCTGATCGCGTTGACCAGCGTGACCGCGCTGACGAAGTCACCGGTGTCGAAGCTGGCATGCAGCCGGTCGATCAGCATCCGCCAGTCGGGCAGGTCTTCGCTGACCAGGTCCTGCTCGGTCAGCGTGCGCTTCGGGTCGGGCGGGGTCTCGGTCGTGTCGCTCACTCACATCACCTGCTGTCTGATCGGCTGGGGGTTGTCGGCGACTCTGGCACAGGCCACCGACACCTGCTTTCGCTGTTGAGCTGCACAGCTCCTACCACGGCGATTCGTGCCAAACTCAGGTCGATAGGGACACGTCCGAGGGACTTCGTGCTGACCATGGACGACCTGCGGGCGGTCGTCCGGTATGCCGCGGCGTGCGCCGCACCTGCACTCGTCATCTTCCACAAGGACCGTCCCGAGGACCCTCGCCCGGCGGCGGCGCTCGACGCCGCGCGAGTCGTCGCCGACGGCGCTCCACGTTCGCGGCTTCAACGGACTGCCGCGACCGACGCCCACCGCGCAGCACGGGACGCGTCGTCCGAGGCTGCCCAGCACGCAGCCACCGCGGCAGCGGATGCCGCCGCGGCGGCATACCTGCATCCGCTCGCGAAGGCGACGCAGGTGCGCCACATCCTGGGGTCGACGGCCCACGCCGCCCGGGCGGCCGAGCTCGCCCGCGGCGACGACCCCGTCGTCGCGGAGTACGTGATCACCGCCGCCGCCACGCGAGCGACGCCGGTCGTCCTCGACGTGCTGGGCCGCTACCCGCGGGCGCCGCAGGGGCGGACCCGGGTCGCGGCCCTGATGGGACGACTCGACAGCCTGCTCCGGGATCCGCCTCCGACGCCGCGCGTGGTGGACGACCTCGGGCCGTTCTTCCACGGAACGAGAGCCGACCGGCGTCCGGGTGAGCTGCTGACACCGGGATGGCGTTCCAACTACGGTTCGGGGCGCCTGTCCAAGCACATCTACGTGACGGCTTCGCGCGAGGGCGCGCCACTGGCGGCCGAGCTCGCTCGCGGTGACGGGCCTGGTCGGGTCTATCGGGTCGAGCCGCTCGGCCCGATCGAGGACGATCCGAACCTCACCGACAAGCGCTTCGCCGGCAACCCGACCCGGTCCTACCGGACGACCGAGCCGCTGCGGGTCCTCGAGGAGATCACCGGCTGAGGGCGACCTGCACCGGCGGTTGTCCTTCACCTGCGCGAACGGATGGCCGAGCTGGCCGAGCTCGGCATCGAAGCGATGGACGACTGACGCTGACCGAGACGGCTGTGTGAGGCTCGAGGGTGCTACGGGCGGACTACCTCGGTGTCGACCCGGGCGTCAGGTTCTGGCCGGCCCGACGGTGCAGGAGGGCACGTTCGCTCTCGTTGCTGGTCCGGGCGGCCGCCTGGGTGAACGCCTCGGCCGCTTGTGTCTGCCGCCCGGCGCGCTCGAGCAGGTCGCCGCGCACGCTGGGCATGAGCGGCGAGTCGCCGAGGGCACCCGCGTCCAGCCCCGCCAGTACGGCGAGCCCCGCGTCCGGGCCGAACGCCCGCCCATGCGCGACCGCCCGGTTCACCTCGACGACGGGCCCCGGGGCGGCGGCGGCGAGGACGTCGTAGAACGCCGCGATCCGGCGCCAGTTCGTGTCCTCGGCTCGCCCGGCGCGGGCGTGCTGGGCGGCGATCGAGGCCTGCAGGAAGTACTTCCCGACCGGCATACCCTGCGAGGCGAGGAGCTCGGCCCGATGCAGGGCCGCCAGTCCGCGGCGGTTGAGCAGCTGGTCCCAGCGGGTCCGGTCCTGCGCCTCCAGCAGGACCGGCTCTCCCTGTTCGTCGATACGGGCGGCCATCCGCGATCCCTGGATCTCCAGCAGCGCCTGGAGGCCGAGCGCCTCCAGCTCGTCGGGGACGAGCGCGGCCAGCATCCGCGCGAGCCTCATCGCCTCGTTCGCCAGGTCGGGACGCATCCAGTCCTGGCCGGCGGTGGCCGTGTAGCCCTCGTTGAAGATCAGGTAGATCACGGCCATCACGTCGTCGATGCGCTTGGCCCGCTCCAGCCCGGTGGGCAGCTCGAACTCGGCGTGAGCTGTGGACAACGTCTTCTTGGCGCGCGAGATCCGCTGGCCCATCGACGACTCGGTGGCGAGGAACCCACGGGCGATCTCGGCGGTGGTCAGGCCGCCGATCAGACGCAGGGTCAGCGCGGCCCGGGACTCGGCCGACAGCGCGGGATGGCAGCACAGGAAGATGAGTCGCAGGACGTCGTCCTCGATGTCATCGACCTGACCGACCCGGCCGTCGAGGTCGGGCATCGTCTCCTCCTCTCCGCCGTGCCCGAGCCGGGCGTGTGCGAGCTCCGCCGTCTTGCGGCGAAGGGTGTCGGCGCGCCGGAAGTGGTCGATGCCGCGCCGCTTCACGATGGCCATCAGCCACGCGACCGGGTTGTCCGGTATGCCGGTGGTCGGCCACTGCTCCAGCGCGGCCACGAGGGCGTCCTGCGCGAGGTCCTCAGCGAGCTCCAGATCACGGGTCATCCGGGTGAGGGCGCCGACGAGGCGGGCCGACTCGGCCCGCCACGCGGCGAGGATGGCCTCGTGCGAGGCATCCGTACTGGTGGGTGCCGGCACGTTGCCAGCGTAGCGAGTCCCAGGCAGCGAGTCCCGCTCAGTGGGTCGTGCTGCTACGAGTCACTCGCCGGGGGCGTCCGGGCCGTCGGAGATCTGCCGCAGGGTCGAGATCACCGTGACCTCGGGCCAGTGCTTCGCGTGGACCTCGGCGAAGGCCTGCACATCGGTGACGGCCTCCTCGCGCGTGTCGTACTGCATGATGGACCAGCCACGGACGACCTCCTTGGCCTCGGCGTAGGGTCCGTCGACCCGGCTGATCTCGCCGGCGCGGACGATGTAGTTCACGGCGTCCTCGGTCCCGTAGAGACCGCCTCCGTCGAGGAACACGCCCTTGGCGGCCCGCTCGCCGATGTGGACGTCCATCGCATCGAACAGCGCCTGGGGCGGGGTGCCGATGTTCTCTTCCATCCTCACGAATCCCATGAAACGCGGCATACTGATCACTCCTACTGGTCGGTGGGGAAGTGCTTCGTGCACGTACGTCGAACCGCTGTCAGCGTCTTCGACATCCAGTATCGAAGTTCTTTTCCGCCGGGATGCCGACTCCTGTCGGAGGAGGGAGGGGCGACAGTGGTGGCACCAATCGGTTTCGAGTCGTCAGGTCTGACGCCTCTATCCGTGCCCGAGGCTCTCGAGCGGGTCCGCGTTGCCCTCGCTCGGTATGGCGCCAAGATCCGATCCACCGATGCGGATCTCCTCGCGACGGGCGGCTCACGCGTCAAGTACCGGATCATGGGGAGCAACTCGCCGAGGGCGGAGCAGCTCATGCCGTGGCTGGCGCTCTTCACCGTGTCCGGAAGTGAACCCGGCGGTAGTGCCTTCTCCCTTTCCGTCGAAAGCAATCAGGGTTCCTACGCCTACCAGGGAGCCCCTACTCAGGCCAAGTGGGAGCGGCTGCTGTCGAGGATCGTCAACGAGGTCACAGCTGAGCTCAAGGCACTGCCGTAGCCCTCGACCACGACCTCACCAGCTGACGCCGCACTCCTCTACGGCCGGCATCGCCTCGAAGGACCCCGGATCCTCGAGGGGTAGCGGTGACCACATCCCGCTGTGGTCACCACTCCGTCCTGTGCCAGTCCCGTGGATGCGAACTGGGCCGGATCGCTGTTTGAGGGAGACCCCGCTCCGTCATCGCCGGTTCGGGCTGTCGTGGTTGTCCTGGCCACCTGAGACCGTGCGGTCCACCCGCCTGATGTTGGTCCAGCCCGTCCAGCCGCGCTCCTCGAGGAGGTCCATCAGCCGGCGGGCGATGGGCAGCGAGTCGAGGAAGACGGAGTCGAGGAGCTCGGCGAGATCGTCGCTCACCTCGTTGTCGTGGGCCTCCCAGTCCTCGACCCCGGCCGATCCGAGAAGTCCGGTGAGTCGGTCGGCGATGGCCACCACCCGAACGTCGTCCGCCTCCCACTCGATCGATGCGGCGAGATCACGGTAGAGCTCGACGGTTGCCGGGTCGTCCATCTGCTGCTGCTTGACCTCCATGTAGAACTGCATGTGCTCCGGAAGCTGCGCGGCCACGAGGATCCAGGCATCCCGCTCGGCCTCGACCATCAGCCGCGGAAGTCCGAGCTGGCGCATCCGGTCGAGGTAGGCGAGCGCCTCGGGCGGCAGCGTCAGGCTGTCGCCAGCCGCGAGCTTGGCGATCCGCTGCCGGTGATGCTGGCGTTCGCGGATCTCGGCGCGGAGGCGGCGGTCGATGTCCTCCACCGCAGACGCGAACTCCTCGTCGCCTGCCGCCAGGAGCTCGTGCACCCGCGAAAGCGGGACGCCGGCGTCAGCCAGGGTGCGGATCCTGACGAGCTCGACCACCGCCGCTGCGTCGTAGCGCCGGTAGCCGGAGTGGTCGCGCTCGGGCTCGGAGAGCAAGCCCTTGGCGTCGTAGTGGCGGACCGCGCGCACCGTCACACCGGCATACGAGGCGATCTCGCCGATCGTCAGCATGGTCCCTAGTCTCTGCGTTCCGAGGACTCTTCGAAGCCCGGCTGACTGGTGGTGGCGCTCACGCGATCTTGCGGCGGTAGGTGCGCATCGCGAGTGCGTAGGCCACGAGCAGGAGGCCGACGCACCAGCCGAGGGCGATCCAGCCGCCGTTGCCGACCGGCTGCACGGCGTAGAGGTTGCGGATGGTGTCGACGATCGAGGTGACGGGCTGGTGCTCGGCGAACCAGCGCACCGGGCCCGGCATGCCGGAGGTGGGCACGAAGGCCGAGCTGATGAACGGCAGGAAGATCAGCGGGTAGGAGAACCCGCTCACCCCGTCGACCGTCGTCGCCGTCAGTCCGGGGATGACGGCCAGCCAGGTCAGCGCCAGGGTGAACAGGGCCATGATCCCGAGGACCGCGAGCCAGGCGAGCAGGCCTGCGGCGGAACGGAATCCCATCGCCACCGCGACGATGACGACCAGCGCGAGCGAGGTCAGGTTGGCCACGACCGACGTCAGGACGTGGCTCCACAGCACGGCCGACCGGGTGATGGGCATCGACTGGAAGCGTTCGAAGATGCCGCTCGAGACGTCGGTGAAGAGCCGGAAGGCGGTGTAGGCGATGCCCGAGGCGACGGTGATGAGGAGTATGCCGGGCAGCAGGTAGTTGACGTAGCTGCCGGTGCCGATCTGGATCGCACTGCCGAAGACGTAGACGAACGGCAGCAGCATGGCGATCGGTGTGGCGACGGTGGTGATGATCGTGTCCGGGCTGCGCAGGATGTGGCGCAGGGAGCGCTGGGTCAGGACGGCGGTGTCGTGGACGACGTAGCTGGTCATCAGTGGGTCCTGACGGTGGTGGTCTGGGTGGGTGGGGGAGCGTCGTGGCCGACGATCGCGAGGAAGATGTCTTCGAGGGTGGGCTGCTTCTCGACGTATTCGACCGTGGCCGGCGGGAGCAGCTGCGTGAGCTCGGCGAGGGTGCCGTTGGCGATGATCCGACCCTCGTGGAGCACCGCGATCTGGTCCGCGAGGTGCTCGGCCTCATCGAGGTGCTGCGTGGTGAGCAGCACGGTGGTGCCCTGGCCGGCGAGCTCCTGCACGGTCCTCCAGACCTCGAGCCGTGACTGCGGGTCGAGCCCGGTCGTCGGCTCGTCGAGGAAGAGCACGGGCGGGTTGCCGATCAGGCTCATCGCGATCTCGAGGCGGCGCCGCATGCCGCCGGAGTAGGTCGCCGCCTTCTGGTTGGCCGCGTCGGTCAGCGCGAACCGCGCGAGCAGGTCGTCTGCGATCTGGCCCGAGTCCTTGAGACGGCGCAGCTGGGCGACGAGCACGAGGTTCTCCCGGCCGGTGAGGATCTCGTCGACGGCGGCGAACTGGCCTGTGAGGCTTATTGATTCGCGGACGTTTGCGGGTTGGGTGGCGACGTCGTACCCGTTGACGGCGGCAGTTCCGCCGTCCGCCTTGAGCAGCGTGGACAGGATCTTCACCACCGTGGTCTTGCCGGCGCCGTTGGAGCCGAGCAGCGCGAAGATGGTGCCCGAGGGGACGCTCAGACCGACCCCCTCGAGCACCGGATGGTCGCCGTACGACTTGGTGAGTCCATCGATCTCGATGGCTGGTGTCGTGGTCATGGCCACAGCCTGCAACCCTGACCCTGCGTCAGGGTCAAGCACTGATCTTCGGCGGCTCGGTATTGCCGCTCGCCCCCCGGCGGGCGGACGTCGCGCCGGGATGCACTCGGCATACCCGGTGGACCGGCAAGACGGAGCGCTGACCCCACCCCGCTGTTGTCACCACGCCGTGGTGTCGAACCGCCGCGAGTTCTGCTACCCGCAGCCGATCGAGGAGAGGCGCGGCAGCGTGCGCGACCACACGACCACACGGCCAGAGGCGCGTGGCGTCATCGCAACTCTCGGAGCAGGTCCAGGAGGAGTTTGCCCTGCACGGGGATGTCGTCGGCTCGCCATGAGTCGATCAAGGGATCGCGCTCACGGACCATCTGGGCGAGGGTGGCCGGACTGATGTCGATGATCTGGGCGATGTTGCCGGTCCACATCCTGATCTGGAGATCGAGGCGGTCGAGCTGCTCCAGCCAGTCGGCGTCCTCGACGTCGGTCAGGATGACCGGACCGATGAGCAGCACATCGATATCGCTGTCCGAATCGGCGGTGCCCCTCGCGAAGGACCCGAAGAGGCCGGCGTGGATCGGTTCGACCATCCAGCTCCGCACTGACGCGCGGATGCGGTCGAGCAGCTCCCCTCTCACTCGGGTGAGCGCCTCGATGTGGGGTGCGGCTAGGTGCTCACGGTTAAGGCGATATACGGGGTATCGGGCTGGCGTCTCGACCAGCACCACCCCCTGCCCGACGAGGCGCGACAACACCTTGCGGACGCCCTCGTCGCTGCCGCGACCCAGCCGCTGGTGCGCCTCCGCGGCACGCCGATCATCACGCCCCTGGCCGTGCGACTGACCGCCGGCAAGGACGACTCCGTCATCAGGCACCACGCGACTGAGGCGCTGAACGCGCAGATCTGGTTTGGCATCGTGTGGAACAGGGTCGGGCTCCCCTTCTACCTGCGCTACCTCATCGGCGGCGCCCACCCCGACGTGCGGGTGTTCCTCACCGTGTGGCTGGCCATGGCCGGAGTTTTCGTCCTGACTGCCGTCTTCAGCATCATCGGCGCCGTCAGGGCGTCCCGGCGCGAGTGGTGGCGCTACCCCCTGACGCCGTGGCGCATCGTCCGTGGTGCGCGAGCAAAGTCCGCCACGCGATGACGGGAGCGGCGGTCTCGAGGTCGGCTTGAGGCGCTGCCGCACGACTACCCCCCGCAGCGAGACCGTATGCCGCGCAGCATACGGTCTCGGTCTGGCTCCCCTCACGGCCGTGACCGGCCATCCACACGGGCCGGAGTCGCGGACGACGACCGCCGGAGCAGTCCTGGGTGGGACACTGGCCGCAACCCTGGGCATTGCCAGGGTTCGGCAAGGAGGACCGATGGATCCCGACGTGATTCGTTCCGTCGCCGACGGCGCGGCCGATGACGCCGGTGGCGTCGACCCGGCCCTGCTGGGGTACTTTCTCCCCATTGTCGTCGAGGCGGCGTCCTCGGGACGGCGGCTGAGCCACAGGGAGCTCACCGCCTGCGGGGAACGCGGCTCGGTCGCCGCCCAGGCCGGGGTGCCACTGCGCGCGCTCATCGATCTCTACCTCTCCGCGTGCTGGCGGCTGTGGGAACGGCTGGACGTGGTGGCCGACGGGGACGCCGCTCGGGTGCGCGCCGCGGGTCTGGCCGTGCTGCGGGCGGCCGACGACGCCGTGGCCGCGCTCGCCGAGGGCTTCCAGCTCGCCCGCAACGACCTCTCCCGCCAGCAGGAGTCGACCCGCCGCGAGCTGTTCGACACCCTGCTCGCCGGCGGGCCGGACGCTGCTGCGGTGACCGGGCGCGCTGCTGACCAGGGCCTCGACCTCACCAGCCCGCACGCCGTGCTGGTGGCGCGTTACGAGCTGACCTTCGACGACCCGTCCACCACCTCGGTGCCGCGGCGGCTGGAGCGCGCGCTGGCCGGCCGCCACGGGGACGCGAACCCTGTTGTGGCAGTGAAGAACGGGCTACTGGTCTGTATCTTCGCGGCCCCCGACGCCGCGAGCGTGACGCTGGTGGGTCGGCGGTTGCTCGGGGTGCTGGCTGAGGCCCTTCCCGGCGTAGCGGCGGGGCGCAGCTGGCAGGCCGCGGTGGGGCGCACGCTGGCCGGCGCCACCTCGGTGCGGGTGTCCTACGAGCAGGCGTTGGGCGCGCTCGACCTCGCGGACCGGCTGCGGCTGGAGACCCCGGTCGTCGACGCCTCCGAGCTCGTGGCCTATCAGGTGCTGCTGCGTGACCGGGTGTCCGTGGACGAGCTCATCAGCACCGTGCTCGGCCCGCTGGCCACGGCTCGCGGCGGCGCCCGGCCGCTGCTGGAGACGCTCGACGCCTACTACGCGACCGGCGGGGTCTCCACAGCCACGGCCGTACGGCTGCACCTGTCCGTGCGCGCGGTGACCTATCGACTGCAGCGGGTTCGCGAGCTGTTGGGCACCGACCCCACCGACCCGGCGCAGCGCTTCACCCTCCAGGCGGCGGTCATCGCCGCACGACTACTGAGCTGGCCGGAGGTGCCGCTCGACCGCGGCTGACCCCTCCGATTGCCGACCGTCGGCAGTTTGAGCAACGGGACTGGTCCGGCCGTCGACCCAGGAACGAGCCGCCGAATACCGCACCCTTGTGAGGAGCGCAGAACGCGAAGCGCAGCACCTGACGAGAAGGAGAACCCCGTGTACGACGTGCCCCTCTGGCTGTGGATCGGCTTCGCGGTCACCGTGGTCGTGGCCCTGACCATCGACCTGTTGGCCCACCGCGACGACCACGTCATCGGCTTCAAGGAGGCCGCCCGCTGGAGCATCGGCTGGGTGGGACTGGCCGTCGTCTTCGGCGTCGTCGTCTGGACCTTCGTCGAACCCGCGATGATCACCGACGCCGCCGGGGCTCTGGTCCCCGCGACGACCGAGAGCGCCGGGGTCCAGTACTTCACCGCGTGGCTGCTCGAGAAGAGCCTGTCGGTGGACAACCTCTTCGTCTTCGCGCTGATCTTCGCCTACTTCAAGGTGCCCGCCAAGTACCAGCACCGGGTGCTCTTCTTCGGGGTCATCGGCGCCCTGGTGTTCCGCGGGATCTTCCTGGCCCTCGGCGTCCAGATCGTCGAGCGCTTCTCGCCGGTGCTGTTCCTCTTCGCCGCGGTCCTGCTCTACAGCGCCTGGAAGCTCATCAAGGGCGACGACGACGACTACGACCCGTCGACCTCCTTCGCGCTGAAGGCGATGCGCAAGGTCATTCCGATGAAGGACGAGTACCACGGCACCAAGTTCTTCATCAAGGAAGCCGGCAAGCGTTACGGCACACCGCTGCTCGCCGTCGTCGTCGCCATCGAGGCCGCCGACCTGATCTTCGCCGTCGACAGCGTGCCCGCCGTGCTGGCCGTCAGCTCCGACGCGTTCATCGTCTACACGTCCAACGCCTTCGCCATCCTCGGCCTGCGCGCGCTCTACTTCCTGCTGTCCGGGCTGCTGGAGAAGTTCCATTACCTGGGCAAGGGACTCGCCGTCATTCTGGCCTTCATCGGTCTCAAGCTGATCCTCCAGGCCAGCCACGAGAACATCTCCACCTCCGTCCCGGAGATCCCCTCGCTGGCGAGCCTCGCGGTCATCGTGGTGCTGCTGGCCGGCTCGATCATCCTGAGCCTCGCCCGGCCGCTGCCGGTGGAGGAACAGACCACCCCGGACCCGACGGTCGAGGCTGCTGACATCCCGGCTGCTACCGCGACCGGTGACACCGTCGCCGACGACCCGGAGGGCGGCTCAGTGGCATACGGCTCGGACGGCCGTAACGACAGCTCGCTGGAGAAGGACCTCCGCTAGCTTCCGCACCCCCGGAGCCCCCGGTGACCACCCGGTCACCGGGGGCTCCGGCCGCCTAGGCACGAGATGGCTCGGAGGTCATGATGAGGCGAAGCTCCCGGCCGAGCAGGTCGGCGAGCCGGTCGGACTCGCGCTCGATCGCCTCATCGGGCCGTGTTCGCTCGTCGAGCCAGGTCACGGTCAGCTCGTCACCCTTGCGCGCCCACGTCCCGCAGACGACGCCACCGACGATCACCGGATTGGCCTTGCGCGTCATGAGGTCGCGACGGGACTCCGGGGTGACGTGGACGTCCTTGGTGCCGGGGCCGATCACCCATTGGTCGTGCCCGGGCAGGAACCGCACGGTCTCGGACGGGCGCGCGGCCTCGAGGGCATCGACGTCCTCGCGCACGACGTAGGCCGTGGTCCCGTCGACGCCGACGGCGACCAGCCGGTCGCCCAGCCCCGCGAACCAGGAGCCGATCCGCCCGCGGCCTGCACTCAGGCCGTTGCCGAGCCAGTGGTGCAGGTGGTCTTGCGTGGCCGGCCCATACGCCCTCAGGTATGCCGTGATGGCGCGCGGACCGGCATCGTCGAGGTCGGGTATGCCGCGCCACCTGGGGTTCTCGTCGAGGCGCTGAACGGTGGCCACCCCGTCTCGCGGCGGACCGAGGCTCATGTCCCCCTGCCAGGTCAGCGGCTTGATCAAGGTGCCGGCGCCCTCGTCGAAGACCGGTCTCAGGTGTCGGTAGGCGCGCTGGCCCGTCAGCGCGTGGCCGAGCTCGGCGACGGTCAGTGGTCCGTCGGTCAGCGCGGCGCGCACCGCAGCCCGGAAGTCCGGCCACAGGTCACCGACATCTCGCCCGAGGTGCTCATCCCGGCAGCCTCGCACCGGTTCCGGACGGAAACCGACCTGGTCACCAGGGTTTCCTGGCCGACAGCAGCGGACGAGATCTCAGCTGACGCGGCGGAAGTCGGTCACGTCAGGGAGCCTCCGGAAGCCGGCCGAGACGTAGGTCGCCACGCCGCCGACGTTGGCGTTCGGCGTGCACACCGATGCGCTCGAGGACCCCATCTCACGCAACGCGGACGCTGCGGCGAGGCAGATCGCGGTCCCGTACCCATGGCCGCGGTGGTCCCGGTGGACGCCCATCGGCTCGAGCAACCCGGGTCGTCCCGGGCCGGCCGACCACACCGTCACCGTGGCGACGGCGGCGCCGTTCGCGGCATACGCGACCAGGCACCGGGCCCGACGGTAGGGCGAGGCGGCGGCCATCGTGTGCCACCGCTCGACCGTGAACGTCGAGGTGGGGAACGCTGCCAGCTGCACCGCGACCCGATCCTGGACGGAGCTGGCGTTGGCCGAGCCGCGGTCAACCACGTCGACCCGTATGCCGCAGTCCCCCACCTGCGCTGTCAGGTCACGCGACAGCGGGGTCCAGAGCTCGTCACCGACCCACCCACTGCGGTGCAGCAGCGCCCGGAAGGCCGAGCCGAACCGGGCCTCGACGCTCGCGGCCCCAGCGGGCAGGACCCCACGCGCAGGGTCGGAGAGGTCGGCCATCAGCCGGGAGGCGAGGCTGTCGTCCTGGTCGGCAGCCGGGGTGAGGGCCATGCGAATCAGGCCCGCGCTGTCCACGAAGCCCACGGCCACGACCTGTCCGCTGCGACGCCACACCCTGACGTCCCTGGCCAGCTCCTCCGCACCCAGACGCCAGTGCCACCCGAAGTCTCCCGGATGGAGCTGCACCGGCAGGCGGTCCTGCTGCCAGGCCCCCACCGCGGCGACAGCCTCCTCCAGCGAGTCCGAGGTCGCCGTCTCGAGCGTGATCGACATGAGCCCGATCAAACTCCAGATGGAGTGGACCCTGCATCCGGTTTTCTGCACGCAGACTGCGTCAGGCGGTGGCGTCCACAGAGTTCAGCGCGCGGGCCTTGGCTTCGAGCTGGAGGGAGACCCAGGCGTCCTCGAGATCGGGGACGGTCCACTTCAGGTCCCAGCAGGTGATCGTGAAGCCGATGACGTAGTCACCGAAGACCCTCCCGATGGGGTGTCCCGCCGCATCGGTGACGGCATACCGGCCCGACCGACCGGGGCCGATCGTGATGGGTCCCGGAGCGGCGAGGGAGCCGGAGGCCGTCGGCTCTGGGGCGGGGTGCACGATCTGCCCCTGGGTGCAGGACGTCGCGCTACCCGGCATACCGGGGCTGGGCACCATCGCCCGCGGGCGACGCGAGGTGCGAACGGCACGTCCCAACCAAGCCATGACATCTCCTTCAAGAGTGGTGAGCCGCCAGCATCAGGGTCTGGCGCGTCTCTCGAAAGAGTAAAGAAAGAGTAAAGACCCGTGCTGGAGTTTGGGCCTCCATCGGTCGGACGGACTAGTCCGGATGGTCTCGCCCAGGTCAACTCGGGACCCGCCGTTCAGGTGAACTGGGCCTCGATGCGGGCGACCTCGTCGTCAGTCAATGGCAGGTCGACGGCGTGCATCGAGTCGGTGATCGAGGCCGGCTGGCTGGCGCCGGGGATCGGGATGACGTGCGCACCGAGGCCGAGCTCCCACGCGAGGACCACCTGCTGCGCGCTGACGCCGCGTTCGGAGCCGATGTCGTGGAAGGCGGGGTAGACCCGGCCGACCTCCTTGCTCCGCTGCCCGCTGCCGCCCAGCGGACTCCACGGCAGGAAGGCGATCCCGTGCGTGCCGCAGTGCTCGAGCTCGTCGCGGCTGGAGCGAAACCGCGGGGAGAACTCGTTCTGCACCGACGCGAGCCCGCCTTCGCCGAGCACCTCGATGGCGACGTCGATCTCCTCGACGTCCGCGTTGGAGATGCCGATGGCGCGGATCTTGCCCTCGTCCTGCAGCGCCTTGAAGGTCTCGATGACCTCGCCGTAGACCCGCCAGTGGTCCGGACGGTGCCACTGGTAGAGGTCGATCACGTCACGGTCAAGGGCTCGCAGGGAGGCCTCGACCGCCCGACGCAGGTATGCCGGGGAGCCGTCGCGGCCCCACGTCTCACCCTCGCCGCGGGTGATCCCGCCCTTGGTCCCGACGACGACGTGGCTGGTGTCGCCGTAGCCGGCCAGCGCCTCGGCGACCACCTTCTCGTTGTGGCCCATGGTGTCCCAGCTGGGCGCATAGATGTCGGCGGTGTCGATGTAGGTCACGCCCGCGTCGAGGGCGGCGTGCACGGTCGCGATGGCCTGCTCACGGGTCTCGCTCACCTTGTCGCCCATCGACAGCGGCATCGCCCCGAGTCCGACGGCCGACACGGTGAAGGGTCCGAGCTTTCGGGTCTGCATGGCGACGATCTTAGGGTCGGGAGGCGAGGCTCACGGCCTACGAGGACGGTCGGGACTGAGCGCCGATTGTTGACCCCACCGGTGTGTGGCACCGTCCTCAGCATGGAGATAAGGCACGAACCGCCGGGCTACTCGTGTCCGTTCTGCCTGATCCAGCGCGGCGAGAGCAGCGAGCACAACGCGCCGTCGGACGACGTCGCCGTGACGGATCTCGCCTACGCGCGGATCGCCCCGAAGTGGTGGCCGGGGAACCCGGGTGCGGCCCTCGTCATCCCCCGCGCACACCACGAGAACCTCTACGACCTGCGAGCCGCCGTCGGCCATGCCGTCTGGGACCTGACCCAGGCCGTGGCTGTGGGGATGCGATCGGCATACGCGTGCGAAGGGGTCTCGACACCAGCACAACGCGCCCGGCGGCGACCAGGACGTCTGGCACCTGCACGTCCACGTCTTTCCGCGCACCGTGGGCGACCGCCTCTACGCACGGCATGGTGACGCGGCGTGGGTGGGAGCCGAGGCGCGCCGCCTGTATGCCGACACCCTCGGCACCGCGCTGCACCTGCCGCGCAGCTTCTGAGCGCAAGCGTCACGGACGCGGCTGCCGGCTAAAAGTAGGGTAAGCATGCTGCTAGAAGTAGTGTAGTGATCCTGCTCAAGGTAGCGTTCGTGTGTGGACTACCTATCGCGCACCGTGGACCAGGAGCTGGACGAGCTCCTCGCGCTGGCGCCGGCGATCGCCCTGGACGGGCCGAAAGGGGTCGGGAAGACCGGGACGGCGACCCGTCGCGCCCGCGCAAGTTGGCTGCTCGACGACCCGGCGCAGCGAGCTCTGGTCGAGGCCGACCCGACCTTCGCCGGAGCGCCGCCCGGCACCCTGCTCATCGACGAGTGGCAGCGGCTGCCGCAGGTGTGGGACTCCGTGCGTCGACGGGTCGACGAGGGCGCTCCTCCCGGGCGCTTCCTCCTGACGGGCAGCGCCACCCCGCGAGCGGGGGTCGACACCCACAGCGGAGCCGGACGCATCCTGTCGCTGCGGATGCGGCCGATGGCACTGCACGAGCGGGGAGCCACCAGGCCGACCATCTCGCTCCGGGCCCTGCTGGACGGTGGACGCCCAGCGATTGCCGGAGAGACGGCATACCTCGTGAGCGACTACTTCGCTGCCATCGACACCAGTGGTTTCCCGGGCATCGCCACGCAGCCCGCGCGGCTGCGTCGCGGGCAGCTCGACGCCTACCTCCAGCGGGTGGTCGACCGCGATCTGCCCGAGCAGGGCCTCGCGCTCCGCCGCCCCGAGACGCTGCTCCGGTGGATGCGGGCGTATGCCGCAGCCTCGTCGACCACCACCGCCTACTCCGGGATTCTGGACGCCACAACTGCAGGAGACGGGTCTCAGCCGGCCAAGACGACGACCATCGCCTACCGTGACCACCTCACGGCGCTGTGGCTGCTCGACCCGGTCCCTGGCTGGAGCCCGAGCCGTAACCCGATGACGCGACTTCAGCAAGCGCCCAAGCACCAGCTCGCCGACCCGGCGCTGGCGGCCCGGTTGCTGAACTTGTCGGCCGCCACCTTGGCGACTGCTGTTGGCGCCGCCATGGCCGGCCCGTTGTTCGAGTCCCTCGCGACGTTGACGGTGCGCGTGGCTGCGCAGGCGGCCGAAGCGCGGGTGGGTCACCTCCGCACCCGCAACGGTGACCACGAGGTCGACCTGGTCGTGGAAGGACCTGACGGTCAGGTCGTGGGGATCGAGGTCAAGCTTGCTGCCGCGGTGACCGACCGCGACGTGAGGCACCTGCATTGGTTGCGTGAGCAGCTTCCCGACCAGGTCGTCGACCTCGTCATCGTCACCACCGGGACCACCGCCTACCGCCGGCGCGACGGCGTTGCGGTGGTCCCGCTCGCGCTGCTCGGCGCCTGATGCCGCGGGATCAGATGGTCTGATGACATGCGTACCGTGACGGCAACCGAGGCCAGCCGCTCGTTCGCGGCCATCCTGGATGACGCTCAACGTGAAGAGGTCGTCGTGGTCACCCGAGGCGGACGACGAATCGCGACCATCGGCCCGGCCAACGCCGGCAACGGCGCCGAGGCCCTGGCGCTCCTGAAGGAGACCGCGCCCGACGACGGCTTTGCTGCCGACGCCCTCGCAGCCCGAGATGCCGCCATGCTCGAGGGACCGGCATGGCCCACCGACTGATCATCGACACGGAAGTGCTGATCGCCTCCGAGCGTGAGCGCGTCGAACTCGTCGGGGTCATCACTGAGGACGACGATCTTGTCGTCGCCGGGATCACGGTGGCCGAACTGCGCACTGGCATCGAACTCGCCACCGAGGCCCACCGAGCAGCGCGGAGCGAGTTCCTCGTCAAGCTCCTGGAGACTTTCCCAGTCGAGCCGTACGCCGTCGGCACGGCCGAAGCTCACGGGCGGTTGCTCGACTGCATCGTGGTTGGCTGAGCTGCGTGCTCACGCTCAGCGGTCAACGGCTGCGTCGTCGACGACCAACGCAGCCAGGCGTCGCACCGCCCGGTCGCGGGTCTCGTCGATCACGCGCGCGAGTCCCAGGGTCACCCGCCGATTCTCGTGGACGCCCGCCGGAGGCCGGTGTGGTGACACGAAACCCCGCGCCCAGTAACGTCACGAGACATGACGGAAGAGCAGCCTTTCGAGGTGGTCCGGCAATACGACGGGTTCGAGCTGCGCCGCTACCCCTCCCACGTCGTGGCGGAGGTCACCATCGACCTGCCCTTCGAGAAGGCGGGCAGCGCCGCGTTCCGGTATCTCTTCGGCTACATCAGCGGCCAGAACCGGTCCCGGACCTCGGTCGAGA
Source organism: Lapillicoccus sp. (assembly GCF_025353065.1). Taxonomy (GTDB): domain Bacteria; phylum Actinomycetota; class Actinomycetes; order Actinomycetales; family Dermatophilaceae; genus Lapillicoccus. The sequence continues at coordinate 17,322 of NZ_JANXRJ010000053.1, forward strand.
TGACGGCACCCGTCATCCAGTCGGGCGAGTCCCCCCAGAAGGTGGCGATGACCGCACCCGTCGTCCAGCGCAGCACGACGCAGGGCGGGTATGCCGTCGCGTTCGTCCTGCCGGCCTCGATGACCGAGGCGACCGCACCGGAGCCGACCGACCCCCACGTCTCGATCCGTACGGTGCCGCCGGGGTTGTCGGCCGTGTCGCGATACTCCGGCCGCTGGTCCGAGGACTCCTACGAACGGCATCGCCGTTCCCTGCTCCAGGCGGTCGAGGCCGAGGGTCTCACGGCCGTCGGGCCGCCGCGCCTCGCCCGCTTCGACCCGCCCTACAAGCCGTGGTTCCTGCGTCGCAACGAAGTGGTCGTCGACGTGGCCGAGGACACAGGCGCACCGGAGTAGTCGGCTCACCCCACCGCGGACCGGTCGCGCCGGGCCTCAGACCAGGGCCGGGTATGCCGCGGCCTCGGCCCGAGCGCGCAGGTTGAGCAGCATCCGGCGCATCATCCAGATGTCCCCGAACTCGAGCAGGGCGGAGAACGCGATCGACGGCGAGAGCCACCGATATCGCGACCGCACCCGGGTGATGAGCCGGGTCGAACCCTCACCGGTCGGGTCGAGCTGCCAGGCCCAGGTCGTCTCCCCCGGCGTCCCCCAGATCATCGAGTGGGGCGGGTCGAGGCTGCGGACGACCATGCCCTGCTTCCCGTCCGGGCTCATCGGGATGATGTCGCCGACAG
>NZ_JANXRJ010000056.1 GCF_025353065.1 Lapillicoccus sp.
CCAGCCGGTCCTGCCCGCCGTCAACGATCACCACCACCTCACCCCCGCCGACGATTCAGCCCTCCGCATGTTCGCCGAACCAGCCGAATCCAGACACGACGACACACCGAGGACCACGCCAAATAATTCCGTGAAACTACGTCACATAATTCCGTGAACGACAGCGCTAGGTGTCTCCGACCCTCGGACCTGGGCCCCGGCGGACTGGGCGAGCGACGCCGTCCCGCACCTGGTCTACGGGCTGGTCACCGCCGCCGTCGTCGCGGCCCTCGACCGCACCTGACGCCGGCAGGTCGCGCTGGGGTCGCTTGTGAGCCTGCATCTGGCCCGACCCCTCGCCCCGCGGTCGCGGACGACGACGTCCGCGCCGTGGAGCACCTAACGTTCCGATTTTTGGATGTCCGGCGGTGATCTGCCTCCCTTATGGCGCCGCTGTCGGGTCGAGGGGTACCACGTCAATCTCGGTTCTCGGGGAAGATCACCATCCAAGAGCAATCCTGGCGCGGCTCAGGGGTTAGCGCCAGTCGAGCTGGGTGATCTGTCCGCCGACGATGGCGACGGGCTGGGACGCGTCGGCCAAGGAATGCCAGATGGTGTAGCTCCCGGTGGGGAGGGCGGGGTAGATCGCTGCGTAACGGATGCCGGTAGGTCCACGGCGCTCGCGGACGGCGACATGGGTGCGGGGCGAGTCAGGGGCGTCCGCACTGACCTCGATCTCGGCCCCGGCCAGGTCCGGTGGGGTGAGGATGATCAGCGCGCCGATGTCGCCGCCGATGTCGAGGACGATGCTGCCGTCGGTGCTGGGGCCGAGCTGGGACTGCTCACTCATCCGGGTCCTCCAGGTCGAACGACGCGAGGGTGGGCCGGCCTGCGGCCTCGACCCACCCTCGGGTCGAGACGCGCGGGCCGGGCCGCTGGTGGTAGCCGGTCAGCGAGGCGGCGGGGGGGCCGGCTCGTCGTCCTGGGGGTTGTAGAAGCCGCTGTGCGGGGTCCCGAGATAAGGGAAGTAGGGCAGGTAGTGCACGGTGTTCCTCGCGGTGACGTCGGTGTTGGACGAGGTCAGTCCGGGAGTGATCGCCCCAGCCGCGGCGTCAGGGACGTATGACGGGTCGATCAGCGCGTACGTGGTCCCGGCGAGGGCCCGCAGCTCGATGGTCACAACGTCGTCGAAGACCCGCCGTCCGTTGGGGAACCCGGCCGGGTCCATCCCGATCAGCCCGAGGTTGCTGGGCTCGTGGGTGGTCGGCGCGATGGCCATGTTCAGGCGGAGCATGTCCGCCTGGACCGGCCCGGTGTAGTTCTGGAAGCCGGGGACGATGCCGGCCGGGATCCCGGTCAGCAGGATCGCGGCCAGGTCGGCCCGCGGCTTGCCGGAGGCGTTCAGCGCAGCCAGATGGGGAAAGACGCCCGGGTAGGTGCTGGGCAGCCGCCGCGACACCTCCGGATGAGTGACGAACGTGGAGTACTGGCTGTCGTCCTCGGGCTGCTGGGCGTTGAAGCGGTCCTTCTTCGTGATGGGGATCAGGACCTCGTTGAACAGCGGGTTGGCCTGGCGGGAGACCTGCACGAACGGGCCGTGGTTGTCCGGCTTCCCGTCGTGGTCGTAGATGCGGACCCGTTGCCGGCTGGCGCTGGCGAACACGGCGATGGTCGAACGGGGATCCGTCGGATCGGCCGCGGCGTAGCCGTCACGGCTGAGGTCGGTCTTGGGTACCCGCAGGGAGATCGAGTGCACGTTCTTGGCCTTGGTCCCGTTCACGCCGGGGGCCTTCGGCATCTGGGAGCCCACGTGCAGGTTCTGGAAGGGACGCAGGTCGGACAGGTCGAAGATGGCACCGATGTCGACGTAGAAGCCTTCGGCGCGCTGCCCGGTGAACAGGGTCCGGCTGCCGGGCAGGCGGTGGATCGCCGCCGTCGCCAGGGCGGTGTAGTCCGGGGTCGAGAAGGGGCCGATGTTGCACGGCGGGCACGCCAGGTGCTGCCCGAGGACCTGGCTGTTGCCGTTGTCGTGGTTGACCCGGGTGACGGTGGCGAACTGGCGGCGGTTCCAGTTCGGGTCCGTCAGGGACCGGCGCAGGTGCGTTCGAACAGCTCCAAGAAAACGTTACGCCCCAACCGTTTACGAGCCTGGGTGATCGCGCTGGCCGTCGGCACGGCCCAAGCGGCGTCCCAGCAGCCGAACCGGTCCAGCGACCCGGTGACCTTCGTGGCGACCTCCTCGTAGTCGTCGTCGGGGAACAGGCACAACCCCAACGTCAGATACGTGATCACATGCGCGGGCAGCTTCCCGTCC
>NZ_JANXRJ010000083.1 GCF_025353065.1 Lapillicoccus sp.
CTCAGGTCCTCGCGCGGATCCGATTCATAAACAACGAGATCCGCGGACTCTCCTTCTTCCGGGCCGGGCCTACCGAGCCAGGCCCGGGCGCCCCAGGTCGCCGCCGACAGGACCTCTCGCGTGCTCATCCCGGCGGCGGCCAGCTCGAGCGCCTCCTGCGCCACGAGTCCGTGCGGCAGGCTGCCCCCGGCGTCGGTGCCGAGGTAGACGGGCACCCCGGCCTCGTGCGCCGCGGCGACGGTCGCGTGCCGACGGCGGTGGAGGTCGAGCAGGTGGGCGTGGTACCTCGGGAAGCGTTCTCGCGCGGGCTCGGCGATCGCCGGGAAGGTCGCGATGTTGACCAGCGTCGGCACGATGGCGATGCCCTGCCGCGCGAACGCCGTCGTCGTCACGGCGTCCAGTCCGGTGGCGTGCTCGATGCAGTCGGCCCCGGCGGCCGCGAAGTCGTGGAGCGACTCCTCGCCGAAGCAGTGGGCGGTGATCCGTGCGCCCTCCTCGTGCGCGGCCGCGACTGCGGCGACGACGGTCTCCCGTGGGAACGAGGGGGCGAGGTCGCCCACGTCCCGGTCGATCCAGTCGCCGACGAGCTTGACCCACCCGTCCCCGCGCCGCGCCTCCTCGCGGACCTGTGCGACGACCTCCTCCGGCTCGACCTCGTGGGCGAAGTTGCGGATGTAGCGCTTCGTCCGGGCGATGTGCCGCCCGGCGCGGATGATGCGGGGCAGGTCGGCACGCGCGTCCATCCAGCGGGTGTCGGCCGGCGAGCCCGCGTCGCGGATGAGCAGCGTCCCCGCACCGCGGTCGGCGAGCGCCTGTGTCTCAGAGGTCTGCTCGTCCACGGGGCCATGACCGTCGAGCCCGATGTGGCAGTGCGCGTCGACGAGGCCCGGGAGGACCCAGCCCCGGATCGTCGTCACGTCGTGCGTGCCCGGCGGCGCGGCATACGTCAGGCGACCGCCCACGACCCACACCTCGGGGCGGACCTCGTCCGGGCCGACGAGCACGGCGCCGACCAGGTGGAGGACGTCACCGCTCATGACGAGCAACCTAACGCGACCGATCGCCGACCTGACGGGGGGAGGGAGACGGGTCGGGCCAGGCGTCGCGCACGAGTCGGTCGAGGTGGTCAGGAGGGTGACGGGAGGTCGACCTGGGCGACGACCACGTCGTCGCGCGCGGGCAGCACGGGGGCCACCCCGAGGTCGCCCGAGATCGGCACGCACGACGCGGCGTCGCCGTGGAGCCGGGGGCAGGTCAGGTTGAGCACGGGTCCGCCGCCGATCCGGATCTGCGACTGCAGCGCGGCGGCGCTGCCCGCCGAGAGCGGGGCGATGAGGATGCTCGCCCGGCCCGTGGCCGACGGGGTGCTGCGCACCGTGACGCCGTCGAGGTGGTATCGCAGGAGGAGCTGGCGGGCGCGGGTGGGCAGCGTCACCGTGGTGGGCCTGGTCATCGACTCGAGCACCCCGACGGGGGTCTGGTCCGCGGTGACCTGCAGGTGGGTGACGGTCGGGACGAGCGCGGCGAAGGCCGGACCGCCGTTGTGCACGTCGACGGGGTCGAGGGTGACGACGTCGACGGGGTCGGGATACAGCGCCGCCTCCATCACCTCGAGCGAGCCGTCCAGCTGCGGGGTGACCCAGATGGAGATGCCGGGCTCGGTCACCCCGGGGCCGGAGACGGCCGGCTGCGTCGTCGCGACCACGTCAGCGGGGGTGAGCGGGATCGAGATCGAGGAGGACGGGATCGGCGTCGAGGGTGGTGCCTTCGACGGCGTAGTCGTCGGCGGGTTCGACGGGGTCGTGCTCGACGGGGTCGACGGGGTCGTGCTCGACGTCAGCGACGGGGTGGCGCCGGCGGACGCCGGCGGCAGCAGCCGGACCGGGCCACTGTCGCTGCTGGCGGTCGCCACGGCGACGGACTCTCCACGCGGCATGAGCACCACGACGACGCCGACGACGAGGGCGGTGACGAGCACGACGATCGCCGTCACACCCCATCTCCACGAGATGCGGGAAGCCCAGTCGTCCACGATCCGCATGATCTCCCCGTCACGTCTCTCGCCCCGGTCGCTCCCCAGCGACCGGATGCCCTGTCGTCGGACCGGACGGACCGACGGACTCCACGACGCCGGACCCCCCACAGGTCCGTTCGCTCGTCACGCTACGTCACCGGTCTGCCCACCCTGGCGGTTTTCGTGACACCGGTTCCGCCACCCCACCCGAAATAAACGCCGATGTCCGGTATGCCGTGCGGTCGGCTCGATCCCACGGTCGACCTAGCATGGGCGAGGTGCCCCCTACCGCCGCGGTGCAGGACGTCGCCTGGGTGCTGGACGTCGCCCTGGTGCTGGCCACCGTCCCGGTCCTGCTTCTCCTCGCCTCGGGACCGGCCCTCCTCCATCCGCGCGCCCGCCGCGGCCCCAACCTCGCCGCACTCGGAGTGGGTGTCCTCTTCGCGCTCGCCCTCCCCCTGGTCTGGCGGGTCGGTGTCGACGCGCGCGGCTCGGTCGCGGGAGCTGCCGCCGCGGTCGTCCTGCTGCTCGCGGCCCAGGTCGGGTCCGTGCTCACCGTCCTGCTCCTCGGGTGGGCGCGGCTCGCGTGGTCGGTACGACGCAGCCCACCCCGGCGGGCCGACGCTCTCGTCGTCCTGGGTGCGGGTCTGGTGGGGACCCGCGTCACCCTGGTCCTCGCCGAACGCCTCCTCGCCGCCATCAGGCTGCACGGGTCGCTCTCGCCGTCGGCCGCGGCCGGTCGGCGGCGCAACGTCCCGGTCGTCGTGTCGGGCGGCCAGGGACCGGACGAGGCGACGAGCGAGGCGGCGGCGATGGCGGACTTCCTCGTCGAGCACGGGTTCGACCCGGCAGGGATCCTGCTCGAGGACCGGTCGACGTCCACCCGGGAGAACCTCCTCAACTCTGCTGCCCTCGTCGCGGAGCAGGCCAGCGATGGGGCCGGCGAGGCCGGAGAGGCGGGCGAGGCGGATGGGCCTCAGGGGGTGCCGGGTCGGCTCGTCGTGGTGACGAACGGGTTCCACGTGTTCCGCACACACGTCCTGGCCCGGGCACTCCACCTCGATGTCGTCGTCGTCGGCGGTCCGACGCCGGCGCACTACCTCCCCCGGGCGCTCGTCCGCGAGCTCGTGGCCACCCTCACGCTGCACCCACGTCAGCAGGTCGGGACGGCCGTCGTCCTCGTCGCGCTCGGCACCTGGGCCGGTCTCGGCTGACACCGCGCGATCACCGCCGTCGCGCGGCCGCTACTTCCCGAGGAACTTCTCGAAGCCCTTCGGCAGGCTGCTCGGGTCGAAGTCGGCCGGGTCGTCGGCCCCGGACTCACCCGCACCCGAGCCACCCCCGAGCCCGAAGGCGCTCTGGGCGCTCGACACCCGGGCCCCGCTGGCGCGCGCGGCCTCCTCGCGCTCCTCGGCCGCGCGTCGAGCCGGGTTGCCGCTCTTGGACTTCTTGCGCTGCGGGGGCGCCTGCTTGCCCTTGCGCGCGCCGGGGATAGCCGGCATACCGGGCAGGCCTCCACCGCCGCCGCGGGCCAGGCTCTTCATCATCTTCTGGGCCTCGCGGAACCGCTCGAGGAGCTGGTTGACCTCGGAGGCCGTCACCCCCGAGCCCCGGGCGATGCGGGCTCGACGGGAGCCGTCGATCTGCTTGGGGTGGGTGCGCTCGAAGGGTGTCATCGAGCGGACCATCGCCTCGACCCGGTCGAACTCGCGCTCGTCGAGGGAGTCGAGCTGCTCGCGCATCCCCTGCATGCCGGGCATCATCTTGAGCATCGCCTTGAGCGAGCCCATCTTCTTGATGGCCGACATCTGCTGGAGGAAGTCGTCGAAGGTGAAGTCCTCGGCGGCGAGGAACTTCCGGGCCATCTCGTCGGCCTGGTCCTTGTCGAACGCCTTCTCGGCCTGCTCGATCAGGGTCAGGACGTCGCCCATGTCGAGGATCCGGCTGGCCATCCGGTCGGGGTGGAAGACCTCGAAGTCGCGGGTGTTCTCGCCGATGGAGGAGAACATGATCGGCCGGCCGGTGATCGTCGCGACCGAGAGCGCGGCGCCGCCGCGGGCGTCGCCGTCGAGCTTGGACAGCACGACGCCGGTGAAGTCGACGCCCTCCTGGAAGGCCAGCGCCGTCTCGACCGCCGCCTGACCGATCATCGCGTCGATCACGAAGAGGACCTCGTCGGGCGAGATGGCGCTACGGATGTCGGCGGCCTGCTGCATGAGGTCGGCGTCGACCGCGAGCCGGCCGGCGGTGTCGACGATGACCACGTCGTGCTGCTTGGTGCGGGCCTGCTCGATGCCGGCGCGGGCCACCGAGACGGGGTCGCCGAACGACCGGGTGCCCTCGCCCGATCCGAGCACGGCGTCGTGCCCACCGATGTTGCCGCGCTCCGGGGCGTAGACGGGGACCCCGGCGCGCTCGCCCGTGACCTCGAGCTGGGTGACGGCGTTGGGCCGCTGGAGGTCGGCCGCGACGAGCAGCGGGGTGTGCCCCTGCTGCTTCAGCCAGTAGCCGAGCTTGCCGGCCAGCGTCGTCTTGCCGGACCCCTGCAGGCCGGCGAGCATGATCACCGTCGGCGGGTTCTTGGCGAAACGGATCGTGCGGGTCTCGCCGCCGAGGATGCCGACGAGCTCCTCGTTGACGATCTTGACGACCTGCTGCGCCGGGTTGAGGGCGGCGCTGACCTCGGCGCCGAGCGCCCGCTCGCGGACGTTGCCGACGAACACCTTGACGACGGGCAGCGCCACGTCGGCGTCGAGCAGGGCCAGCCGGATGTCGCGCAGCGCCTTGTTGACGTCGGACTCCGAGAGCTTGCCCTTGCCCCGCAGGCTCGTGAAGGTCGCGGTCAGCCGATCGGACAGTGAGGTGAACACGAGAGAACTCTAACGTCGGGGAATCGGGAGGTCCGCATCGTCCGCGGCCGGTTCCGCGGACGGTCCCTTTGTCGGGTCACCCGATAAAGGGGCGCTTCGCCAGTGAACCGTTCTCGCCGGAACCGTGCCTTTATCGGGTCACCCGATAAAGGGACGGCGGGAGCGCCTCGGCCGGTCCGACGGGGTGTGCCGCGTGGGTCGCCGCGCGTGGGGTCGGTCAGACGCCGTCGCAGGTGTCGATGTTCATCGACACCGCCTGCGCGACCCGGGCGGGCGGCAGCGACCGACCACCGAACTCCGTGACATAGAAGGTGTCGAGGGCCTGACCGGCATACGTCGCGATGTGGGCGCTGCGCACGCTGAGGCTGGCGCGGGCCAGCGTCATCCCGATCTCGTGGAGCAGACCCGGCCGGTCGGTGGCCCGCACCTCGATCACCGTGGCGGTGTCCGAGGCGTGCGAGATGACCATCGCCCGGGTCTGGCCCGGGGCGCCCGTGGTCGCCCGCGAGCTGTCGGTGTTGGACGCCCGGCGGCGGCGCCCGAGGATCGCGAGCGGCTCGCGGTCGCCCTCGGACAGCCGCATCAGGCCGCGCATGATCGCGCCCTCGTCGGGGCTGTCGCCGCCCGGCGTCTCGACGTGCCACTCGTTGACCGCGATCCCGTCGACGGTGCGCACCACGGCCGAGCGCACGATGTGCCCCTGCGCGGCGAGCAGGCCCGCGGTGTCGGCGAAGAGGCCGAGCCGGTCGCGGTCGTGGATGTCGACCCGGTGGGCCCCACCGAGCGGGGTGACGACGAC
>NZ_JANXRJ010000103.1 GCF_025353065.1 Lapillicoccus sp.
GAAGGACATGAGCAACGGCGAGACCGCCGCCGGCGACGGGAAGCCGATCACGATCCGCGGCGCCGTCTTCGCCAAGGGCCTCGGCGTCAACGCCACCAGTGACATCGTCTAGTACCTCGGCGGTGCCTGCTCGTCCCTCACCACCACGGTCGGGATCGACGACGAGGTGGCCGCCTCCGGTGGCAACGTGATCTTCCAGGTCTTCGCCGGGGACACCACGGTGGCGGACAGCGGCGCGGTGACCAACACCTCGCCGACCATGACCCTGACGGCCGACCTCACCGGCGCCGCGTGGCTGCGGCTGCACGTCGACCCCAACGGGCCCACGACCTTCGACCACGCCGACTGGGCGGGGCCGGTGCTGACCTCCGCGGCCCCCTGACGCTCCCGCGGTGACACCGGATTGGCGTCCAGACGCGTCATTGAGAGCGCGGTTTCACCCCAATCCGGGGGTCGGGGTCGGGGATCCAGGTCGGGGCGGCTGGTCAGCGCTGGTCAGTGCTGCTTCAGCCCGTAGGCCCGTTCCACCACGACGCTGAGCACGAGACGTCCGTCGCGGACCATCGCGCGACGGTAGTCGTCCCAGTCGGGGTGCTCCTTGCCGGCGATCGCCCGGTAGAGCTCGACGAGCTGATCCACCGTGGGGTCGTCGGGGGCCTCGGCGACCGGTGAGATCTCGGCGTGACCCTCGAGCACGGCATACGACCAGCCGTCGGCGGAGGTGAGCATGAGCGAGACCCGGGGGTCGCGGCGGAGGTTGGCGATCTTGGCCAGGCTGGTGCGGGTCGAGGTGCGCGCGACGCACTGCTTCGCCGACCACGCGAAGTTGACGACGGACAGCTGCGGGCGGCCGTCCCGGCGGATCGTCGCCAGCGAGCCGATGGTGCGCGACTCGGCGAGCTCGCGGACGTCCGCGGAGAGGTCGATGCGCGCGATGGTGGCCATGCGCCCATCCCACCGGGAAGGAATGGGCTGCGTCAACCGTTGACCAGCCCGGGTCCGATCGCCTCCGCCCACCCCAGCATCCCGAGGAGCAGCGCATGTCCGTCCAGACGCCCGACGCCGGCACGGTGACGATGTACAGCACGAGCTGGTGCGGCTACTGCGCCCGGCTCAAGACCCAGCTCGACCGCGAAGGCATCCCCTTCACGGTCATCGACATCGAGCGGGACCCCTCGAGCGCCACCTTCGTCGAGGAGGTCAACCACGGCAACCAGACCGTGCCGACAATCCTCTTCCCAGACGGGTCCGCCGCGACCAACCCCAGCGTCATCGAGGTCAAGAAGCGCCTCGGGCTCTGAGCCCATTGGTCGTTGACCCGATAGCCGGTATGCCGCCCGTCACCAGTGGACCGCGGCCGCCGATCCCCCGCCCGACTCGATCGCCTCGGTGACCGTCTGCCCCAGCCAGTGCTCGATGATCCGCTGGGCGATGGAGATCCCGCTCGGGGTCTTGAGCTCGCCCGAACGCAGCTGCGCGACGTAGTCCTCGCGGCTCACCCACCGCGCCTCGGCGATCTCAACGGGATCGACGGTGATCTCGGTGCCGAGCGCCCGCGCGCGGAAGCCGATCATGCCCGAGGCGGGGAACGGCCACGGCTGGTTGCCGAGGTAGGTCACGTCGGTGACGGCGATGCCGACCTCCTCGCCGACCTCGCGGGTGACCGCCGCCTCGAACGACTCCCCCGGCTCGACGAAGCCCGCCAGCACCGAGAACCGGCCCTCCGGCCAGGCCGGCGACCGTCCGAGCAGGAGCCGGTCGTCGGCGTCGATGACCGCCATGATGACGGCCGGGTCGGTCCGCGGGTAGTGCTCGCTGCCGTCGCGCTCGCACCGGCGCGTCCACCCGGAGAGCGCCGGCGCCGTCGGAGACCCGCAGCGGGGACAGAACGGGTGGGCCGCGTGCCAGAACATCAGGGCCTGCGCCGTGGTGAAGATCCCGGCGTCGCGGGCGCCGAGGTCGAGACCGGCCGCCCGCAGGTTCTGCCAGCGCCCGGCCGCCGGGTCGTCGTCGTCAGGGGCGTCGCCGACCACCGCGACGTGTGCCGTGGGGTCGCCCCCCGCCGCGCCGTCCTCCGGTGTCTCCTCGCCGAGGAAGAAGGCCATGAGATCGCGGTCGGCCTCCGTCGGGGACCGTTGCACGAGAACGGTGCCCGTGGCCTCCGAGGCGGCGGCCGACTGCTCGCTCTCGTGGCTGAGGACCTCCATCCGCGCGTCCCGCGTCACCGTCACGACGCGCGTCGCGGGATCGGCCAGCAACCGGCTGATCAGCTCGGGGTCCGCGCGGCGGTGAGCAGCGCGGTCGAGGGTCCCCCGGGAGAGGGCGAGGTGGGTTAGCGCGTCGTGGGCCACGTCGTCAGCCTAGGCGCATCCCCGGACTCGCCGAGGTCGCGCATCCCCGGCGAGGTTGCGGGGCCCGCGCGGGCCCACGGCATACCGTGGGGGAGTGACTCGCACGCCCCTGCAGCTCGCCGCCCTCGCCAGCTCGGCGGTGCCCGGTCTGGATCCGGCGGCGGTGCAGGCGGCGACGGCTGCGGCCGACCACTACTACGAGGTCGCGTTCGTGACCGACTCGCAGCAGCGGATGTGGGTCGTCCGCGCACCGGTGACCGCGGCGGCCGGGGCCCAGATGGACACGACGGTGGTGCTGCTCGGCCTCATCGCCCGACGGCTGCCGTTCGCGGTGCCGGCGCCCCGGGGCTTCGTCGGCGTCCCCGAGGGGCGGGTCGTCGTCTATCCCCACATCTCGGGCCGACCGATCAACTTCGCCGCCCTCCCGCCCGGTCCAGGCCTCGCGGCCGAGCTCGGCCGCACCCTCGCCGCGATCCACAACCTCGACCGCGCGCTCTTCGACGAGGCGTCGCTGCCGGTCTACGACTCCGAGACCTACCGCACCCGCCGGCTCGCCGACCTCGACCGGGCCGCGGCGACGGGTCACGTGCCGACGGCCCTGCTGTCGCGGTGGGAGCGGGCGCTCGAGGACGTCTCGATGTGGCGCTTCGCCCCGACGCCCGTCCACGGAGACATCAACGGCGACCAGGTCCTCGTGGGGTTCGAGGACCCGGACGACGTCATGACCGGCCGGGTGCGCGGCATCACCGGATGGGACGACGCGCAGGTGGCCGACCCCGCCGAGGACTTCGCGGCGATCGTCACCCAGTGTGAGGAGGAGACCATCGAGACGGTGCTCGAGGCCTACGCCAACTCGCGCGTCGAGCGCCCCGACGCGCACCTGCGGCGACGCGCCCGGCTCGCCGCCGAGCTGCGGCTGCTGACCTCGCTCCTCACCGCCGTGAGCGCCGGGCGTCGCGACCTCATCCGCGCGTATGCCGTGGACCTGCGCGACCTCGACGAGCGCACCATCGACGAGCCCGACGAGCCCGAACAGCCGGCCGGGCTCGGTCGCCACGGTGCCGGCGTCCTGCCGTTGCGGGAGTCGGCCTTCGACCGGGAGCAGCTCGACGACGAGGGGTTCGACGAGGAGCATCTCGACGAGGAGGGGTTCGACGAGGAGGGTTTCGACGAGGACGAGGAGCAGCTCGACGATCTCGATGTCGGCGAGGACACCCAACCGATCTCCGCCGAGCACCTGGGCGAGCTGACCGCCGTCATCCCCCAGGACGAGCTCGACCGGATCCGCCGGGATACGGCCTCCGACGACGCGTACTCCGACGACGGCCCGGCCGCGCCCACCGAAACCGAGCCCCCCGAAACCGAGCCCCCCGAAACCGAGCCCACCGGGTCCGAGCCCACCGGGCCCGAGCCCACCGGGCCCGAGCCCACCGAGCCCAGTGGCACCACTACCGGACCGGTGACGAAGAAACCGCCATCCGACTCCGGGATCGACTCCGACACCTGGCGCTGAGGGTTCGCGGCGACGTCAGGACTCGGGATCGGCTGCAGGTTCGTCGGCGATCGACCCGAGCAGGGCGAGCAGCTCCTTCTCGCGCGGGAGCCTCGGCCGGACGGTCGTGCCGGTGGCGGCGTAGTAGAAGGCGCCGTCCACGCGGGAGGTCGGCAGTCCGCGCAGCCGGGCGTAGGCGAGCGCGTAGGTCGCGAGCTGCAGGGCCCGCGGGCGGGCGTCCCGGCCCTGCGGCTCGGCGCCGGTCTTCCAGTCGACGATCGTGCAGCCCCCGTCGTCGCGGGGGAACACCGCGTCGATCCGGCCGCGCAGGGCGAAGCCGTCGAGCATCGTCTCGACCGAGATCTCGATCTCCTCCGGCACCCGCTGCGACCACTCGCTGGCGAGGAACAGCTCCTTCATCCGCGGCAGGTCGGCGTCGTCGCCGGCGTTGTCGTCGGCGCTACCCGGCAGGTCGAGGAGGTCGACCATCGCGGCGCGGGCGAAGTGCTCCTCCACCCAGGCGTGGAACGCGGTGCCGCGACGGGCTGCGATCGCTGGCTCGCTGGGCATCGGTCGCCGCAGCTGCAGGGCATAGCGGTCGCGATCAGTGGCCAGCTGGACGACGGCCGAGGCCGACAGATGGCGGGGGACCTCGACGACGACGCCGGCGCGGTGGCGGGAGGCCTCACGCTCGCGCAGCAACAGCTCGAGATCCCGTTCGAGCTCGGGGTCCGACGGCACCTCGAGCGGGTCGAGGCCGGCGGACGACCCGTCGACGTCCGCGTCCTGGACCGCTGACCCGCGGACCCCAGCGGCACCGCCACCCTCCCGAAGCCGCCGCATGGCCACGGTCACGCGGTCGACCGCCTCGGCGAGCTCGGCCCGTCGGAGCGCCAGGGGGTCGGAGGGCCAGGCCGCCCGGGTCGGCTCCACGAGCCGGGGGTTGGGCGGCTTCGGCGGGTCGACGGGCGGCATCGGGGCCCAGTGCGACACCGAGACACCGAGACCCGCGGCCGGGTCAAGGGCCTCGGTGAGGAAGGTCGAGGTGACCCGCGGGGTGGACGCGTCCGACCAGACCGGTGCGGTGAGCAGCAGCGCGGACCGGGCCCGCGTGAAAGCGACGTAGGCCAGCCGACGCTCCTCGGCGAGGGCGTGCCGGCCGCCCTCGAGGACGAACTGCTCGAACGCCCCCTTGATGTCGTCCCAGTCCGTGGTGGTGCGCCACCCGAAGACCGGCAGACCGTCACGGTCGCCGCGCAGGTCGTAGGGGACGCCATCCGCCCCCACGCACCAGCCTTTGTCGTGGTCCACACCGACGCTCCACTCGTCGTCGGCGACCGAGCTGCTGACCCCGTTTGACCGGGCCGGGAAGGACCCCTCGACGAGGCCGGGGATCGCGACACAGTCCCACTCCAGACCCTTGGCCGCGTGCACGGTGAGCACCTGGACGGCGTCCGTCGACGACTCGATGGTCGGGGTGTCGAGACCGCGCTCCTGCTCGATGGCGGCGTCGATCCAGGCGAGGAAGCCGCTGAGCGTCGGGCGGTCGGCGGAGACGGAGAACCCGGCGGCCACGTCGGCGAACGCGTCGAGGTGGGCCCGTGCGGTCGTCGGGGTGTGCTCCGGTCGGGCGAGCACCTCGATGTCGAGACCGAGAGCGCGCTCGGCCTCGCCGACGAGGTCGGCGAGAGGCAGCCCGGTGAGCTTGCGCAGCCCGCGGACGACGGCACTGAGGCCGGCCAGCCGCTCGAGACCCGCGGCCGAGACGTACTGCCCCTCGGGTCCCCGCCAGCCCTCCCGGGGCAGGTCGTCGATCGCCTCGACGATGCTCGCCCGCTCCGAGCTCTCCGGTGCTTGGTCGCGGGCCGTCTCGGGCGGCGGCAGGACGGCCATGCCGGACTCGTCGGAGTCGCGGCCGTCGGTGGACGCGTCGGCGAAGTCGTCGAACTCCGGGGGCCGGTCGTCCTCGAGCCCGGGCAACGTCACGACCGCGGCACCCTTCGGGCGGGCCTGCTGGCTGCGGGCCCACGTCGCGAGACCGTCGAGGTCGGCCGCGCCCAGTCGGCAGAGCGGCCCGGTGAGCAGCCGCATCAGCCGGTCGCCCCGCGAGGGGTCCTGGACGACCCAGAGCAGGCTCACGAGGTCACCGACCTCCGGGGTCTGAAGGAGGCCTCCCAGCCCGACGACCTCGACCGGGAGCTCCTGTGCCCTCAGCGCCTCCACGATCATCGGGAACTGGGCGCGCTTGCGACACAACACCGCTGCCGACAGCCCGGTGCGTCGTCCGCTCGCACGACGCCACCGCTGGGCGATCCAGTGCGCGACGTGTGCGGCCTCCTCCTCGGTGGTCTCGAAACGTCCGGCGTGGACCTCGCCGGGCCCCGCGCCCGGACGGGTCGTGAGCGGCACGACGTGCTCGGTGCGCAACGGCGCCGAGGTGCGGTTGGCGACGTCGAGGATCAGGTCGTCGTTCCGCCAGCTGGTGCTGAGCTGGAGCACCCGCGCCGGACCCCGCACGTCCGCGAACTCCGCCGGAAAGCGCCGCAGCGTCGTGGCGCTCGCGCCCCGCCAGCCGTAGATCGACTGGTTCGGGTCGCCGACCGCGGTCACCGCGGACGGCCTGTCCGTCCCGGCGAACAGCGCCCGCAGCAGCACGAGCTGGGCCTCCGAGGTGTCCTGGAACTCGTCGAGCAGCACCGCCCGGAACCGCTGGCGCTCGATGCCGCCGATGGCCGGGAAGCGGGTGGCGAGCTGGGCGGCCAGCGCCATCTGGTCGGAGAAGTCCATGGCGTCGCGGCTGCGCTTGAGCTCGAGGTAGGACCGCACCATGGGCAGCAGGGCGCGGCGGTTGCGCAGGGCCTCCAGCACGTCACGCACCGGGAACTTCTGGGCGCGGGACCCTCCCTTGGGCAGCACCTCGAGGTAGGCCTCCATGTCGTCGATGTAGTCGACGACCTGCTCGGGCGTGCGCAGGTGCTCGGCGAGCTCGCCGGCGAGCGAGACGACGGCCCCGATGATCGACGACTCCACCGAGGTCACGTCGTCCATCGGCCCGTCGTAGCACGCCACCGCCTCGGCGGCATACTGCCAGGCGGCCGCCTCGGAGAGCAGTCGCGACTCGGGCTCGTAGCCCAGCCGGAGGGCGTGCTCGCGCACCAGCCGCCCGGCATACGAGTGATAGGTCGAGACGACGGGTATGCCGCCGAGCGCCTCGGCGCCGTCGTCGTCGAGCGCGCGCGGGGTCCACAGCTGCGTCTCGGCGAGCCGGTGCAGCCGCCGCCCGATGCGCTCGGCGAGCTCGGTCGCCGCCTTGCGGGTGAAGGTCAGGCCGAGGACCTGGTCGGGCTCGACGTGGCCGTTGGCGACGAGCCAGACGACCCGCGAGGCCATCGTCTCGGTCTTGCCGGACCCGGCGCCGGCGACCACCAGCAGCGGGTGGTCGGGGGCGGACTCGATGATGACCCGCTGCTCGTCGGTCGGCGGGGGGTTGCCGAGGGCCTCGGCGATGTGGCCCGCGGAGAGGGTCGCCCGGGTGGCCGAGCCCGCCGAGCCCGCCGAGCCCGCCATGGCGACAGGGGTGCTCGTGTCATTGATGGTCGTCACGTGAGGACGTCCCCCTCGGGCTGCACCGGGCACGACGACTTCACCGGGCAGTAGAGGCACTGCGTGCCCTGGGTGGCGACGACCACGGCCCCGCTCATCCCCTCGGCGGTGAGCGCGATGAGCTCCTCGGCCCAGTGCGGGTCCTCCTGGTCGGCCAACGGTGGCTGCTCCATCAGGGCGTTGTCCTTCGGCGCCTTCTTGCCGAGGCGCAGGATCGCCGCCCCGGCCGACTCGCGCCCCTCGTCGAAGCCGCCGTGCTCGGTGGCGACCTGGTAGGTCGCCAGCTGGGGATGGACCAGGACGGCGGCCCTCGTGGGCGCCGACGACCCGGTCTTGTAGTCGAGGACCCGCAACCGCCCTGCAGCGTCGCGCTCGAGGCGGTCGACCCTCCCGGAGATCGTCGCCCGCCCGACCTCCACACATAGGCCCACCTCGCTGCCCACCTTCTCCCACCCCTCGCGCGCCGCCCGCGCGTAGTAGTCGACGAGCCGCCCCACCATGTCGTGGGCGTCGTCGCGCAGCCGGTCGTTGACCCACCCCGGGGGGAGTCCGAGCCGACCCCACCGGCGGTCGACCTCGGCGACGAGGGTCTCGCGGTCGACGTCGTCGCCGAGGTCGTGGGCGATGTCGTGGACCAGGGTGCCGAGGTTGGCCTTGCCCTGGCTCGGCGAGTCACCTCCGGCGGAGGTGAGCAGCCAGCGCAACCCGCAGGTGGCGAAGGCCTCGACCTTGGACGGGGAGATCCGGACCTGCTGCTCCGGGCGACGCAGCGGCCGGTCGTCGGTGAGCAGCCGCTGCGCCCACCACTGGTCGGGGTCCGCCCCCGAGACCTCCGCGTCGGCCAACCGGGCCAGCGCCCCGGCTGCCGTCGCGGCCTGGGCGACGTCGCCGACGACCAGGGTGCGGCGCAGCCGCGCGACGAGCGCCGGAAGGGTCAGGGGTGCGGCCACGTCGACGAGTGGCCGCAGGCCGTCGCCGGCTTTGGTGCCGGTCGCGCCGGAACCCTCCTCGTCAGGGCCTGCTGAGACCTCGGGTCCCTGGGTGCCGGTCAAGGGGTCGACGAGGTCGAGGTAGACCGACGGCTGCTCGTCCTCGCTGCGCACCGCCGTCACCAGCAGCCGTTCCTGAGCGCGGGACACCGCCACGTGGAAGAGCCGCGTCTCGTCGTAGCGCACCGCCGCCTGTGCCGCCCGCATCGAGGTCCCCCGGCCGGTGACGACGGCGACGAGGTCCTCGGACCCGAGCAGCGATCCCCGCAGCCGCAGGTCGGGCCAGACCCCTTCCTGGACCCCGGCGACCACAACGAACGGCCACTCCCGACCTGCCGCCGACGCCGGGGTGAGGACCGCGACGGACTGTCCCTCGGGCGCTCGGGGGACGAGGGTGTCACCGGGCACGTCCTGGCTGCGGACGTGCTCGAGGAAACGGTCGGGACCGGCACCGGGCAGCCGGTCGACGAAGGCGGCGACGGCGCCGAAGAGGGCGACCACCGCGTCGAGATCGCGGTCCGCGCGGGCCCCACGAGCCCCTCCGGACAGGGCGATCCGCCGCCAGCGACCAGCGATGTCGAGCCCCTCCCAGATCGCCCACAGCACGCCCTCCGCGGTGACGCCGGGAGCCCAGCTGCGTTCTGTGTCAACGCTGTCGGAGCCGTCGGGCACGTCGACCACCCGGGCGGCGTCCAGCCCGCGGGAGATGGCGGAGGCGAGGCGCCGCACCGGTCGGCCCTCGAAGCCGAGGGCCGTCGCCTCCGGAAGGTCCAGGAGCACGGCCCCCAGCAGCTCGTCACTGGTGCGGTGCCCACCGGCGTCGAGCTCGGCCCGGCGCAGCAACCGGCGCAGGCGGCGCAGGTCGACGGCGTGGCAATCGGCCGCTGGCGAGAGCAGCAGGTCCACCGCCTCCTCCGGCTCGATGACGGCCTGGGGGTCCTTGGCGAGCCGCAGGACGAGGTCGAGGAGGGCGAGCAGCGGGCGGACCGCGACCTCGTCGCGCACGGGGATCTCCCCGCTCGCGGCGGCGACGGGGACCCCCTGCGACACCAGGGTCCGACGCAGGGTCGCGTCGCGCCCCTTGCCCCGGACGATGACCGCCATGTCGCCCCACGGCATCCCGTCCAGGAGATGGGCCCGTCGCAGCCGCGCGGCGATGTGGGCAGCCTCCTGCGAGGCGGCGCGCAGCAGGGCGACCTCGACCGTCTCGGCGTGCGGGAGCCCGACGCGGCCGGCCACGACCTCGCGCTGGGTGCTGCCGCCGAGGGCGCCGATGCGGCGAGCGAGACGGTCGGTGACCGAGCGCAGCGCCTCCGGCTGGCGGTATGCCGTGGGCAGCACGATCGTCGGCGGCTCACCCTCGCGGCCGGGCGCCAGCGCGGTCCAGCCGGTGGCGAGGATGCGGGGGTCGGCTCCGCGGAAGGTCTGCACGGCGCTGTCGGGGTCGCCGAGCAGGACGAGGTCGATGCCGGCGGCTCCGAGCACCCCGAGCAGCCGTGCCGCCGCCGAGGTGAGCTCCTGCGCGTCGTCGACCACGACGAGGCGGACCTGCTCCCGGAGCCGGTCGAGGGCGGCGAGGTCGTCCTCGAGGAGGTCGGCGGCTGCGGTGAGGATCCAGGCCGGGTCGTAGGCGCCCGGACGAGAGAGGGCTGTCACCTCGTCGTACTCCGCGAGCACCTGCGCGGCCGCTTCCCACTCGGGGCGGTGGTGCTCGCGTCCGAGCGCCGCCAGGTCATCGGCCTCGAGACCGTGCTCGACCGTGCGCATGAGCAGGTCACGCAGCTCGGAGCGGAAGCCGCGCTTGTCGAGGGCCACGTCGAGGTGGTCGGGCCACGCGGGTCCTCGGACCTGGCCGGACGCGTGCCCGGCGAGGAGGTCGCGCAGGATCACGTCCTGCTCCGGCCCGCTGAGCAGACGCGGCGCGGGCTCGCCGCGCAGGGCCGCCTCGCGCCGCAGGATGCCGAACCCCAGAGCCTGGTGGGTGCGCGCCAGGGGCTCGGTCGAGGTGCGGTCGAGCCTCGCGGTCACGCGCTCGCGGAGCCGGGCCGCTGCAGTCCGGGTGGAGGTGAGCAGAAGGCACTCGTCAGGCTGCAGGAGCCCGGCGGCCACCCGGTCGACGACGACCTCGACCGCGGTCGTCGTCTTGCCCGTGCCCGGGGCGCCGAGCACCCGCAGGAGGGGACCGCGGTGCGCGAGGACGCGACGCTGCGCCTCGTCGAGCGGGGGCGCCGCCACGACGAGCGCTGGAGCACGGCGCAGGTCGACCACGGGAGCCATCCCATCACGCAGGACCGACAGCGGGCTCGGTGGCGCGGCGGCGATGGCGCGTCAGAGCCGGATCACGTGGCCCGGGTTGACGGAGCCCGGCCTCCGAGTGGTCAGCTCTGGTCGATCCCAGGCTCCCGGAAGGACCTCTCCTGACCTCTCGACGACGCGCCCCGCCCAGGCGTCGCCAGTGGTCACCTTTGGCGAGGCCCCGGCATCGCCATCAGCGAGCGACGAGCTCCACCTCGAAGCCCGCCTCGTCCTCGAGGTATGCCGCGTAGTGACCCGGCCCCCCGGCATACGGGTAGCGGTCGGTGAACATCAACGACCAGCCGTGACGCGGCCCGGCGCTGACGAGTCGGTCGACCTCGGCACGGGCGCCGGCATGGAAGGCGAGGTGGTTGACGCCTGCGCGCGTGCGGTCGTGGCCGCCGCGGACGTCGCGGCCGGCCTCGAGCACGAGGTAGGTGGCGCCCAGCTGCCACGACTCCCCCGTCGGCCAGGTGTCTTCTCGCGCGTAGCCGAGCTCGCTCAGCAGCCACCCCCAGCTCGTCTGTGCCGCAACGAGATCCGTGACCCACACCTCGACGTGGTGAAGCGTGCCCCGTGGAGCAGCAGGGAGCGACGGCGTCGCGTCGGCCCCCGTGCCCCCAGAGAGGTCGGGCTCCCACCGGGCCCGGGCCAGATCGACCCGCAGCCCCTCGAGCGTCCCGCGGACCAGCGGCGTCCCCTCCTCGCGGTAGTGCTCGAGAGCCCGTTCCTCGAGCCCCTGCGGCGGGTGGCCCCCCGCACGCAGCACCCGCCACCACGGCAGGTCGGCTCCGTAGCGGCTCAGCACGTTGCCGACGAAGCGGGGCCCGCGACCGCCGACCATCTCCGCGATGTCGCCATAGGTCGCGACCTTCCCCTCGGGGATGCGCGCGACGACCTCCAGGACGTCCTCGACCTTCTCCGGCAACGTGGCCGGCGAGGGCGGCTCGCGCTCCCCGTCGACGGTGCTTCGCGTCATCGCGCCATCCTGTCAGGACCCCTGCCACATCCCCCGTGGCGCACCGGTCTGTGCAACCCTGCGGGGCATGACGATTCGTGGCCGCGACCGACAGGGCTGGCTCGGCGTCGTCCTCAACGCCCCGGACGCGCGGGCCCTCGCGACGTTCTACCGCGACCTCCTCGGCTGGCCGCTGGCCGACGACGAGCCGGACTGGTGCACGATGCAGATGCCCGACCTCCCGGTCAACCTCGCCTTCCAGACCGAGACCGACTACGTGCCGCCGGTCTGGCCCGCCACGTCCGGCCACCCGCAGATGCAGCTGCACCTCGATCTCGGGGTCACCGACCTCGAGGGCGCCACCGCGGATGCCGTCGCCCTCGAAGCGACGCTGCCGGAGCACCAGCCGCAGCCGGACGTTCGCGTCCTCCTCGACCCGGCCGGGCACCCGTTCTGCCTCTATCTGGACCGCTGACCGCCCCTGCCGGGGAGCGGTAGGACCCCTCAGCCGAGGAACCCCACCACGATGAGCAGGATCGGCAGCCCGAGCAGGGCGATGTCGGTGAGCTCCCAGGTGCGGGTGACCTGACCCTCCGGAGACACCTCGGGACGCCCGTCGGCGACCATCTCCGACCACTCGTCGCGAGCGAGCTCCACGGACTGGGCGGCACTGCGGACGGTAGCCCCGTCGGAGGGCGGGGCCTGGCTCGTGCTGCCGGTCATCGCCTGCCGACCCACGCCGTTGAAGCCGAGTATGCCGGCTCCGCGCGGCCGCTGGATGTGCGAGGAGATCGCCCACGCGGCATACGACGCGCCGGTGTCGGTGTAGACCTCGAGGTTCCACCGGGTCGCGACGTCGTCGACCCGCGCCCACGGCACCACGGTGCGCCGGATGGGGTTGTTGACGTGCACCCCGGCGAGACTGACGGCGAGCGACGGGCGGGTGAACAGCACCCAGCCGCAGGCCGCCCCGAGGAGCATGAAGCCGTCGAACACCAGGGAGAACGACCTCGTCACCACCGAGGTCACGACGATCCCGACACACAGCACGGTGGCGATGATGCCGAGCGCGACAGATCCGCGCTGTCGCAGCGTGCGCAGAGCCGCGGTGGACGGTGACGTCTCGGCCATGCGGGCGGACTCCAGGTTCGGGTGGTCAGGGTCAGGCGGCGGGCGATCCAGCGGCCAGCCGAGTCTCTCACGCAGGTCCCGACGACACCTCCCTCCGGGTGCTCCCCCACCGCCCCGCGCCCTAGACTCCCCCGGTGACCTCCACTGCCGACAAGGGCGACGCCGCCTCGAGGGCTCGCGACCTGCTCGGGGTCGGGCGCCTCACGAACGCGGCTCTGACGACGTGGCTGCACGGGCTCCCGGGGGTCGACCAGGTGGGCTGCGAGGCGCGAGCCGCGGCACTGGGCACCCGCTCGATCAAGACGACGGCGAAGGCCTGGGCGATCGACGCCGCGATCTCGATGATCGACCTCACGACCCTCGAGGGTTCCGACACCCACGACAAGGTCCGGTCGCTCTGCGGCAAGGCCCTCGTGCCCGACCCCACCGACGCCACCACGCCACGGCCGGCCGCGATCTGCGTCTACGGCGACATGGTCGCGACAGCCAAGAAAGCGTTGGGAGACAGCGGGATCCGTGTTGCCTCGGTCGCGACAGCCTTCCCCTCGGGCCGAGCCAGTATGCGGGTGCGCCTCGCCGACACGCGGGACGGCGTGCAGGCCGGCGCCGACGAGATCGACATGGTCATCGACCGGGGGGCGTTCCTCTCGGGCCGCTACCTCGAGGTCTTCGACCAGATCGCCGCGGTCCGGGAGGCGTGCCTGCGTGCCGACGGGAGCAGCGCCCACCTCAAGGTGATCATGGAGACCGGCGAGCTGGCGACCTACGACAACGTCCGGCGCGCTTCCTACCTGTCGATGCTCGCCGGTGGGCATTTCATCAAGACCTCGACGGGCAAGGTGTCCCCCGCGGCGACCCTGCCCGTCACCCTCGTCATGCTCGAGGCGGTCCGCGACTGGCGCGAGCTCACCGGCACCCAGGTCGGGGTCAAGCCGGCCGGCGGCATCCGGACGAGCAAGGACGCACTGAAGTACCTCGTCATGGTCAGCGAGGTCGCCGGCGACGACTGGCTCGACCCCGACTGGTTCCGCTTCGGTGCCTCGAGCCTGCTCAACGACCTGCTGCTGCAACGGCAGAAGCTCCGGACCGGTGCCTACTCCGGCGCCGACTACGTGACGATCGACTGAGGACCTGGCCCATGGCGAAGCTCGAGTACGCACCGGCGCCGGAGTCGCGCGCCGTCGTCGAGATCAGGTCCTCCTACGGCCTGTTCATCGGCGGCGAGTTCGTCGACTCCCAGGGTGGCGGCGCCTTCCCGAGCATCAACCCGGCCACGGAGGAGGTGCTCGCCGATGTCACCGACGCCAGCGCCGCCGACGTCGACCGGGCCGTGCGAGCCGCGCGCGCGGCATACCGCGGGGTGTGGGGACGGATGGCGGGGGCCGACCGCGGCAAGTACCTCTTCCGCATCGCCCGGATCCTGCAGGAGCGGGCCCGCGAGTTCGCCGTCCTGGAGACGCTGGACAACGGCAAGCCGATTAAGGAGTCGCGCGACGTCGACATCCCCCTCGCTGCGGCGCACTTCTTCTACCACGCGGGGTGGGCCGACAAGCTCGCGTATGCCGGGCTGGGTGTGGCCCCGCAGCCCGTGGGTGTCGTCGGCCAGGTCATC
Source organism: Lapillicoccus sp. (assembly GCF_025353065.1). Taxonomy (GTDB): domain Bacteria; phylum Actinomycetota; class Actinomycetes; order Actinomycetales; family Dermatophilaceae; genus Lapillicoccus. Next base: position 14,432 of record NZ_JANXRJ010000103.1, read on the forward strand.
CCCTGGAACTTCCCCCTGCTCATGCTGTCGTGGAAGATCGCGCCGGCGCTGGCCTGTGGCAACACGGTCGTCCTCAAGCCGGCCGAGACGACGTCGCTGACCGCGCTGCTCTTCGCCGAGGTGTGCCAGCAGGCCGACCTGCCACCGGGGGTCGTCAACATCGTCACCGGCGCCGGGGCCACCGGACAGGCGCTCGTCGAGCACCCGGGCGTCGACAAGGTCGCCTTCACCGGCTCGACAGAGGTGGGCAAGGCCATCGCGCGCTCGATCGCCGGCACCCGCAAGCGGGCCACCCTCGAGCTCGGCGGCAAGGCGGCCAACATCGTCTTCGACGACGCCGCCATCGACGAGGCCGTGACGGGCATCGTCAACGGCATCTTCTTCAACCAGGGTCACGTCTGCTGCGCCGGATCGCGTCTGCTGGTGCAGGAACCCGTCGCCGACGAGCTCATCCGCAAGCTCAAGCGACGGCTCGCCACCATCCGGGTCGGCGACCCGCTCGACAAGAACACCGACCTCGGCGCCATCAACTCCGCGGTCCAGCTGGCGCGCGTCCGCGAGCTGTCCGACATCGGCGAGGCCGAGGGTGCCCAACGCTGGAGCCTGCCGTGCGACCTTCCCCCCCAAGGGTTCTGGTTCCCCCCGACCATCTTCACCGACGTCGCGCAGAGCAGCCGGATCGCCCAGGAGGAGGTCTTCGGACCAGTCCTGTCGGTGCTCACCTTCCGCACCCCGCAGGAGGCCGTGGCCAAGGCCAACAACACCCCCTACGGTCTCTCGGCCGGGATCTGGACCGAGAAGGGCTCACGCATCCTCTGGATGGCCGACCAGCTCCGGGCCGGCGTGGTCTGGGCCAACACCTTCAACAAGTTCGACCCGACCTCGCCGTTCGGCGGCTACAAGCAGTCGGGCTACGGCCGCGAGGGCGGCCGGCACGGCCTCGAGGCCTATGTCACGGCAGGAGACCTCGGATGAGCCCGACTGCCACGAGAGGCCCGACGCCGGGCACCAGCGCATCACAGGCCAATTCGCGCGTCGACGTGCGCAAGACCTACAAGCTCTATATCGGCGGCGCCTTCCCGCGCAGCGAGTCCGGCCGGTCGTATGCCGTCCACGGCGCCGGTGGCCGTGGGACACCGCGGTTCCTCGCCAACGCTGCGCAGGGGTCGCGCAAGGACGCCCGCGACGCCGTCGTGGCCGCCCGCGGTGCGGTGACCGGCTGGGCCGGCGCCACGGCCTACAACCGGGGGCAGGTGCTCTATCGCGTCGCCGAGGTGATGGAGGGTCGCGCCGACCAGTTCGCCGGCGAGGTCGCCGCCGCGGAGGGGCTCACCACGGCCCGGGCCCGCGTCGTCGTCAGCGCCGCGATCGACCGCTGGGTCTGGTATGCCGGGTGGACCGACAAGGTGGCCCAGGTCCTCGGCGCGGTCAACCCGGTCGCCGGCCCCTTCTTCGACATCAGTGCTCCCGAGCCGACCGGGGTCGTGGCCGTCCTTGCGCCGCAGGCCTCCTCGCTCCTCGGCCTCGTCTCCGTCGTCGCCCCCGCGATCGCGACCGGCAACACCGTCGTCGTCGTCGCGAGCGAGCTGCGGCCTCTTCCCGCCGTGGCGCTCGCCGAGGCGCTCGCGACGAGCGACGTGCCGGGAGGGGTCGTCAACATCCTCACCGGCGTCACCGCCGAGATGGCCCCGTGGCTCGCCTCGCACCGCGACGTCAACGCCATCGACCTCGCCGGGGCCGCCAACGCCACCGGCGTCAGCTGGGGCGACCTCGAAGCCGCCGGCGCCGAGAACCTCAAGCGGGTCCTGCGACCAGCGGGCACGGGCACTGTTGCGGTGGAACCCGATTGGACGCTGACCCCGGACCTGTCGCGGATACGGGCGTTCCTCGAGACCAAGACGGTCTGGCACCCCAAGGGCCGATGAGTCCCCGTCTCGATGTCGTGTTATGAACAGCACCACGCGCGCCCGGGTCGTCGTGCTGGCGGGGCCGTCCGGGTCGGGCAAGTCGCGGCTGGCCGCCCGGCTGCACGGCGCCCACGGGTGGCCCGTCGTGCGCCTCGACGACTTCTACCGTGACGGCACCGACCCCCGCCTCCCGATGAGGGAGCTCGGCGGCACCCGTCTCGTCGACTGGGACGACCCCGGGTCGTGGGACGCGGATGCCGCGGTCGGCGCGCTGCGTCGGCTCGTCGTCGAGGGGACCACCGAGGTGCCGCGCTACGACATCGCCCGGTCGGCGGCCGTCGGCACCGACCGGGTATCGATCGCGGCCGGGGCGCTCGTCCTCGCCGAGGGGATCTTCGCGGCCGAGATCATCGGACGGCTCGGCGACGAGGGGCTGCTCCACTCGGCGTGGTGCGTGCGTCACCATCGCTGGCTGACCTTCGTGCTCCGTCTCGTCCGTGACCTCTCAGAGCGCCGCAAGGCGCCCCACATCCTCCTGCGCCGGGGTCTGGCCCTCTGTCGGGACGAACCGCGGGTCATCGCCCGGATGGGGCGCCTCGGCGCCCGCTGCGCGACGCCGCGCGAGGCCACCAGTGCGCTGGCCGGCGCGAGCGCCGATGCGGGTGGACCGCGATGAGGCCGTTGCTCGTCACCACCCGCAACGCGACCTTCCAGCAGTGGGAAGCGTTGCTCACCAACCGGACTCGTCGCCGCAAGTCGGGGGAGTTCGTGGTCCAGGGCGTCAGGCCGATCAGTCTCGCGGTCGAGCACGGCTGGACGGTGCGGGCCGTCATCCGCGGAGAGGACCGACGCTTGTCGCAGTGGGCGGCCGAGATGGTGGACCGGACCAGCGCGGCCGGGGCACAGGAGGTCGCGATGAGCGAGGAGCTGCTGCGCGAGCTCGGCGAGAAGGACGAGCAGGCTCCGGAGCTCGTGGCGATCGTCGGCCTCCGCGAGGACGGGATCGAGCGCGCGCTGCCCGACCACCTCGACCTCGCTGTCGTCCTCGACCGGCCCACGAGCCCCGGCAACATCGGCACGGTCCTGCGGTCGGCGGACGCCCTGGGCGTCCAGGGGGTCGTCGTGGCGGGTCACGCCGCCGACCCCTACGACCCCCGCTGCGTCCGGGCGAGCACGGGTTCGCTGCTTGCCGTGCCGGTGGTGCGGATCGACTCTCCCGCAACGGTTTTCGACCGCGTGGCCGCCCTGCGAGAGGTGCGGCCCGGGCTGCAGGTCGTCGCCACCGACGAGCGCAACGCCGTCGACGTCTGGGACCACGACCTCACCGGCCCCACCATCGTGCTCACCGGCAACGAGACCACCGGCCTGAGTGCCGCCTGGCGCGAGGCGGCCGACGCCGGCATACGGATCCCGATGGCCGGCTCGGCCAGCTCTCTCAACATGGCCGCCGCGACCACCGCGGTCCTCTACGAGATCGGCCGCCAGCGGGCGACCGGCCGCCACTGACGCGCCCGAGCTCCTCGCGTCCGCGGCACTGGTTGCTCGAGCCACCAGTTCCGCGGGCGCAAGCGCCATGGGTCGCGACGTGGCCAGTCGCATACTGGGCGCATGACCTGGTCGCGACGACGCGTGCTGATGCTCGTCGCCGGCAGCGGGGAGAGCCCCCCGGCGGCGGTCGACGCGGTCAATGACCTCTGCCGAGACGCTGCGCGTGCCTCGTGGTGGTGGGGCACCGTCCTGCTCGCCGCTGGTGTCGTCGTGGCTCTCGGCGGCCTGCCCCGGGGTCGCCGACCGGCCCCGCAACAGCGGCGCTGATAGATTTGTCCGACGGCTGGGCAGGCGACTTTCAGGGGTGGGACATGTCAGTGACGTGGGTTCGAGGGTGGTGGACATGTCCGGCATGACCGGCTTCGGGCCGCCGCCTGGCACCCCTGCGGAGTCGGCCCGTCAGCGGCCACCGTCCTACCTGCCACCCGGAGGCCTCTCCCACCCCTCCGCCGGTATGCCGGGTGCTCCCCTGCCGTCGCCGGTCGCGCCACCCGAGGGTGGTCTGCTCGCCCCCGGCGCATCGCTGGCACCGGGGGGCGGTGCCGGCCCCACGGCATACTCCGCTGCCCGGTCCGGTCGGCCCGGCCGGACCTTCGGGCCACCGCTGATGACGAGCTCCCACAAACCCGGGATCATCCCGCTGCGACCGATGGCGCTGGGTGACCTCCTCGACGGCGCCGTGAAGCACAGCCGGCGCAACCCCGGGCCGGTGCTCGGGCTGACGCTCCTGGTCCTCGGGGTCGGCGTCGTGCCCGCGGTGCTCCTGTCCGGCGTGGCCCTCGCCGGCAACTGGTACGCCGCCCTCGACCTCGGCGCCGTCCTCAGCACCTCGGAGTTCTCCTTGGTGCTCCTCGGGCTCGGCATCCTCTTCGCCACCCTCGTGGTCACCGGGATGCTCGCGCAGCCGGTGGCCGAGGCCACCCTCGGTCATCGCCTCGACCTCGGCCAGATCTGGACCGCGGTGCGGCCCCGGCTGCTGCGACTGGTGGGGCTGCAGGCCGTCGTCATCCTGCTCGTGGCAATTCCCACCGCCCTCGTCGTGCTCGCCCTGGTGCTCCTGCGGAACGGCTCCGGTCTGCTCCTCTTCGTCCTGGCGGCTTTCGGACTGGTCGTCCTCGTCGTCTGGAACTCCCTGGTCATCGCCCGCACCGTGCTCGCCGGACCGGCGCTCGTGCTGGAACGCAAGACGATCCGGGCCTCCTTCCGCCGCGCCTGGGCCCTGTCCCGGGGGTCGTTCTGGCGCGTCGGCGGCACCACCGTCCTCGTGACGACCCTCGCCGGCGTCGTCTTCCTGGCCATCGACCTGCCGCTCACCCTCGTCCTCAGCCTCCTCAGCCTGCCCTTCAACCTGTCCGCGACGACCGAGCAGGCCGCGACGAGCCTGGCGATCAACATCGCCACGCTCGTGTCGTCCGCGGTGGTCGTCCCGGTGATAGGCGGCGCGATCTGTCTCGTCTATCTCGACCAACGGATGCGCAAGGAAGGCTTCGACCTCGTCCTCCTCCGGGCTGCGAGCAGCCGACCGGGCGCCGTTCGGTGATCGCCACCGTCCGGACCCTCACCGCGCGTGCCCTGAGCGGTCTCCCTGCCGACCTCTCACCCTCACCCGACGAGGCCCACCGCTGGGTCACCGAGGAGCTGGCGAAGGACGAGTACCAGGACCGGAGGTCGCTCCTCCAGCGGTTCTTCCAGTGGCTCACGGAGCGCTTCCAGGATCTGCTGGGGCAGCCTGGGGGCGGTGGTGTCTCCCTGCCGTCCTTCGTCATCGCCGGACTCGTGGTCGTCGTGCTGGTGATCCTCGGCTACTTCGCCACGAAGGTCCGACGGGAGCGGCGCATCGTCACCTCTCACGCCACGGTCCTCGGCGACTCGACCCTGACGGCCGATCAGCTGCGCGCGCGGGCGGCGACCGCAATGGCCGAAGAGCGATGGGACGACGCGGTGCTCGACTCCACCCGCGCGATCGCGCGCGACGCCGACAGCCGCACCCTGCTGACCGACGTCCCCTCCCTCACCGCCCACGAGATCGGCCGTCAGCTCGCGACGGTCTTCCCCGACCACGTCGGCCCGCTGAGCCGGGCGATGGACCTCTTCGACGCCGTGGCCTATGGCGACCTGGCCGCGACGCGAGCGGACGCCGACGCCGTCCGGGCCGCGGACGAGCTGCTCCGTCGGGCCCGACCGCGGCTACCGGACCGTCCGCGCCCGACGTCGGGCGACGGACCGGCGTCGGGCGACGGACCGGGGTCGGTCGACCTGGCGCGGGCAGGCCACACGGGCCAGTCTGCGGCAGAGGCAGATTCGTTGTGGACGACGGGCGCGGGCTCGTGACGACCTCGCTGTGGGACCGCGCCCCCGAGGCCGGTGACGCGGTGCCGGGCGCTGCGGGCGATGTCGCGGCTGATGCCGCGCGGCGGCGTCCGTCGCGTCGGCGCCTCGTGCGCTGGGCCGTCATCGTCGCGGTGGTCATCGGCGTCGCCCTCGTCATGACCTGGCGGGGCGCCGATGCCGCGAGCGACGTGCCGCTCGACCCCCGCAACCCCCAGCCCACCGGGAGCCAGGCCCTCGGCCGGGTCCTGGCCGACCACGGGGTCGAGGTCACGGTCGCCCGCGGTCAGGCCGCCCTGTCGGGCGCGCAGATCGACGGCGACACGACGGTCTTCGTCGCCCGCACCAGCGCTCTCGCGCAGGCCACGATCGACGAGCTCGCCGACCTCAGCCGGCAGGCCGGGCGCGTCGTCGTGGTCGACCCCGATCCGTGGGTGCTGCGCTATCTCAGCCCCGAGGTCACCATCGCCCAGACCCGCCGTGACGGCGCTGACCTCGCGGCCTCGTGCGACACGGCCGACATTCGTCAAGGAGAGCGGATCTCGCACTCCCAGAGCGAGTTCCAGCTACGGGACGGATCCCCGACCGACGCCTGCTTCACGACCACGGGGCACTCCGTCTACCTCTCCGTCCCCGCCACGGCGCACCACGCCCCGCTCGTCCTCCTCGGCAGTCGCAGCGCCATCACCAACGGCGAGATCGCCTCGGCCGACAACGCGGCCATCGCCCTGCGCACCCTCGGACACTCGGCCCGGTTGGTCTGGTACGTCCCGTCCACGGACGACATCCCCACGACCGACCAGTCCCGTGCCGCGGACCTGCTCCCGCCGTCGCTGGTCCCGGGCCTCGTCGTGGTGCTCATGGCCGTCCTCGGGCTCATGCTCTGGCGCGGCCGCCGACTCGGCCGCCTGGTCCGCGAACCGCTCCCGGTCGTCATCCGCGCTGTCGAGACCACGGAGAGCCGGGGCCGGATCTATCGCCGGGCCAAGGACACCGGACGCGTCGGCGTCGTGCTGCGTGATGCGACGAGGCGCCGGCTGGCCGGCTACCTCGGGCTGCCGACCGCAGCACCGCTCCCCCAGCTGATCACCGCGGTCAGCGACGCCAGTGGCCGTCCCGCACCCGAGGTCGGCTGGTTGCTCGCCGGACCACCCCCGCAGACCGACGACGAGATGCTCGGCCTGGCCGGGTCGCTCGCCGCCCTGGAGAAAGAGGTACGCCCCTCATGACCGACCCGATGACGCCCAGCGAGGCTCCCTGGCACGGGGAGCACCCGGAGCCGCCAGCGCCTCCCGCACCTCCCGTACCTCCCACACCGGAGTGGCGGCCCGCCCCGGTCCAGGCCGCCCCGGTCGGCCAGGCCGCGCCAGCCGGCCCACCGGCATACGGTGCTGGGCCTCTGGCTTCCGGCGGACCGCCGGCGTATACCGGGCCACCGACCGGGCCTCCCAGTGGGCCGCCGAGCGGCCCCCCGAGCAGTCCTCCGAGCGGCCCCCCGACGCTGCGCAAGGACGCGACCCACCAGCCGCAGCCCCGCCCGACGCCGCAGGACGAGAGCGCTCGCGACGCCCTGCTCAAGGTGCGCGCCGAGGTCGCGAAGGCCGTGGTCGGCCAGGACGCGGCCATCTCGGGCATCATCATCTGCCTGCTCTCGCGGGGGCACGTCCTGCTCGAGGGCGTCCCCGGAGTCGCGAAGACCCTGCTCGTGCGCACCCTGGCCAAGGCCCTGTCCATCGACACCAAGCGGGTCCAGTTCACCCCCGACCTCATGCCCGGTGACATCACCGGCTCGCTGATCTTCGACGTCAAGACCTCCGACTTCGCCTTCCGCGAGGGGCCGGTCTTCACCAACCTCCTGCTCGCCGACGAGATCAACCGCACCCCCCCGAAGACGCAGGCGTCCCTCCTCGAGGCGATGGAGGAGCGGCAGGTCTCGGTCGAGGGGCAGCCCCGGCCGCTCCCCCAGCCGTTCATGGTGGCCGCGACCCAGAACCCCGTCGAGTACGAGGGCACCTATCCTCTGCCCGAGGCGCAGCTCGACCGCTTCCTCCTCAAGGTCGTCCTCCAGGTGCCCGGCCGCGACGACGAGATCGAGGTCGTCCAGCGGCACGCCCGCGGCTTCGACCCCCGCGACCTCGGGGCCGCCGGTATCACGGCCGTCGCCGGACCCGACGACCTCGCGGCCGGGGCTGCGGCGGTGCGGCGGGTGCAGGTGGCTCCGGAGATCGCGAGCTACATCGTCGACATCGCGCGCGCGACCCGGCAGGCGCCGTCGCTCTCCCTGGGGGTCAGCCCCCGCGGCGCGACGGCCCTGCTCGCGACCGCGCGGGCCTGGGCGTGGATGAACGGTCGCGGCTTCGTCACCCCCGACGACGTCAAGGCGCTCGCCCAGGCGACCCTCGCCCACCGGCTCTCGCTGCGCCCGGAGGCCGAGCTCGAGGGCGTCAGCGTGGATTCGGTCCTCGCCAGCGCGATCGGCTCCGTGCCGGTCCCCCGCTGACCGTGTCCCCCTCACCCGCCCTAGCGTCCGCGCGGACGCGACACCGGTGTGCCGTTGGCGCGGACGTCAGCGCACCACCCTCCGTTACGTCCGCGCGAACGCGACACCGGTATGCCGTTCGCGCGGACGCAAGCGCGGTGTGCCCGTGGCGGTGAGCTGGCGCTTCCCCATCCTCGTGCTGGTCGGTCTCGTCGCCGTCGTCATCCAGCCGACCCGCGAGACCGTGCTGCTCTGGCTCGCCCTGAGCATCGTCCTCACGGTGGTCGACCTCCTCTTCGCGGTGAGTCCGCGACGCCTCGGGATCCAGCGCGAAGGGGGATCCCAGGTGCGGCTCGGCGACAGCGGCACGACCGCGCTGCTCGTGACCAACACCGGCCGGCGGACCCTGCGCGGACTCGTCCGCGACGCGTGGCAGCCGTCCGCCGGAGCAACCGTCGACCGGCACCGACTCACCCTCAAGAGTGGTGAGCGCCGAAGGTTGACAACGATAGTGGTGCCGACCCGTCGGGGCGACCGGCTTGCCGACCGCGTCACGGTGCGCAGCTTCGGCCCGCTGGGACTCGGCGCCAGGCAACGCTCCTTCGACGTCGGCGGCGTGATCCGCGCCCTGCCGCCGTTCCACTCGCGCAAGCACCTTCCCTCCCGGTTGGCGGCGCTGCGGCAGCTCGACGGCCGCTCCGCCGTGCGGATCCGGGGGCAGGGCACGGAGTTCGACTCGCTGCGTGACTACGTCGAGGGCGACGACGTCCGCTCGATCGACTGGCGTGCCACCGCCCGGCGCCAGCACGCGGTGGTGCGCACCTGGCAGCCCGAGCGCGACCGCCGGGTGATCCTCGTCCTCGACACCTCGCGCACCTCCGCGGGCCGGGTCGAGGACATGCCGCGCCTCGACAGCGAGATGGACGCCGCGCTGCTCCTCGCCGCCCTCGCCTCCCGGGCAGGCGACCGCGTCGACCTCATCGCCGGCGACCGCTGGGTCCGCGCCCGGGTCGGGTCGGCGAGCCGCACGGCGCTGCTCGCCGAGCTCGTCCAGGCGATGTCCCCCCTGGAGCCGGCGCTGCTCGAGGCGTCCTGGCCCACGCTGGCCGCCGCCATCGCCGACACCAGCCGCCGCCGCGCGCTCGTCGTCCTGCTCACCTCGCTCGAGCCGGCTGCCATCGAGGAGTCGCTGCTACCGACCCTCGCCACCCTCACGACCCACCACCGCGTGGTGGTCGCCTCGGTGAGCGACCCCGCGCTGACGGCCATGGCGGCTCGACGCGGGACGACCGCCGAGGCCTACGACGCCGCGGCCGCCGAGCGCACCCTCACGCTGCGCCAGCGGACCGCCGACGTCCTCGGCCGCCTCGGGGTCACGGTCATCGACGCCGACCCCGAGCACCTCCCACCCCGCCTCGCCGACCACTACCTCCTGCTCAAGAGCCAGGGACTCCTCTGACCCTGGCCTCCTTGACCTCGTTCCGAACACACGTTCTGTCAAATTTCGCGTGCTCCGGAGCCCCCGGATTGAGCAGAACGTGTGTTCGGAACGAGGAAGGGCTGGCTCAGGCGACCGGCGCCAGGTCGCCGCGGTCGCGCGCCGCCACGTCGCCGGTCTCGCCGCGACGGACGGCCCACCGACCGAGGGTGAAGACGTAGGTGAAGAAGGCGGCCTCGGCGACCACGCCGACGCCGATCCGCGCCCAGGTCGGCAGCAGCGACGGCGTGACGAAGGCCTCGATCACCCCGGTGACGAACAGGACGCCGACGAGCCCGAGGGCGACCGACATCGCGGCGCGCCCCTCCTCCCCGATGGCCTGCACGCGGGTGCGGGGCCCGGGCTCCACCCAGCCCCAGAAGATCTTCAGCCCCACCCCGGCGGCGACGAAGACGGCGGTCAGCTCGAGCATCCCGTGCGGCAGGATGAGGCCGAAGAACAGCGACGCCTTGCCGTGCGCCCACATCAGCCCGCCGATCAGCGCGACGTTGAGGATATTGGTGAAGAGCAGGTAGATGACGGGGAGCCCCAGCACGCCGAAAGCTATGCAGAGGGCGGCAACCCACGCATTGTTGGTCCAGATCTTGAAGGCGAAGCTGCCCGCGGCATACTCGCTGTAGTAGCTCGAGAAGTCGTTGTTGATCAGCTGGTCGACCTCCTGCGGCGACATCAGCGCCGACTCGAAGCGCGGGTTCGCGACGAACCAGGCCCCGATGACGAACGCGACCACGACGTTGACCACGAGGGTCGAGATCCACCAGCGGCGGGTGCGATAGAGCGCCGCCGGGAAGGTCGAGACGACGAACCTCACGACGTCGTCCCAGCTCAGGGTGCGGGTGCCGACCGAGCGCAGCCGCGCCTTCGCGAGCAGCGAGGACAGGTGGGCGACGAGGGTCGGCTCGGGCGAGCGCGTCCGGATCTCCGACAGGTGCGTCGCAACCCGCTGATAGAGGTCGAGCAGCTCGTCCCCCTCCGCGCCACTGAGCTTGCCGCGCTTCGACGAGAGGGCGTCGAGGCGGCCCCACTCGTGCTGGTGCGCAAGGACATAGGCGTCGAGATCCACCCCCTGATCGTATGCTGTGTGCCCGCCGCCGGTGGCGACTATCCTTGTCGACAGCGGCGGTTCACCGCCCGAAGGCAGATCGAGGCAGGGGGGGCATGAGCAGCGCGACCATCGGTGTCGGCGAGGACGACCTCGTCACCGGCGAAGCCGTCGCCCTCGACCTGCCGCCCGCCTCGATCGGGCCGCGGATGCTCTCCGGCTTCATCGACTACGTCATCGTGTGGGCGGTTGCCTTCGGCTTCGCCATCGCCGGCGCGGCGCTGGCCGCCCAGCTCGACGGCGCCCTGGCCAGCGCGGTGTCCCTCATCGGCGTCGTCTTCGCGTGGGTCGTCTACCCCGTCACCGTCGAGACCCTGACCCGGGGGCGCAGCGTCGGCAAGCTCGCCGTCGGGCTGCGCACCGTGCGCGACGACGCCGGACCGATCACCTTCCGGCACGCCCTTGCGCGCGGGCTGCTCGGCGTCGTCGAGGTCTATCTCTTCTCGGGCATCCCCGCGGTCGTCTGCAGCATCGTCAACCGGCGAGGCAAGCGGCTCGGTGACATCGTCGCGGGCACCTACGTCGTACGGGACCGCGTCATCGCGCAGCTCCCGCCCCCGGCCCTGATGCCGCCGCAGCTCGCGACGTGGGCGATGACCGCCGACATCAGCCCACTCCCGGACCAGCTCGCGATGGCCGTCCGCACCTTCCTGCCGGCGGCCCGCGCGATGACTCCCGAGGCCCGCGAGTCGATGGGTCGAGCACTCCTCGACGAGATGAGCCTCTACGTCTCCCCGCCTCCGCCGGCCGGCAACCACCCGGAATACGTGCTGGCCGCCGTCATCGCCGACCGTCGCCGACGTGACCTCGAGCGGCTCGGCCGCGACGCCACCCTGCGGCGACGGCTCACCGTCCCCGACGAGATCGGCTGACCCCACAGGCCGCTCGGCAAAGTAAACCCCTCGTTCCGGTATGCCGCGTGCCTCTCTCCGGTCTCACCGCCCGAGGCCCAGGGCGGCATACCCCGGCTTGATCACGGTGTCGATGAGGTCGAGCCGGACGTCGAAGGGGAGGAAGGCCGACTTCATCGCGTTGATGCTCACCCAGCGCAGGTCGGTGAGGTCCCAGCCGGCCTCGGCGGTCAGCAGCGACGCCTCGCGCGTCATGGTCGTCCCGCTCATCAGCCGGTTGTCGGTGTTGAGGGTGACCCGGAACCGCAGCCGCTTGAGCAGCGAGATCGGGTGCAGGCCAACGGAACTGGCCGCCGCGGTCTGGATGTTGCTGCTCGGGCACATCTCCAGCGGGATCCGCGTGTCGCGGACGTAGGCGGCGAGGAGCCCGAGATAGACGTCGCCGAGGTCGACGTCCTCGAGCGAGGTCAGGCCGCGCGCCGTCGCGGCCGCCAGCCACTCCGGGAAGGGCACGCCCTCGACGGTGATGTCGTCGACGATCCGCACCCCGTGGCCGAGGCGGTCGGCGCCGCACCACTGGATCGCCTCCCAGATGCTCTTCAGCCCGAAGGCCTCGCCGGCGTGGATCGTGAAGTGGGCACTCTCGCGGCGGAGGTACTCGAAGGCCGCGAGGTGGCGAGTGGGCGGATAGCCGGCCTCCGCGCCCGCGATGTCGAAGCCCGCGACCCCGCGGTCGCGGTAGCGCACCGCCAGCTCGGCGATCTCGCGGCTGTTGGCGGCGTGCCGCATCGCGGTGAGCAGGGCGCCGACCCGGATCGGGCGACCGGCCTCGGCGGCGAGCCGCTCCCCGTCGCGGAACCCCGCGTTGACCGTCTCGACCACCTCCTCCAGGGTGAGGCCCGCGGTGAGGTGCTGCTCGGGGGCATAGCGGCTCTCGGCGTAGACCACGCCGTCGGCCGCGAGGTCCTGGACGCACTCGCTGGCGATGCGGAAGAGCCCCTCCTGCGTCTGCATCACCACGAGGGTCTGGTCGAAGGTCTCGAGGTAGCGCGGCAGCGACCCGGAGTCCGCGCTGTCGCGGAACCACCGACCCAGGGCGCTCGCCTCGGTGGCCGGCAGCCCGGCATACCCGATCCGCTCGGCGAGCTCGATGATGGTCTGCGGGCGCACCCCGCCGTCGAGGTGGTCGTGCAGCAGGACCTTGGGGGCGCGCCGCAGGACCTCCTCCGTGGGAGGGTCCGTCGTCAGGATGGTGGGCGGGGTCGAGACGCTCATCCGCTCACCCTAGTGACCCCGGTATGCCGCCCTGCCGCTCAGATCGTCTCCGCCCACCCCCCGCCTCAGGGCGCCTCAACCCACCCGGTCGATGACCAGCGGGAGCAGGTCGGGCCGCGACCCCTCGGGAGCGATGAAGAAGGCCCCGTCGAGCGCCTCGAGCGCGCGCTCGAACCGCTCCGGGGTGTCGGTGTGGAGAGTCAGCAGCGGCTGCCCGCCGCGCACGGACGCGCCGGGCTTGGCGTGCATCTCGATGCCGGCGCCGGCCTGCACGGGGTCCTCCTTGCGAGCCCGACCGGCCCCGAGCCGCCACGCCGCGACCCCGACCTTCAACGCGTCGAGCGAGGTCAGGACCCCGTCGGCCGGCGCTATGACGACGTGGGTCTCGCGGGCGGTCGGGAGCGTCGCCCCGGGGTCCCCGCCCTGCGCGCGGATCATCGCGCGCCAGACGTCCATCGCCCGACCGTCCGCGAGCGCGTCGGCCGGGTCGACGTCCCCGCGACCGGCGCCCGCGAGCATCTCGCGCGCGAGGGTGAGGGTCAGCTCGACGACGTCCGGCGGGCCGCCGCCGGCGAGCACCTCCACCGACTCGCGCACCTCGAGCGCGTTGCCGGCCGTCAGCCCGAGCGGGGTCTGCATGTTGGTGAGGAGGGCGACCGTGCGCACGCCGGCGTCGGTGCCGAGCGCCACCATCGTCTCGGCGAGCTCGCGGGCCGAGGCGACGTCCTTCATGAACGCTCCCGACCCGACCTTGACGTCGAGGACGAGCGCGCCGGTGCCCTCGGCGATCTTCTTGCTCATGATCGAGCTCGCGATGAGCGGGATCGACTCCACGGTGCCGGTGACGTCGCGCAGGGCGTAGAGCTTCTTGTCCGCCGGGGCGAGGCCGTCGCCGGCGGCGCAGATGACCGCGCCGACCCCCTCGAGCTGCGCGAGCATCTGCTCGGTGGTGAGGGAGGCGCGCCAGCCGGGGATCGACTCGAGCTTGTCGAGGGTGCCCCCGGTGTGACCCAGGCCGCGCCCGGACAGCTGGGGCACAGCGACCCCGCAGGCCGCGACGAGCGGCGCCAGCGGCAGCGTGATCTTGTCACCGACGCCACCGGTCGAGTGCTTGTCGGAGGTCGGCCGGGAGAGCCTGCTGAAGTCCATCCGCTCGCCCGAGGCGATCATCGCGGCGGTCCAGCGGGCGATCTCCGGGCGGGTCATCCCGTTGAGGAGGATGGCCATCGCGAGCGCCGACATCTGCTCGTCGGCGACCACGCCGCGCGTGTAGGCGTCGATGACCCAGTCGATCTGGGGGTCTGACAGCTCGCCACGCCCCCGCTTGGTGACGATGACGTCGACGGCATCGAAGGCTTCGTTCGCTTCGCTCACGCCCCCATCATGTCGGACGGGTCCGGAGCCCTCCTCGTTCCAAACACGCGTTTTACCAAGTTCTCGGGCCCCGGAGGCCACCGGACTTGATAAAACGTGTGTTCGGAACGAGGAGGGGGTGGCGCGCGGGGGTGGGTCAGGCGGAGGCCGGGGTCCGCGTGCCGAGCAGGTGGGTCACGAGTGCCTCGGTCTCGCCCTCCAACGGCACGTCGTATGCCGCGAGGGTGCGGCTCATCTCGTCGACCGCCTCGCGGACGGCCTCGATGCCGGCGCGCTGCTGCTCGACCTCGAGCACGTCCCGCCACAGCACCTGCGAGGTGCGGGCGAGCCGCAGCCCGCCGCCCGCTGCGGCCGCAGCCCCCTGCGCGTCCCCCGCCTCACGGGCGAGCTCGACGAGCCGATGCGCGACGCCCACGACGCTGCGCACGATCGAGCGCTCGAGCGCGAGCCCGGCCAGCCAGGAGTAGTGCCCGTCGGCGCGGCCCTCGAACGGTTCGCCCCGGACGAGCCGCAGGGCCCGCCGGAGGTTCTCGCCCTCGGCGATGCGGCCGTTGGTGCCCTTGGCGCGGTCGACGAGGGTGCAGAAGGCGTGCCAGTCGCAGGCGACGCCGCCGCCCAGGGAGTAGCGCCCGCCCCCGTCGACGCGCAGCCGGGCGAGCCCGTCGGGGCCGGCGCCCAGCCAGTCGCGGACCCGCACGAGGGTGGCGGTGAAGACCGACTGGCTCACGCCGCGGGGCCAGATCGCGCCGGCGAGCACAGCGGGGTGCACGCCGCCGGGGTGGGCGGCGAGGTAGGCGATGATCTCCTCGGCCAGCGGCCGGGCGCCGGGGTCGATCGGCCCGGGAGCGCGGACGGTGATCGGGCCGAGGAAGCCGACCCGGGCCTCGGTCACGGCGAACGCCCCGTCGTCGGTCGTCAGCGGCGACATCGGGACGGCAGCGAGTCCCACGCGGTCGGGGGTGTGGGGGACGCTCTCGGCCGCGCCGAACAGCTGCGCGACGGCCGACAGGGCCTCGCGACTGACGCGGTAGGCCTCGAGGGTCACCCCGAGGACCGAGGTGGTGAGCATCCCGGCCTCGTCGACCACGAGCTCCCACGACGCGTCGGGGATGTCGCCGACCCCGACGAGGCCGACGGCCCGGCGGGGGCCCGAGGTGATCAGTGCGAGCCGAGCGAGCAGCTCGGGCGCGACGGGAGCGGCGAGCACGGCATACTCCGCCGGACCGTCGGCTCCGCGCGCGAGGCGGCGGGTGAGGGTCTCGTCCCCCGCGACCGCAGGACGGATCTCGAAGCGCTCCGCGAGACCGGCGAGGTCGGGCGTCGTGTCGATGACACCGGCGCTGAGCTGCTCGATCTCCGGCGGAAGCCCCACGGCTGAGACCTTGACGCCGTCGGACCACGGCTGGGTGGCCAGCTGGATCGCGAGGGCGATCGCGACCTGCTCGGCGATGGTCGCGTCACCGACGAGCCGGATCGGCCCGGCCGCGGCCTCGAGGTCGATCAGCAGATCGGCGCCGGAGCCGTCGCGGCCGAGGGCCACGAGACCGGGGTATGCCGCGACCCCGGCCGACGTCGAGGACCGCCCGAGGTCGTGGCGTCGCAGGGTCCACGTCGCCCCGTCGTCCTCGGCGCGCCACGGCTCGGGCGCCGCCGGACGCGGCTGGATGAGCATCAGGGTGACCACGTCGTCCGTCGCCCGCGCAGCGAAGATCTGGGGCGGCACGGTGAGCGAGGCGGCGCAGCGGGCGGCGAGCAGACGGAGCGCCAGGTTGATCCACCGCGCGCGCTCGAGGTCCGCCCCGACGCGCAACCCGACCTCCGCGGAGACGCCCAGGGCCGACGGGCTCGAGCCACCGCCGTTGCGGCGGCGCTGGCGCATCAGGGCCAACAGGATGCAGGCGGCGAAGGTGCCACCGGTGGCCAGGCTGGCGACCAACGGGTTGACCGGCTGGACGGGGGACATCGAGCCCTGGTCGGGTCGGCCGGGCGCTGACGGGGGCGCCAGGTCCGGCGATGGCGCAGTCGCGGGCGCGTTGTCCGGGACCGGTGCGGTAGGCAGGAAGCCGACCCCGGTCACCGAGCTGCCCTGGGGGGCCCACGCCTGCACCGCAGGAGCCGTCGTGCCCGTCGGGGTGGTCGTGCCCGTCGTGCCCGTCGGGGCCGTGGTCGAGGGATGCAGGTCGGGCATGGGCGCGGAGACGGCCTGCCGGGCGGGCGGCGGGGTGACGGGCACGCGGCCGACGCCCACGGCGTCGTCCGGCATGACCAGCTCCCAGCCCGGCTGGATGAGCTTTGCGAGGTGCAGGGTGCCGCCGCCGGGCTGGACGCGACCCTCGTTGAGGGCGTAGATCTCCTTGTAGCGGCGTCCGTCGCCCAGGTGCTTCTCGGCGATCTCCCACAGGCTGTCGTGGTGGTGCCCGCGCGGGGGCTCGACGACGTAGACCTTCTTGCCGGCGACGTCGGAGGACGAGGTAGCGGTCGAGGCCGGGATGGCCGAGGCGGCACCGGTGCTCGCGGGGATATCGGGCGCGCGGGGGCCCATCGTCACGGGGCCGGCTGAGGTCGTGTCCCCCGGCGCCAGGGCGGAGATGGTCGTCGACGGCCGCGCCGGGGTGGCGTCACTGAGGGCTCCGGTGACGGCGGCGACCTGACCCAGGACGACCGAGCTCAGCAGGACGCCGCCGATGAGCATGCGGGCGAGCCGTTGCGACGGCCCGGAGAACGGGACCGGCCTCGGGACGCCGTGGTGGTTGACCGCCGAGAAGAGCTCGACGATGAGGCAGACGACGAACTGCAGCCACGCCAGCCAGACGACGGCGACGAGGACGACGAGCAGCTGCTCGACCCCGAGGTGCTGGGTGAGGTCGTCACGGGTGGGCAGACGGGTCGGGATGGGGGGTCGACCGGAGAGCCACAGCAGGAGCACCGGCACCCCGACGACGATGGCCAGGAGCGCGACGAGCGACAGGAGGCGACGCAGGACGGACGGTCGGTCGTCCTCGGGCGCGGCCTGCCGGAAACGCTGCGGGCCACTGGCGCCGACGGGGCCGGAGGCGTCGGCGGCTGAGGACCCGCGCTTACGGCCGGGGGTGATCTTCCGTCCGGAGGGGCGCGTCGGGTTCGGTGCCTGGGGCCTCTGGGTCATGGGACTGCTCCGTTGATTCCGGTGACCGCGCTGGCCGTCGCTGTGCCCGCGATGTCGATGGTGTCGATGTGGACGAGGGACAGCAGCGTGGTCGGGATCGTCGCCTTGAGCGAGACCGTCACCGTGGTGGCGGTGATCTGGGTGGGTCCGTCGAGCGTGTAGCCGGAGTTCTTCGTGACGTAGTCCGCCGCCGCCGCTTGGGCGTCCGCCTGCTTGAGCACGACCCGGCCGGTGCTGCGCAGCGTGGTTACGTCGATCTGGCGCGCCCCGGCGCGCGCGGCCTGCTCGGCGACGTCGAAGGCACGGTCCTTCGCGTTGATGACGCGTCCCCCGTCGATGGCGAGACCGGCGACGCCGAAGAGGACGACGGACAGCCCGATGACGAACACGCTCATCGAGCCGTCGTCGCGCCGCCCACGGCGCACGCGACGGACGGTGCGCACGACTGCGGGAGCACCAGGACGGGAGGCGGGGCCTCGGTGCCGACCGTGCTGCATCATGGCGTCCCCGTCCTGCGGAACTGGTCGAGGGGCGCGACGCTGGTGCCCCGCACGGTGGTCGAGCCGGGGAGGCCGACGAGCCCGAGGTCGCCATAGGTGATCACGCAGGAGATCTGGACGGTGACGCTACCGCCGGCGACGAAGTCGGAGGTGTCGACGGCGGCCGGGCAGGAGGTCGCGCCCATCGACGCCGAGACGGCACTGGCCGCTGCTCCCTGTGCCTCCCCGGACGAGCGGGCCAGTGACGCGGCACGAGCGGCGTCGCGAGCGGCGGAGTCGACGTCGCCCTGACGCAGGACCAGACGGCCGCCAGCGGCGATGAGCAGCACGAAGGCGAAGAGGAGGGGCACGAGGATGACGACCTCCACGGCCATCGACCCGCCGTCCCGTCGACCCGCGCAGCGGAGGGGTCGACGCGACCCACATCCGGAGAGGGAGGAGCCACGACGAAGGACGTGGGTGCCCGAGCGTCGTCCGACCGACAGCGCCATCGCCACTCCCCCTCCTGCGTGATCTGCGTGATCGGTGATGACCATGGTCTCGGTCATCGTCGTTTCAGTTGTCGGGCCGGAACTGCTCGACCGGCCCCTGCGAAACGGCCGAGATGTTCTCCAGCTGCGGGATCGGCACGAGGGAGAGCGGCTTCGCCGTCACCTCGACACGGACGGTGAGCGCCGGAGCCGCCTGCTGCTGGATGACGACGTCCGTGACGAGCCCGTTGCCGATCTTCTTCGCGTAGTCGATCGCCTGCTGCTGGGCCTGCGCGGGGGTTCCCCCCGTGCGCAGCACCCGGGCAGCCTCTCGGGCGGTCGACGAGACGACCTGGTGACCGAGGTAGAACAGCGCGAACTGCACGGTGATGAAGATGACGAACATCAGCATCGGCGTGTAGAACAACAGCTCGATCGAGCTCGCGCCCGAGTCACTCCGTCGGAGTCTCCCGGATCGTGCCCGCCGTGCTGCCGCTGCCAACCCCCCGGTCATCAGCACCCGATCAGGGGGCGGCGGGTACGGGCGGCGTCACCGTGATGTTGGCGGCGGCGGAGGTGATCTTGTCGTAGAGGACCTTGCTGACGATCCCGACGAGGATGACCAGCACCGAGGTGATGATCACCCACTCGACCGCGGAGGCCCCACGGTCGCCGGCCGCACCGAGGGCACGGGCCCGGTCGACGCGACGGCGGACGAACAGTTCGAGGACCTGAGCCGGCCCGGCGTGAAGAAAAAACATGAGCTCCCCTTGTGGTGTCTTTTCGGGCTGTTCCGGTCATCTGACGGGCCCTGCTCCCCAGCGGTTCCCGAGATTGAGCACTCGTCCTCGGCAGGTCACTCACAGGCCGCTGCTGAGAACTCGTGCAATGGCAGGGTACGTCAGGAAGGTAAGAAACCCTACACACAGCAGCAGCTGGGCGACGAGCATCGACTGGGACCGCGCCTGCGCCCGACCCTCGGCCTCGGCGAGCTCGCGCTGCCGCATCGAGTCGGCCCGGGCATACAGCGAGTCGCGCACCTTGGCCCCATCCTCGGCCACCAGGCCGAGCGCGGCGGAGAGGTCGCGCAGCTCGTCGATCTGCAGCTCGTTACCCAGCTGTCCCAACGCCGCCCACGGCGTGACGCCCTGCAGCCGCGCCGTCCGGAGGGTGTCCCGGATGAGGAGCATGCCCCACCCGCTGGAGATCCCGGCGGCGGTGTCGAGGGCCTCGGGGACACCGCGACCGCCGCTCAGGTTCATCGCCACGAGGTCGAGGAACGAGCTGATGACGTGCCGGAAGTCGCGCCGCCGGTCGGCCGCCGTCCCCCGCAGCTGGAGCGTCGGCAGGACCAGTCCGAGAAGGCCGAGCAGCAGTGCGCCCCACAGCGGCACGAACCCGACCGCGGTGACGCCCATCGCGACGAGGACGATGCCCAGGGCGACCGGGACGGCGATCCCGATGACCCCGCAGACGAGGCTCGTGGCGATGTGGTTCTCGACCGAGCGCAGGGTCATCGCGAGGTCGGCGCGGACGGACGGGGGGAGCCGGACCCCGCGCGCCTCCATGACCTCCCGCACCTGGGCACCGATCCGGCGCAGCCGCAGCGACTCTCCCGTGAAGCGGTCGTCCACCGAGAGGACGGAGTCGCGACGGAAGCGCTGCCGGTCGAGGTCGAGGCGGGCGAGCGCGGAGGCACCGGAGACGGGTCGCTGGTCGAGGAGGGAGACGAGCAGGAAGAAGCCGACACCGGCCACCGCGCCGAAGAGGATGACGAAGGTGATCACCGGCGCCCCCTTCTCGGTGAGGTCGGGGACGACGCCGACGACGTCGCGCCCTCCTGGGTACCGAGGTGGAGGAAGCGGTCGGGGAGCTCGAACGCCGACAGTCGCCGCAGCCAGAGCAGGCCGGCGGCGAAGATGAGGACGATGAACAGGAGGACGGCCTGACCGGTGACGGTGCCGTAGGGCTCGACGAAGCCGGGGTTGAGCAGCCTGAGCCCGAGGACGGCGAAGGCGGTGATGCCGACGACGATCTGCACGCTGCGACGGGTGCTACGACGGCTCGCCATGATGCGGCCGCGCATCTCGAGCTCGCTGCGGACACTGCGGGCCAGCGAGCTCAGCACGTCACGCAGACCCGGTCCGCGCAGCTTGCCGTTGAGCAGCAGTGCGGCGACGACGAGGTCGGCGGTCGGGTCGTCGAGGTCCGCCGCCAGCCGGTTCAGGGCCGTGTTGAGCGAGACCCGGACCCGGAGGCGGTCCGCGAGATCGGTGACCGACTTCTGGATGGCCGGGGAGGCCGCCTCGGCCGATGCCGGGATTGCCTGCTCGAGCCCGACCGCGCCCGCGATGGTGTCCCGGAGCGACTCGGTCCAGGCGGCGAGCCCCTCGAGCCGGGCGTAGGCGTTGCGCTCGCTGGAGGCCCCACCGACCAGGGCGTTCCAGAAGAAGACGAGGAGCGCGGCGGCCACGGCCAGCACCGGCCAACGCGTCATCAGGAGCATGAGCAGGCCGACACCGACGGCGATCGGGATCCGCCGCCCGATGCGGGTCGCCAGCCGCCGCAGGTCCGGCCCGAGCACGGATGCTCCGGCCGCCTTCGGGGGCACGGGCGTGATCCCGAGGACCGCGAGGAGTATCCCCAGGCCGACGAGGGCGCCGAGCCCCACCATCTCGACCACGACGAGGGAGTCCGCGGAGGTGTTCACCGGTAGACCCCCGGTGCCGCACCGGAATACCCGACCCGCATGAGGTCGTCGAGGCACGAGATCGCCGCCGCGGGATGGGCCTCGCCGTCGGGTCCCAGGGCGAACACCTCGCTCGACAGGACGCGCTCGTCGACGCCGTTGACCTCGCGGATGGAGGTGACGACCCGGCGGAGGCCACCGCCCGACTCGAAGGAGTTGATCCGCTCGACGAAGAGGACGAAGTCGATCGCCCCCGCGATGAGCATGCTCGCCGCGTCGGCCGGGAGCCGCTCGGCCGACTGGATGGCGTAGGTGCAGATGCGGTTGAAGACCTCGAGCGAGCTGTTGGCGTGGATCGTCGAGAGCGACCCGTCGTTGCCCTGGCTCATCGCATTGAGCATCGTCACGATCTCGTCGCCGAGCACCTCGCCGACGATGACCCGGCTGGGGTTCATCCGCAGCGAGCGGCGGACCAGCTCGGCCATCCCGATGAACCCCTGGCCCTCGGAGTTGGGCAGCCGCTCCTCGAGGGAGACGACGTTGGGGTGCAGGTCCTCGTATTCCCCGAGCCCGAGCTCGAGGGCACGCTCGACGGTGATCAGCCGCTCCGACGGGGGGATCTCGTTGGCCAGGGCCCGCAGCAGGGTGGTCTTGCCGGCGTTGGTGGCGCCCGCGATCATGATGTTCTTCCGGGCCCGGACCGCGGCCGAGAGGAACTCGGCGATCTCGAGGGTCATCGAGCCGTTGCGGACGAGGTCGTCGAGCGAGACGCGGCTGAGGCGGGCGCGGCGGATGGAGAGGGCCGGCCGCGCGGTCACGCCCATGACCGCCGACAGCCGGCTGCCGTCCGGCAGCCGCAGGTCGAGCTGGGGGTTCGAGGTGTCGAACGGACGGCTCGAGAGCCCGGAGTATGCCGCGAGCACCTGCACCAGCTCGATGAGCTCTTCGTCGTTGTCGGCGATCGGCGCCGGGCGCTCCTCGTGGCCGTCCGCGAAGCCGACGAAGATCTGGTCGCAGCCGTTGATGTCGATGTTCTCGACCATCGGGTCGTCGAGCAGCGGCTGCAGCCGGCCGACCCCGAAGAGCGCGGCGTGGATGCCTTCGGACAGCTCGGCCTCGTCCTCGAGCGTCGGAGGCGTGCGGCCGCCCGCCATCTCGGTGCGCGCGTAGGACTCGAGGGTGCGCGCGATGACGGCGCGGGCGAACTGGCGCTCGTCCTCGGCGTTCATCAGCCCGACACCGGCGGCGGAGTCCTCACGCCGTTGCCGGGTCAGGGTGTCGGCGACCTCTTCACGGAGTCGCCGGACGATCAGCTGGTCCATCGTGCTCTCCTCTCTCGTTTCCTGGTCGGGACTGACTGGCTGTCGTGGACGTGGGGCGGTCGACCTCAGGCGAGCTGCGCGGCGCGGCGCGCAGCGAGGTCCCGCAGGGACTGCCCGACCGCGGCCACGGACCGCACGAACAGCGACTTCGTCGGCAACGCCTCGAGCGAGTAGCGCATCCGGCCGGCCGCCTTGGAGTCGACGGCGATCTGGCCGACCACGCTGACATCGAGGCGCGCCTGGTCGAGGATCCGATGGATCTCACCGGTGCTGGCGCGGTCGCGCTCGTCCGTGACGACCGCCACGCCGATGGGGACACCGAGGGCCTCGCGCGCGGTCAGCTGCTCGATGATCCCCGACAGCCGCTCGCGCAGGTGGTAGAGCTCCTCGACCGTGGGTCGGGTGAGCACGAGGACGGCGCTCGACGCCGCGAGGACCGGCATCACGGCGGTCTGCGGCACGATCCGGCCGCAGTCGGCGATGACGTCGACCTCGGCGATGGCCGCGAGGGCTACGGCGATGTGCTGCCAGCTCGCTCCCAGCGCGGCGACCTGCTCCGGTCGGGTGACCCCGGCGAGCACCGCCGGCCCGCCGGCGATGCGCTGCACGTGCGGCTCGACCGATCCCCCCTCGGTCCCCCGTCGCAACGACGACGCGAGGGACATCAGCCCCCGGTCCGCGAGCAGCGGACGCGACTGCTCGTCGCGGTAGCGGATCGCCATGTCTCCGCCCGAGGTGTCGAGGTCGGCCAGCAGGGTCGGGCGGTCCCAGGTCATCGCCATGGCGGCTGCGACGGTGCTGACCCCCGGTGAGCCCTTCGCCGTGCAGACGGAGAACAACGCCACGTCAGCTGCCGCCACGCGTGATGAGGATGACCGCGATCTGGTTGGCGGCCGACGCCGCTGCGACGGCTGGCGCGACGTCGGGCGTCACGATGAGGGTGGCGATCCCACCGTTGGACGAGCCCGCCGACGACCCACCACCACCGAGGAAGGACCCGCCGCCCGCGCTCGCATCGGCCGAGGGGCCGCGCGACACGACCGCGTTCTCGACGAGGACCGTGGCTTTGCCCTCGACGACCTGCACGACCTCGACCGTGTCGCCCGTGGAGAGACCGCTTGCCGGCATCCGACCGGAACCGATCGCCACACCGACGGCGACCACGCCCTTCCTGAGGAATCCCTGGCTGGTGAACATCTGCTGGTCGAGCAGACGACCCTGGGGGATGTTCTGCGACGCGAAGGAGCCGATCAGGCTGTTCGCCGTGGTGGCCGGGAGGACGGAGAGCCCGTCCCCGGCGACCCGCTGCACCGCGAGGTCGTCGGCGGTGATGGGTTGGCCGACGGCGATGGCGTGCGACGCGACGAGCACCGGCTCACGGCTGTCGATCCGCACCGCGAGCAGCCCGGCCACGGCTGCGCCGCCCACGATGAGCAGCACCGCGAGCCCGATCATCGCCGGACGCCGACGCGTGGCGCTGCCCCCCTTGGGGAAGCGCGTGGACGGTGGGGGCGGCAGCGCAGGCCCTGCCGGCCCCGGAGGCGTGCTCATATCGTGGTTCCTTCCCCCTGGAATGGACGTCCGAGTGCGCCCGGTGCGGACCCACCGGGCACGACGTCCCAGTGTATGACCACCGGTGGGACGACCGAACCGGCTGTTCGGCTCCCTCAGGAGTCGGACAGCTCAGGCCGGACCTGCCCTGTCGGGAAGGGGTCAGGCCGGCGGAGGCCGCCGTCGGCCGGCCGCGTCGAGGTCGTCCGCCCCGAAGGCCTGCGGCAGCACGTCCGCCATCGTCCGCACACCCTCGGGGGTCTGCAGCAGGCAGTCGGGCCCACCGTTCTCCCACAGCAGCTGCCGGCACCTCCCGCAGGGCATCAGCGGCTCGCCATCCCCTCCGACGCACGCGACGGCGACGAGCCGGCCGCCGCCCGTCACGTGCAGCTGCGACACCATGCCGCACTCCGCGCAGAGGGTCACCCCGTATGCCGCGTTCTCGACGTTGCAGCCGACGACGACCCGCCCGTCGTCGACGAGGCCGGCGACGCCGACCGGGAAGTGGGAGTAGGGAGCATAAGCCTGGAGCATCGCCTCGATCGCCTTGTCTCGCAGGGCAGCCCAGTCGATCTGGTCCGACCGCGTCACGTCGGCATCCTCATCGGCCCGAGTAGGGCACGCCGTCGGCGGCGGGCGACTGGCTGCGACCGACGACACCGGCGACGACGAGCAGGGTGACGAGGTAGGGCAGGGACCCGAGGATCTGGGACGGGATGCTCAGCGGTGTCCCGATGAAGGAGAGCGCGGTGTTCAGCGCGGACGTGAAAGCGAAGAGGATCGCCGCACCCATCGCCCCGAGCGGGGTCCAGCGCCCGAAGATGACGGCGGCGAGGGCGATGAAGCCGCGGCCGGCCGTCATGTTGATGCCGAACCCCCCCACGGACCCGATGCTCACGTAGGCACCGGCGAGCCCGGCGATGCCGCCGGCGAGGAGCGAGTTGCGGAACCGCAGCCGGGTGACGTTGATGCCCAGGGTGTCCGCGGCCCGCGGGTGCTCGCCGACCGCCCTCGTCCGCAGGCCCCACCGGCTGCGGAACAGCATCAGGTTGAGGACGACGACCACGACGACGGCGAGGTAGACCAGGAGATTGGCCTCGAACAGCACCGGACCGATGATCGGGATCCTCGACAGCACCGGGATGGTGAGCGGCTGGACGGTGCCCGGCTGGTTGAGGCCGGCGGAGTCCTGCTGGAGCAGCCGGGAGTAGAGGTAGGTCGTGAGGCCGAGGACGAGGAGGTTGATGACGACCCCGAGCACCACCTGGTTGACCTGGTAGCGGATCGCGAACGTGCCGAGCAGGGCGCCGACGAGGACGCCGGCGACGACCCCGGCGATCGTGCCGGCGACGAGGCTGTGCGCGACCGTGCCCACGAGCGCGGCGAGGAAGGCGGCCCCGAGCATCTGGCCCTCGATGGCGACGTTGACGATGCCGCTGCGCTCGGACACGGTGCCGGCCATCGCGCCGAGGACGATGGGCACGGCCAGGAAGATGGTCGCCTGGAGCAGCCCCACGGCGTCGAGCTGGGCGTTGGGGTCGCCGCTCGCCGCCCAGAGCAGGAAGGCGAGGATGACGGCGACGACGGCGAACCACGTGCACAGGGCCCGCACCCGCCCCGCAGGACGACGGGCGACGAGGTATGCCGTGACGGCCGCGACGAGGACGGCGAGCACGATCGCGGTCAGGGTGGTCGGGACGGTGATCAGGGGGATCGAGACGTAGTCGCCGGGTGAGTTCAGGCGCAGGCTGGACCGGCCGGAGTCTCCGGCGCCCAGACCGAGCAGGAGGCAGAGGACCGCGCACGAACCCGTTCCGATCGCGAGGTTGCGGACGGGCCGGGGAGCCTCGACGACGGGGACCCGGGTCTCCTCGGGAGTCAGCTCGAGCGTCATCGTCACCACCCCTTCGCGGCGGTCTGGCCGAGGCTGCTGCCCTCGGCCCGCATCCGGAAGACCGTCCGGATCAGGGCCGGCGCGGCGATGAAGAGCACCGTCAGTGCCTGCACCACCGAGACGAGGTCGACCGGGGTCCCGGTCTGGGAGGCCATCCGTTGCCCACCCGCGCGCAGCGCGCCGAAGAGGAGTCCTGCGGCGAGGACGCCGGCCGGCTTCCCCCGGCCGAGCAGCGCGACGGTGATGCCGTCGAACCCGACGCCGTTGTCGATGCCCCCGACGACCTGGTCGCTCGGTCCCATGATCTGGGCGGCACCTGCTGCCCCGCAGAGGGCTCCGGCGAGGACCATGGCCCAGACCGCGCCTCCACCGACGGACATCCCGGCCGTGCGGGCGGCAGCCGGGTTGATGCCGATCGCGCGGAGGCGGAACCCGAGGGTGGTCCGTTCGAGGATGTACCAGACGACCACGCACAGGGCGACGACGACGAGGATGCCGATGTTGGCGCGCAGCGAGCTGCCGAACAGGCGCGGATACTTGGTTCCGGGGTTGACCGTTCGTGAGATCGCGTCGGTGAACGGGGGCGCCTGGAACCAGCGCACCGACAGCAGCAGCGCGAGGACGTTGACGCCGATGTAGTTGAGCATGATCGTCGTGATGACCTCGTGGGCGCCGGTGCGCGCCTTGAGCCCGCCCGCGATGCCGCCCCAGACCGCGCCGCCGATCATCCCGGCGAGCAGCACGAGGGGCACCTGGATGGGCCACGGCAGGTCGAGGGTGAAACCGACGAAACCCGCCGTTGCCGCCCCGATGACGACCTGGCCCTGGCCGCCGATGTTGAACAGGCCGGAGCGGAAGGCGATCGCGACCGACAGACCGGCGAGGGTGACGGGGCCGGCATACACGAGGGTCTCGGAGATCGAGCCGAGGATCTCCGTCGCGCTCCCCGACGAGAACGTCGCCGGGTCGACGATGGAACCGCGGAAGAGCCAGCCGTAGGCCGGGCCGACGGCGTGCCACGCCGCCGCGAACAGGTCGCCCGGTGAGGCGAAGAAGTATGCCGCGGCCGCGCGGACCGCCGGATCGGCGAGACAGATGATGACCGCGGCGACCACGAGGGCGAGCACGACGGCCAGCAGCCCGGTCAGGATCTCGCGCCACACCGACGACCCCGCCGGGGCGGCCGGAGTCGAGGACTTGACCGGCGGCTCGGCCACCTCGGGGGCGGCGGCCGGTGTGGTCGACGTGCTCATGAAGCCTCGCTCTCGGAGGGGAAGGGAGCGGCGGGCGCCGAGCCGGCCGTCGTGCCGGCCATGGCGAGCCCGACCTCGTCGGCCGACGAGCCGGCCGGGAACTCGGCGATGATCCCCCCGCGGTAGATGACGAGGATGCGGTCCGCGAGGCTGAGGACCTCGTCGAGCTCGGAGGAGACGAGGAGCACCCCGGCCCCCGCGTCACGCGCCTCGATGACCCGACGGTGGACGAACTCGATCGACCCGACGTCGAGTCCTCGGGTGGGTTGGGCCAGGACGAGCAGGTCGAGGTCGCGCGACATCTCGCGCGCGAGGACGACCTTCTGCTGGTTTCCTCCCGACAACGTCGACGCGGTGGCGGTGGGAGACGGGGTGCGCACGTCGAACTCGGCGATCTTGGCCCCGGCGTTGTCCTGGATGGCTTCGAGGTCGAGCCGACCGGAGTGGGAGAAGGGCGCCTTCGAGACGACGTCGAGGACGAGGTTCTCGGCGATGGTGAAATCGGCCACCAGCCCGTCGAGGCTGCGGTCCTCGGGCGCGTAGCCCAGGCCCTGGTCGAGCATCGAGTGGATGTCGGTCGTCGTGGCGACGCCGCCCTTGAACCGCACCGTCCCCGACGTCGGCTTCTCGAGCCCGACGATGATCTCGGTGAGCTCGCTCTGGCCGTTGCCCTGGACACCCGCGAGCGCCACGATCTCGCCCCGGCGGACCGTGAGGTCGACGCCGTCCACGGGCACGTGGCCGTCGGGCTGGACCAGACGCAGGTCGGTGACCTCGAGGACGGCCTCCGCGGGTGCCGCCGGCCGCTTGTCGACGCGCAGGAGCACCGGTCGGCCGACCATCATCGAGGCCAGGGTCTGCTCGGAGTCGGTGGGCAGGGCCTCGCCGACGACGGCGCCACGACGGATCACGGTGACCCGGTCGGCGATGGCCCGGATCTCCTTGAGCTTGTGGGTGATGATGACGATCGAGGTGCCGCGGTCGCGCAGCTCGCGCATGATGCTGAAGAGGCCCTGGATCTCGGGCGGGGTGAGGACGGCGGTCGGCTCGTCGAGCACGAGCAGGTCGCAGCCGCGGATGATCGCCTTGAGGATCTCGACCCGCTGCTGGAGTCCGACGGGGAGCTCCCCGACCCGCGCGTCGGGGTCGACCTCGAGGTGGTATCGGCCGGCCACCTCCACCAGCTCCGCGCGGGCGGCGGCCTCGTCGAGGAGCCCGGCCCGGGAGCGCTCGTGCCCCAGCATGATGTTCTCCAGGACCGTGAACACGGGAATGAGCATGAAGTGCTGGTGCACCATGCCGATGCCCGCAGCCATCGCGTCACCGGGGCCGGCGAAGACCGCCGCCTTCCCGTCGATGACGATCTGGCCCTCGTCCGGTGCATAGAGCCCGTAGAGCACGTTCATCAGCGTGCTCTTGCCGGCGCCGTTCTCCCCGAGCAGACCATGGATCTCGGCCGGCTCGACGACGAGGTCGATGGCGTCGTTCGCGACGAGGGCTCCGAATCGTTTCGTGATGCCCCGGAGCTCCAGCCTCATGGGTGCAACCTCTCACAGAACGGGGGTCGGAGGACACGTTCGCCCCGCCGCCCGGACGGGCGACGAGGCGAACGTGACGGCGAGGCGGCATACCGGCGGAGGAGCCTTCGCCCGAGGTTGGTCCAGGATCAGCCGCGACCGGGGGTGGCCGGCTTGATCTCCCCGGAGATGATCTTCGTCTTGATGGTGGCGATCTCGCTCTTGAGATCGGCGGGGATCTTCGCGTCGAACTGGTTGAAGCCGTCGATGCCCGTGCCGCCGTTCGCCAGCGTCCCGTCGAAGGTGCCGGTGAGGGGCTTGCCGGACTTGACGCCCTCCAGGAACGCGCCGATCCGATCGGGGATGCCCTTCAGCACGCTCGTCGCGATGTTGGGGCAATCCTGCGGGTAGAAGGTGCAGCCCGGGAAGTCGACCCAGAAGATGGTCAGCTTGCCGCCCTGGGCCTCGGCCTCCGTCAGCGCACCCTCCCCCGAGGCGCCCGCGACCGGGAAGATGACGTCGGCGCCGGCGCGGAACATCTGCTGGGTGATGGAGCGACCCGTGCCCTTGTCGTTGAAGCCCTTGCTGGGGTCCGGGCTGACGGCCGTGCCGGTCTTGCCGTTCCAGCCGAGGACCTGGACGGTCTTGCCCTTCTGCTGGTTGTAGTAGTTCACCCCGTCGAGGTAGCCATCCATGTAGTCGGTCACCGCCTGCGGGAGCAGCGTGCCGCCGAACGTGCCGACCTTGCCCGTCTTGGTGAGCCCGGCCGCGAGGTAGCCGGCCTGGAAACCGGACTGTGCCGTCTCGAACTTCATGCCGTAGACGTTGGGTGCGTTGGACCCGGAGTCGACGATGGCGAACGGCACCGTCGGGTTGGCCATCGCCACCTTCTTCGTCGCGTCGGCGAGGTTGAAGCCGACGGAGACGATCGCCTTGCAGCCGTTCTTCACGCTGTTGGTGAGGTTGGGCTCGTAGTCCGAGTTGCCCTGGGACTGGATGTAGGAGACCTCGAGAGCAGGGTCCTTCTTCGCCGCGTCCTGCATGCCCTGCCAGGCGGACTGGTTGAAGGACTTGTCGTCGACGCCCCCGGTGTCGAGGACGATGCAGGCCTTGACCTTCGCGCCGGCGGCCGTCGCCGACGCGCCACTGCCTGCGGTGTCAGTCGGCTTGCTGCCGCACCCGGCCAGGGCGAGCCCGGCCACGGCGACACCCGCCACGATCTTCAACGATGAACGCACGGCGCTCTCCTCTTCTGGGTCCCGGAATATTCGGGGCGTCACTGAGCCGCCACGACGGCACCATAGCGTCCCGGTGTCCACTACGTGGACAGTTGCGGAGGGGTCGGGGGTCAACCGTTACCGATCCGCGACCGAAGGTCTGTCACGCACGCCCGGGCGGCCGACCGGGACGGCTCAGCGGGTCCCGCCAGCGAGCGCGGCGCCCGCCAGGACCTTCGCACCGATCCCGATCGCGCGCTCGTCGATGACGACGTCGCCCTGGTGGAGGTCGTAGGTCCGCCCACCGGGGGTGCGGGTGCCGAGCCGGGCCATGGCCCCGGGGACGGAGCTGAGGTACCACGCGAAGTCCTCGCCTCCGAGGGACTGCGCGGTGGGGGTCTCGAGCGCCCCGGCCGAGAGGACGCCGGCCCGCAACGCCTCGATCGCATGACCCTCGTTGACCACCGGCGGCACGCCGGGCACGTGCTTGACGTGCGCGGTCACGGCATAGGGGGCGACGACGGCGTGGATCAGCTGCTCGAGGATCGGGCCCGACGTCTTCCACACCTCGGCGTCGAGCATCCGCAGGGTGCCGGTCGCCGTGCCGATCGAGGGGATCACGTTGCCCGCGCCGCCGGCGTGGACGCTGCCCCAGACCAGCGCGACCCCGGCCCGCGGGTCGAGTCGGCGGGACAGGGCGGCAGGCACGTCGGTGACGACCTTGGCCAGCGCGTAGGTGAGGTCCTGCGTGAGGTGCGGCCGCGAGGTGTGGCCACCGCGACCGGTGAGCGTGACCTCGACGGAGTCGGCGGCGGCGGTGACGGCGCCGACCTTGAGGCCGACCGACCCCACGGCGATCGTCGGGTCGCAGTGGACGGCGAGGATCCGGTCGACGCCGTCGAGACCACCCGCCTCCATGACGTCGTGCGCCCCACCGGGGATGACCTCCTCGGCGGGCTGGAAGACCAGGCGGACGCCGAGGCCACGGGCGAGCAGCTCGCCCTCGCGGGCCTTGAGGAGGAGGCCGGCGCCGAGGACGGCACTCGTGTGGACGTCGTGGCCGCAGGCGTGGCAGACGCCGCTGACGGTCGAGGTGAAGGGCAGGCCGGTGGCCTCGGGCACGGGCAGCGCGTCGAGGTCGGCCCGAAGCGCCACCCGGTATGCCGGGTGCTCGGCCCCCAGGTCGGCGACCAGACCCGAGACCGGCAGCAGCCGGACGGCGAACCCCGCCGCCTCGAGCCGGTCGGCGACGGCGGCGGTCGTCCGGTGCTCGCGGCGCGACAGCTCGGGGTGGGCGTGCAGGTCGCGGCGAAAGGCGATCAGCTCGCTCTCCAGGGCCTCGAACGTCGTCGGCACGGCGGGGCTCGGGTGCGGGCGGGTCACGCTTTCGATGTTAGTCGGGGGTGGACCGCCCGCTCGGAGCCGGAGGTGGTGGTGTCAGTGGGAGGCGGTGCTGATGGCCTGGGACTCGGCGACGGGGACACGTGACCGGCTTCGACGACTGGCAGCTCCACGGCATACTCGGCGCATGTCCAGCCCTGTCGCCGCTGCCCCCTTCCTCGTCCATGCCGAGGTCGCCCAGGCCCTCGCCGAGGGTCGCGGCGTCGTCGCGCTCGAGAGCACGATCCTCGCTCACGGCCTCCCCCGCGGCGACAACCGCCGGATCGCCGACGAGATCGAGGACGCGGTCCGCGGCGCGGGATCTGTGCCCGCGACGATCGCCGTGCTCGACGGGGCTGTGCACATCGGCCTCGACGACGACGACCTCGACCGGATCTGCCACGAGGACGACGTCCTCAAGCTGAGCATCCGCGACGTCGGGGTGGCCGTCGCGCTCAAGCGCACGGGAGCGACGACGGTCGCCTCGACAGCGGCGCTCGCCCACCGGGCCGGCATCCGGGTCTT
The DNA here is from genome assembly GCF_025353065.1 of Lapillicoccus sp. Taxonomy (GTDB): domain Bacteria; phylum Actinomycetota; class Actinomycetes; order Actinomycetales; family Dermatophilaceae; genus Lapillicoccus. The sequence goes on from NZ_JANXRJ010000103.1 coordinate 46,257, forward strand.
CGCCACCGGCGGCCTCGGTGGGGTGCACCGCGGCGCGGCGGAGACCTTCGACGTCTCCGCAGATCTCGGGGCCCTCGCCAGGACACCGGTGCTCGTCGTGTGCGCCGGCGTCAAGTCGATCCTCGACGTCGCCGCCACCCTCGAGATGCTCGAGTCGCTCTCGGTGCCCGTCCTCGGTTACCGCACCGCGCGCTTCCCCGGCTTCTACCTCACCGACTCCGGCCACCGGACTCCGTGGGTGGTCGACTCCGCGGCACAGGCCGCGGCAGTCGCGCACGCCCGTCGGCTGCTCGGAACCGACTCTGCCGGCGTCGTGCTCGCCAATCCCCTACCCGAGGGGCGGCAGGTCGACCCCCTGCTGCACGACCGGCTCGTCGCCGAGGGTCTCGCGCTCCTGGCCCGCGAGGGGGTCACCGGCAAGGACGTCACGCCGCGGCTCCTGGAGTTCTTCCACAGCAGCTCCGGTGGCGAGAGCCTGCGCGCCAACGTCGAGCTGGTGCTGTCCAACGCCGCGCTCGCCGGTGAGGTCGCGGTCGAGCTCGCGGAGCTGGAGGCGGAGGACCGGTGACACCGGTGTCGGCGAGCCGGCCGGTCGTGGTCGTGGGCGACGTCGGCATCGACGTGCTCACCCGCCCGCGTATGCCGCTCGTGCCCGGCGGCGAGTCGCCCTCCGACATAAGACTGGTGCCGGGGGGCGCCGGTGGCAACACCGCTGCCTGGCTCGCGCGGCACGGCGTCGATGTCGCTCTCGTCGCGCGGATCGGTGCCGACCAGACGGGTGCGGCAGCACGAGGAGCGTTGGAGCGCTTGGGTGTTCGTTGTATCTTTGCGGTCGATGAGGTGCTCCCGACCTGCGTGGTCGTCGTCCTGGTCGACGATGCCGGCGAGCGGACGATGCTGTCCGACCGCGGCGCCAACAAGGCGTTCGGCGCGGCCGACGTCGACCTCGACGCGGCGGCGCTCGGACCGGCCCACCTGCACCTGAGCGGCTACGTCCTCTTCGACCCGTCGTCGCGCGAAGCCGGGCTCGCCGCCCTCGCCGGGGCGCGCGAGCGCGGTTGGACGACGTCGGTCGACCCGCAGGCCGCCGAGCTCGTGACCGCGGTCGGCCCCGAGGCCTTTCTCGGTTGGGTCGACGGGGTGGATCTGTTGCTGCCGAACGAGATCGAGATCGAGGCGCTGGGCGGGACCGAGGTGGCGTTGGAGCACGTCGGCACGGTCGTCGTCACCTACGGCGCTGCCGGCGCCCGGTGGTTCACCGCGACCGGCGACGAGCACGTCGACGCCCCGGCCATCACCTGCATCGACTCCACCGGAGCCGGCGACGCCTTCAACGCCGGGCTCCTCGCGAGCTGGCTCGCCGGCGGCTCCCCCGCTGCCGCCCTGACCGCCGGGGTAGCCGCCGGCAGCACCGTCGCCGCGGACGTGGGCGCCCGGCCGGCCTGACGCGGCATACCGACGGGTGGGGACGAGGGACGCAGGACCGGCACGAGTCCGGAATGTGACCCAGTCGCCGGCGCAAACCAGGCACGCGCCGGTCCTGCGTCCCCTGTGGAGAACTTCCGGGCCGTGGGCGCGGCATACGGCAGGCTCGACGGATGGATCCCGTCGACGTGCTGACCCGCCTCGGCGGCGTCGCGACATGGCGGCAGCTGCGACAGGTCGTCCACTGGCGGCGGATCGGCGCGGCCCTGGACGCCGGCACGATCGTGCGGACCGCTACCGGCCGATACGTGCTGCCCACCGCCGACGAGGCGCGGCGTGCGGCATCTCGCCTCACGGCCGTCGTCAGCCACACGAGCGCGGCTGCGCACTGGTGCTGGCCGGTCAAGGCCACGCCCCCGCTGCCCCACCTGACGATCCGATACAAGCGGCGTATCAACAGCGAACTCTCGGCCGTCCTCCACTACCGCGACCTCGAGCCGGCCGAGGTGGTCGACGGCTGGGTGACCTCCCGCGCCCGGACGGTGGTCGACTGCTGTTTGGACCTGCCCTTCGACGAGGCGTTGGCCGTTGTCGACTCGGCGCTGCGAACTGGGTTGCGGCACAGAGAGATCCGAGCAACCACGGCATCCCTTCCCGACCGCGGTCGACGACGCGTGCTTGCCGTGCTGACCGCGGGTGACGCCCGGGCGGCCAACCCCTTCGAGTCGGTGCTGCGTTCGATCGCGACCTCGGTGCCCGGTCTCGCCGCACAGCCGCAGTACCGCATCCGGCTGACGAGCGGCGGACGGATCCGGGTCGATCTCGGCGACGAGGACCTGCGGATCGTCCTCGAGGCCGACAGCTTCGAGTTCCACGCCGCCCGCAAGGGCTTCGACCGCGATTGCCGCCGCTACGACTGGCTCGTCCTCGACGACTGGCTGGTGCTCCGATTCACCTGGGAGATGGTGATGTTCGAACCCGGCCTTGTCACCTCCATGATCCGCGACGCCGTCTCGCTCCAGAAGGCGCAAGCGCAGCGCCGGGGACGCAGGACCGGCACGAGTCTGGTTCGTCCCGCCGTCCTCGTCTGATACCGGACACCTGCCGGTCGACAGTCCCCTGAGCGTCCGACCGCCGTCCCCGGCCGCGCCGAGGTGAATCAGCCGGCGGTGACCTTGGTGGCCGCGAACTGGGCGCCTGCCGCCGCGCTGCCGTTGGAGACGTACTGCAGGTGGGCGGCGAAGTTGTTGCCGTTGCCGCAGACCGGGTCACCGGTGTTGCAGTAGGACTTGGCCCGCGCCCCGTAGGTGGCACTGGCCGTCTCGATGGTCTGTCGCTGCAGGCCCAGCGGGTTGCCGAACACGACGATGGCCGCGACCTTCGGCGCGAGAGCACTGGGAAGGACGGTGCCGGCTCCCCCGGTGGTGGTCTGGAGGCCGAGCGCCTTGTCGACGACCGTCGCGCCCTGGGAGTAGCCGCCCAGCACGAACCGCGTGCCGGGGCAGGACGCCGCGACCGACTGCACGTGGTTGACCAGGTCGGTGGATCCCGCTCCGGCACTGGACTGGTTGGTGGCGGCCGCGTAGACGACCGCGTAGGACGAGACGCTGCGCCCGGACAGGTCCGACGTCACGTCCGAGGTGAAGGGGCCACCGACGCTTCCCAGGCCCTGCCGCTCACCGGTGCCGCGAGCGAAGACGACGTCGATCGACGAACAGGTGACGGCCGATGCGGGCGCGGCCGGGAGCACGCCGACCAGGCCGCCGACGACGGCGACCGCTGCGGCACCCAGGCCGAAGCGACGTCGACGAACGGGGGTCGCACCGGTGCGGTCGACAGGACTGTGGGACGTGGTGGGCAAGACGAACCATCCGTTTCAGCTCGAGGTCGGCCCGGGAATCCGGGCCGTGGCGGATCTCCCGCCGCCTTTCCATCGGATCACAGCCCCGCACCAGGTTGTCCAGAGCTCATCGTGCCTCGTGCTGTGGCAAGTCCCACACATCGTCATGGCCCGGAGCTGACCTACTTTTCGCTGAGGCACAGGGGTCAAGCCCCCGCGCTGGTATGCCGCGCCCGTGCCGGAGAGCAGGATGAGGGCATGACGACGCTCGCCCTCACCGGGGCCACCGGCCGGCTCGGGGGCCGGGTCGCCCGGCTGCTCGGCCCCGACGTCTCCCGCCTCGTGGCCCGCGACCCCTCCCGACTGACGCCTGAGCAGATCGCCGGCAGGCAGGTCGTCGTGGCGAGCTACGACGACCACGACGCCACCGTCGCCGCACTGCGCGGGGTCGACGTCCTCTTCATGGTCTCGGCGGCCGAGTCGCCCGTCCGGCGCGCGCAGCACCGCACCTTCATTGCCGCGGCCGCCGACGCCGGGGTCGGCCACCTCGTCTACACCAGCTTCTTCGGCGCCTCCCCCGACGCGGCCTTCACCCTCGGGCGCGACCACGCCGACGCCGAGGCCGCCATCCGCGAGACCGGTATGCCGTTCACCCTCCTGCGTGACAACTTCTACAGCGACTTCTTCCCGGTGTTCGCCGGCGAGGACGGCGTCATCCGCGGGCCCGCCGGCGACGGACGGGTCGCGGCGGTGGCCCGGGACGACGTCGCCGACGTCGCCGCAGTTGTCCTGCGCGACAACGCTGCTCACGTCGGCGCCACCTACGAGCTATCGGGGCCGGAGGCCGTCAGTCTGACCGAGGCCGCCGCCCGGATGTCCATCGTCCTCGGCCGCAGCTACACCTTCCACAACGAGACCGTCGAGGAGGCCTACGCGTCCCGCCGCGTCTGGTCGCAGGAGCAGTGGCAGCTCGACGCCTGGGTCTCGACCTACACCTCCATCCGCGACAGCGAGGTCGCGCGGGTCACCGACGACGTCCTCCGGCTCACCGGTCACCCGGCCCGGACGCTGGAGCAGGCAATCACGACACCGTGACTCGCGGCACAAGGGCGGCTTCACACTGACGCGGACCGTCGCTCCTCCCACCGGCTCGCGATACCGGCGACCTCCACCGACACGAACTCGAGGAACTCCACCGACAGGGCCAGTCGGGCGCCAGCCCGCGTCGAGTCGCCACCCACGGTCGCCACCCCGTCGGCCAGGGCCCGGATGAAGGGGTCGTAGATGCGCCCGGAGTTGAGCATCATGTCGTGCCAGACGTCGTCGCGCACGACGTAGACATCACGCCGGCTCCCGCGCTCGCGCCCACGGTGGATGAGGTGGACGCTCGCGAGGTAGTTGACGGCCCCGGAGATCGCCGCCGGGCTGACCTCGAGCGCCTCCACGAGATCGGTCGCCGTCATCCGGCCGTCCTCCGTCGCGAGCAGCGAGGAGAAGACCCGGGCCGGCAGGCGCGGGAAGCCGGCGTCGGTGAACGCCGACCCGAGCCGCTCGACGAACGCGGCCACGGCGGTGGGGTCCACGGACGCTGGGGCGGACGTGGTCGCCGGGGGTTTCGCTGGACGTCGGGGCATGTCAGGAGTTTAGAGTATTCAGTTTCTTCTGAACACTGTGTACGTTGATGTCATGAGTGCTGCGATCGAGATCCGCGACCTCCACAAGTCCTTCGGCTCGTCCGTCGCCCTCGACGGCCTCGACCTCGAGGTCGGGACCGGCGAGGTCCACGGCTTCCTCGGCCCCAACGGCGCCGGCAAGTCCACGACCCTGCGCATCCTCCTCGGGCTGCTGCGCGCCGACAGCGGCTCGGTCATCCTCCTCGGCGGCAACCCGTGGACCGACGTCGAGTCCCTCCACCGCCGCCTCGCCTACGTGCCCGGTGACGTCACGCTCTGGCCCACCCTCTCCGGCGGCGAGGTCATCGACCTCCTCGGCCGGCTCCGCGGCGGCCTCAACGCCACCAAGCGCACCGCCCTCGTCGAGCGCTTCGGGCTCGACCCCACCAAGAAGGGCCGCACCTACTCCAAGGGCAACCGGCAGAAAGTCGCCCTCGTCGCCGCCCTCTCCTCCGACGTCGACCTACTCGTCCTCGACGAACCCACCTCTGGCCTCGACCCGCTCATGGAAGCGATCTTCCGCGAGGAGATCCAAGCGGTCCGCGCGGAGGGCCGCACGGTACTCCTCTCGAGCCACATCCTCAGCGAGGTCGAGGCACTCTGCGACCGGCTGAGCATCATCCGCGCCGGGCGCAACGTCGAGACCGGCACGCTCGCCGACCTGCGCCACCTCACCCGCACGGGGATCGATGCCGTGCTCGCCGATCCACCTGTGCTGCAGGAGATCTCAGCGTTTCCGGGAGTCACGGCCGCCCGCCTCGAGGGCGACCGACTGACGTGCTCGGTGGAGACCACACACCTCGGCGACCTGCTGGCCCGGCTCGGGCCACACGGCATACGCAGCCTCACCTCGCAGCCGCCTTCGCTCGAGGAGCTGTTCATGGACCAGTACCGCCGCGGCTCAGCGCTCACCGACCAGGCGGCAGAGGCACGGGCATGAGCGGGTATGCCGCGACCGGCACCCTCGTGCGGCTCGCCTTGCGCCGCGACCGGATCCTCGTCCCCGTCTGGGTTCTCGCGCTCGTCGCGCTGGCCGGCGGGTCGGCGAGCTCCACCATCGCGCTCTACCCCGACCCCGCCAAAGCCGTCGAGGCGGCCAGGGCGGCGGCGCTCAGCCCGGCCATCGTCGGGATGTACGGCCCCATCGCCGACCCGAACAACCCTGACTCGATCGGCGCCCTCAAGACCCTCGTGCTCGGTGGGATCTTCCTCGCCGTGATGGCCTGCATCCTCGTGCGACGCCACACGCGCAGCGAGGAGGAGGCCGGCCTCACCGAGCTCGTCGGCGCGGGCGTCGTCGGCCGGCGGGCGCCGCTCACGGCCGCGGTCCTCGTCGCCAGCGTCACGGTCGTCGTCACCTCGCTCCTCGCCGGGCTGTCGATGGCCGGCGCCGGGCTCGGTCTGACCGGCTCCCTCGCCTTCGCGGCAGCATGGGCGGGCATCGGCCTGGCCTTCGTCGGAGTCACCGCTGCCGCGGCCCAGCTCACCGAAACAGCGCGCGGTTGCACGGGATTCGCGATCGGGACGCTGGGGGTCACCTATCTGGTGCGCGCCGTCGGGGACACCAGCGCCGAGCTGGGCTGGTTGACCTGGGTCTCGCCGATCGGATGGGCCGAGAAGGTCGAGGTCTACGGGGCGAACCGCTTCATCGTCGCGCTCCTCCCCGCGGTCTTCACGATCGCTCTGATCGGGCTGGCGTTCGCCCTGCTCGAGCGCCGTGACCTCGGAGCCGGGCTCGTCCCGACCCGGCCGGGTGCCGCCGTGGGGACGCCATCCCTGCGTTCACCGTTCGCCCTCGCCTGGCGCCTGCAGCGTGGGCTCCTCATCGGGTGGCTCGTCGGCTTCGCCATCTTCGGCCTCGTCCTCGGGGGCATCGCCGGCAACGTCACGTCGTTCGTCGACAGCCCCCAGGTCGCCGACATGCTCACCAGGCTCGGCGGCAGCGCGGGCAGCCTCGGCGACGTCTTTCTCTCGACCGAGCTGCGCTTCATGGCGATCGGAGCCGCGGCATACGGCATCTCCGCCGCCCTGCGACTGAAGTCCGAGGAGACCGACCTGCACACCGAGCAGGTGCTCGCGACCAGCGTCAGCCGACGCGCGCTCCTCGTAGGTCACGCGGTCATCGCGCTGGGTGGCAGCGCCCTGCTGCTCCTCGTGGTCGGTGCCGGCCTCGCCCTCGGTGGAGCGTCCCAATTCAACGGCCTCCGAAAGGCGCTGGGCCATCTGCTCCCAGCTGCCCTCGCGCCGATCCCCGCGGTGTGGGTCTGTGTCGGGCTCGCGCTCGTCGTCTACGGGGCCCTGCCCAAGGTCGTCGTCGTCGCGTGGGCGCTGCTTGCGGCCTTCCTCGTCGTGGGGGAGCTCGGGCCGCTCTTCGGCTTCCCGCGCGGTCTGGTCGACCTCTCGCCGTTCTCGCACGGCACGGTCGTCCCCGGCGGCAGCGTCCCGGGCGCGCCGCTCGTCGCGCTCGCCCTGGTGGCCGCCGCGCTCGTCCTCGCCGCCGGCGTGACGTTCCGACGCCGCGACCTCGTCAGCAGCTGACGCCAACCCACGACCGCGGCCACGGGCTACGGGCCGCACCTTTATCGGGTCACCCGACCCGATAAGGGGAATCAGGTGAGGTGGGTCCGACCGTCGGCGGTGAGCGCCTCGACGACCTTCTTGACGTCCTGCGCGCGGTCCCGCGCGATGACGAGCACCGCGTCGGGAGTGTCGATCACCACGACGTCATCGAGGCCGACGAGGGCGACGACCCGGCCGCTGCCCGGCACCACGATGCCGGTGCCGTCGACCGTCACGACCGACCCGGCATCGCCGATGACCTTGACCCCCGGGCGGCCCTCGACGTCGGGCAGCAGCGTGCCCAGGGAGTCGAAGTCACCGACGTCGTCCCACCGGAAAGCGGCCGGCACGACCGCGACCAGGCCTGCGGCTGCTGCCGGTTCGGCGACGGCGTGGTCGATGGCGATCTTGTCCAAGGTCGGCCAGACCGCACCGAGCGTCGAGAGGTCGGCCGCGATGGCACGCAGCGAGGCCGCCATCGCGGGGTGCTCAAGGGCCAGGGCGTCGAGCAGCACCGAGGCCTTGACGACGAACATCCCGGCGTTCCACCAGAAGCCGCCACCGGAGAGATACTCGGTGGCTGTCGCCGCATCCGGCTTCTCGACGAACTCCTCGACCGCACAGGCCGTCTCGGCGCCGTCGATGCCGAGCAGGTCGCCCTGGCGGATGTAGCCGAACGCGGTGGACGGAGCCGTCGGGGTGATCCCGATGGTGACGATCTTGCCGGTCCGGGCGACGGCTGCGGCAGCGTGCACTGCCGCGTCGAAGAGGTCGACCTGGTCGATGACGTGGTCCGCGGCGAACGAGCCGATCACCGCGTCGGGATCCCGCCGCTCGATGATCGCCGCCGCCAGACCGATCGCGGGCATCGAGTCGCGGGGGCTGGGTTCGGCAATGACGTCGGACGCGTCCGGCAGTTGCGTCCGCACGGCCTCGGCGTGTGCCTCCCCCGTGACGACGACGACGCGCCCTTCGGCGAGGGGCGCGAGCCGGTCCCACGTGCCCTGGAGCATGGTCCGGCCGGTCCCCGTGAGGTCGTGGAGGAACTTCGGGGAGGTGCGGCGCGACACCGGCCACAGCCGCGTCCCGGCGCCGCCGGCCGGGATCACGGCCCAGAACCCGTCGATCGGGCCGGAGGCCCCGTCCGCCCTGTGCCTGCCGTGCTCGCCGATGCCTGCCGTCATGAGACGCGAGGGTAGGCCATACCGGACATCGGCGGCACGACAGGTCAGGTGCCGAACCGCGTACCGCGCTCTAATATCGTCGGTGACCGGCACAGACGCCACTGTTGTCCGCCCTGCTGCGGCGTCACCCCCGACCTGCCGGCACCCCGGACGGAGACCCCTCGATGAGCAAGGACACGACCAACCCCACGCGCACCGCCCACCGGAAGAGGTCGGGTGGTCCGCCGGAGGCGACCGGTCCCCTCGCCTTCCTCGACCGGCGTCGGACGATCGCCCCGGCCGGCTACAGCCGGTGGCTGATCCCGCCGGCCGCGCTCGCCGTGCACCTCTGCATCGGTCAGGTCTACGCGACGAGCGTCTACAAGACGTCGCTCGTCGCTCACTTCGGTGCCTCGCAGACGGCGATCGGGGTCATCTTCTCGATCGCCATCGTCATGCTCGGCCTGTCGGCGGCGGTGATGGGGACGTGGGTCGAGCGCAACGGTCCGCGCAAGGCGATGTTCGTGGCGGCCTGCGCCTGGGCCCTCGGCTTCCTCGTCGGGTCGATCGGCATCGCGACGACCCAGCTCTGGCTGCTCTACCTCGGCTACGGCGTGATCGGCGGCATCGGGCTCGGCATCGGCTACATCTCGCCCGTCTCGACCCTCATCAAGTGGTTCCCCGACCGGCCGGGGCTCGCTACCGGTCTCGCGATCATGGGCTTCGGCGGCGGCGCGCTCGTCGCGAGCCCGTTGTCGCGCCAGCTGCTCTCGGCCTACGACCCGGCATACCGGCCGTCGGTCTCGACCTCGATCGCCAGCGGGCACGCCCTGACCCTGCTCTTCGTCACCCTCGGCATCGGCTACTTCGTCATCATGATGTTCGGGGTCGCCAACATCCGGGTGCCGGCGACCGGCTGGACGCCCGACGGGTTCGACCCGGGCTCGGCGCCGACCAAGGCCCTCGTGACGACCAAGAGCGTGTCGGCGGCCAACGCGATCCGGACCCCCCAGTTCTGGTGCCTGTGGATCGTGCTGTTCTGCAACGTCACCGCCGGCATCGGCATCCTCGAGCAGGCCAGCCCGATGATCCAGGACTTCTTCCGCGGATCGGACGGGAAGTCCTCGGTGGCCGTCGCGGCCGCCGGCGGGTTCGTCGGCCTGCTCTCGCTCTTCAACATGGCCGGCCGGTTCGTCTGGTCCACGGCGTCCGACACCATCGGGCGGAAGCCGATCTACGTCGTCTACCTCGGCGGCGGGATCGTCCTCTATGTCGTGCTGGCCCTCGTCGGCCAGACGGCCACCGCGATCTTCGTGCTCCTGGCCGCGGTCATCCTGTCGTTCTACGGCGGTGGGTTCGCGACGGCGCCGGCCTACCTGCGTGACCTCTTCGGCGTCTTCCAGGTCGGCGCGATCCACGGGCGCCTCCTCACCGCCTGGTCGGCCGCCGGCGTCGCGGGGCCGCTCATCATCAACGGCTTCCTCGACGCGCAGGGCAAGCCGGGCACTCTCACGGCGGCCGCCTACCGCCCGGCGCTGCTGACGATGGTCGGGGTCCTCGCCGTGGGGGTGGTGGCCAACCTGCTCATCCGGCCGGTCGCGGCCCGGTTCCACCAGCCCGACGGCCCGGCGAAGGCCACCAGGACCCAGGTCGATGTCGCCACCACCGGACCGGCGCCCGGGTCAGCGCGGCTGCTGGTCTCCTGGGCCCTGATCGTCGTGCTGCTGGCCTACGGCGTCATCCAGACCGGGGTGACCGCGGCCACGCTGTTCCGGTGAGGCGGAACTGTCCGAACGCCCAGCGTGCGCGCCCGGTGGTTGAGCCGCAATCGAATGACAACGAGACAAATGGCACAGGGACGGAGGCCCGGCTCGGACCCGCCCTCCCGCAGCCCAGGAGGTAAGTTGAGGTGTGTGGCCACCTCGACTCTTCCCCCGAGCATCCAGGCCCGGCGCACCACCATCGCGATGAAGCTCGTCATGGCCGTGTCCGGCTCGCTGTTCGTGCTGTTCGTCATCGCGCACATGTACGGCAACCTGAAGATGTTCGGCGGCCAGGCGGCATACGACGACTATGCCCACCACCTGCGCACCCTCGGCGAACCCATCGCCCCCTACTCGGGGGTGCTCTGGATCATCCGGGTGGTGCTGCTCGGCTCGGTCCTCGCGCACATCTACTCCGCCTTCTATCTGTGGAGCCGGGCGCAGGGTGCGCGGACGACGAAGTACCGGATGAAGAAGGCCGCCGCAGCGACGATCTCGGCGCGATTCATGCGCTGGGGTGGGGTCGCCCTCCTGCTGTTCCTGATCTGGCACATCCTGCAGTTCACCACCCGCACCATCAACGTCAACGGCAGCCACGACAGCCCCTACGACAACTACGTGGCCGCGTTCCAGCCCTCGGTATGGTGGGTGTTCGTCATCTACGCCCTCGCGATGGTCGCCCTCGCGATGCACATCAGGCACGGGGTGTGGTCGGCGACCCAGACCCTCGGCTGGACCGGCAACGTCCGCGCTCGACGACGCGCCAACACGCTCGCCATCACCTTGGCCGCCGTCGTCTCGATCGGCTTCATCCTCCCCGCCGTCTTCGTCCTGTTCGGCGTCATCAAATAGTCAAGTGAGTGAGCATGACTGACACCATCACCGAGATCCCCGTCGCGCCCACGGCCCCCGAGGCTCCTTCTCCTGCGGCTCCCCCCGCTCCCACGGCCCCTGCCGCACCAGTCTTCGACGTGCCGCTGGAGAACGCCGGCATCGCTCACGGGCTCTACCGCGACGGCGAGAACATCTCCGACACCAAGGCCCCTCCGGGAGACATCCAGAGCAAGTGGACGACCCGCCAGTTCGAGGCGGCCCTCGTCAACCCGGCCAACCGCCGCAAGCTCACCGTCATCGTCGTCGGCACCGGCCTCGCCGGTGGGTCGGCGTGCGCGACGCTCGGCGAGGCGGGATACAACGTCAAGGCCTTCTGCTATCAGGACTCCCCGCGCCGGGCCCACTCGATCGCGGCCCAGGGCGGCATCAACGCGGCGAAGAACTACAAGGAGGACGGCGACTCGACCTACCGCCTCTTCTACGACACCGTCAAGGGCGGCGACTTCCGCTCCCGCGAGTCCAACGTCTTCCGGCTCGCCTCGGTGAGCACCAACATCATCGACCAGTGCGTCGCCCAGGGCGTGCCCTTCGCCCGTGAGTACGGCGGTCTCCTCGACAACCGCTCCTTCGGCGGCGTCCAGGTCTCGCGGACCTTCTACGCTCGCGGCCAGACCGGACAGCAGCTGCTCATCGGCGCCTACCAGGCCCTCGAGCGGCAGATCGCTGCCGGCACCGTCGAGATGAACACCCGCCACGAGATGCTCGAGCTCGTCGTCGTCGACGGCCGGGCCCGCGGGGTCATCGTCCGAGACATGGTCAGCGGCAAGGTCGAGACCCACCTCGCGGATGCCGTGGTGCTCGCCAGCGGTGGCTACGGCAACGTCTTCTACCTCTCGACCAACGCGATGGGCTGCAACGTCACGGCGACGTGGCGCGCCCACCGCCAGGGCGCCTATTTCGGCAACCCCTGTTATACGCAGATCCACCCGACCTGCATCCCGGTCTCCGGCGACCACCAGTCCAAGCTCACGCTGATGAGCGAGTCGCTGCGCAACGACGGCCGGATCTGGGTGCCGAAGAACCGCGAGGACTGCGGCAAGGACCCCCGCGACATCGCCGAGGAGGACCGCGACTACTACCTCGAACGGATCTACCCCGCCTTCGGCAACCTCGTGCCGCGCGACATCGCCTCGCGACAGGCCAAGAACGTCTGTGACGACGGGCGCGGCGTCGGCCCGGCCATCGGCGACTTCCGCCGCGGCGTCTACCTCGACTTCACCGACGCCCTCCAGCGGATGAGCGCCGAGGCGGTCGCGGAGAAGTACGGCAACCTCCTCGACATGTACCAGCGGATCACCGGGGAGAACCCCTACGAGGTGCCGATGCGCATCTACCCCGCGGTGCATTACACGATGGGCGGCCTCTGGGTCGACTACGACCTGCAGTCCAACATCCCGGGGCTCTTCGTGACCGGGGAGGCGAACTTCTCGGACCACGGCGCCAACCGGCTCGGCGCGTCCGCGCTCATGCAGGGTCTGGCGGACGGCTACTTCGTGCTGCCCAACACGATCCGCGACTACCTCTCGCACGGGCCCTACCCCAAGGTCGAGGAGACTGACGCGTCCGTCGTCGCCGCTCGCACCTCGGTCCAGGCCCGGATCACCAAGCTCCTCTCCATCAACGGCGAGCGCACGGTCGACTCCTTCCACAAGGAGCTCGGGCACATCATGTGGGAGTACTGCGGCATGGAGCGCAGCGAGACCGGCCTGCTGAAGGCGGTCGACCTCATCCGCGGCCTCAAGGACGAGTTCTGGCGCAACGTCAAGGTGCTCGGCAGCGCCGAGGACCTCAACCAGAGCCTCGAGAAGGCCGGTCGGGTCGCCGACTTCCTCGAGCTCGGCGAGCTGATGTGCATCGACGCCCTGCACCGGCGCGAGTCCTGCGGCGGCCACTTCCGCGTCGAGAGCCAGACCGACGACGGCGAGGCGCTGCGCAACGACGACGAGTTCGCGTATGTCGCCGCGTGGGAGTGGGGCGGCGAAGAGGGTATGCCGGTCCTCCACAAGGAAGACCTCGTCTATGAGTACGTCCACCTGAAGCAACGGAGTTACAAGTGAAGATCACGCTCAAGGTCTGGCGCCAGTCCGGGCCGAAGGACTCGGGCGGTCTCGCGACCTACGAGCTCGACGACATCACCGAGGACATGTCCTTCCTCGAGGTCCTCGACGTCCTCAACGAGGGGCTCATCACCTCGGGCGAGGAGCCGGTGGCCTTCGACAGCGACTGCCGCGAGGGCATCTGCGGCATGTGCGGGCTGATGATCAACGGCAGCGCCCACGGTCCCGAGGTCACAACGACCTGCCAGCTGCACATGCGCTCGTTCTCCGACGGCGAGACGATCACCGTGGAGCCGTGGCGCGCCGACGCGTTCCCCGTCCTCAAGGACCTGGTCGTCGACCGCTCGGCCTTCGACCGGATCATCCAGGCCGGCGGGTTCATCAGCGTCAACACCGGTGCGGCGCCCGATGCGCACGCGGTGCCCGTCCCGAAGGAGAACGCCGACAAGGCCTTCGCCTCCGCGGCCTGCATCGGCTGCGGGGCCTGCGTGGCGGCCTGTCCCAACGCCTCCGGCATGCTCTTCATGGGCGCCAAGGTCACCCACCTGGGGCTGCTGCCCCAGGGCCAGCCCGAGCGCGACGCCCGAGTCGTCAAGATGGTCAACCAGCACGACCACGAGGGCTTCGGCGGGTGCACCAACATCGGCGAGTGCGCGGCGGCCTGCCCCAAGGAGATCCCGATGGACGTCATCTCCCAGCTCAACAAGGACCTCCGCACGGCGATGCAGCACGGGCGGTAGGGACTCCACCTGCGCCACCGGATTGGGGTGAAAGCGCGTCATCGATGACGCGTTCACACCCCAATCCGGTATGCCGCGGGGTCAGCCCGCGCGGCGGGCGGAGAGCTGGTGGTGGGCGCGGCATACCTGCTCCATGAACGTCTCGGCGATCAGTCGCATCCCGACGAGGTCGATGCGCAGCATCTTCTCGTCCCCGATCACGACCTCGTTCTGCCGCAGGTTGTCGTCCGTGACCGCCAGCCCCTGGCGGTGCTGGGCGCCGTCGATCTCGACGACGAGCCCGATGTCCTCCCACGCGACATCCAGATAGATCCGGCCCGTCGAGGTGGTGCGCACGACCTGACGACTCGGCTCTGGGAGACCGTGGGCGCGGCACAGGGCAGCGAAGTCCAACTCCCCGAGCGCTTGGGCGCCGTCCAGGAGGTCGGCGATGACCCTGACGATGAACGGCCGGCGACGGAGCAGCGCGACCTCCGCGACCACGTCATCGAGCTGTCGCGGAGTGGCGAGGCGCTGCTGGACCACCATGCAGAGCACCAGCGCCGCCTGCCGGTCGCTGACCGCCCACGATGCGGCCCGCAGCGCAGCGATCGCCGGCCGGACGCGGGGCACGCCGACCGAGATCACCTCAGCCGACTGGCGGGCGATGACCGTCCGCTGCCGCACGTCCGCGACGGGAGGTGGTCGGCTGCCATGCGGCACGGAGACCTCCAAGGCGCCGGTCGTGAACCCCTTGAGACCCGCCGCGGTCAGTGCCGTCGCGCCGTCGAGAGCAGCGATGCGGTGGCCGACCTCCCACACGGCACGCCACCAGAGGGCCTGCCCCGACAACTCCCCCGTGTGCACGGCGATCGTCTGGCGCCCGTGCGCCTTCCATCGCTTCGCACGAAGCTCGGACCGCACCCCGTGCCGGTCGATACCCAGCCCGCGCAGGACGTCCCGACTGAGGACGCCCTCGTAGATCTTCGCGGCTCGTTCGGCCGTGGCTCGTCGTCCTTCGCCGTTCGTGCGTCTGTCCATCATTCGACGCTCGCGCACGACGCCCGTTTGCGCTACCGCGGCTGACCGGGCTGTGGAAACTGGGACGATCGGCCGTGGGGGTGTGGACGACGCCTCCCGGATTGGGGTCTGAACGCGTCATCGACGACCCGGTATCACCTCAATCCGGGGCGGGGCGGGCGCCGACCCGGACCTCACGCGGCACGGACCTCACCGTGAGGCGGGGTCGGGGTGAGAACAGGTTTACGGAGGGGTTACGGCGCGCCGTTCACCGGCAACATCCGGCTCCTAGGTTCGGAGCCGACACCAGCCCCCCCAGCCAGGAGGACCCCCGTGACCGCGGTGGAGAACGAGACGAACACCGAGGCAACCGTCCCCCCCGGGACGCCCCACCCGACCACGACACCGGAGCGGCCCCGTTCGACGTCCCGCGCCCGCTCGCGGCTGATCACCGACTGGGACCCCGAGGACACCGTCGCCTGGGAGGCGGGCAACAAGGACATCGCCCGCCGCAACCTCGTGTGGTCGGTCGCGACCGAGCACATCGGCTTCTCGATCTGGTCGATCTGGTCGGTGATGGTCCTCTTCATGCCGCAGGCGGTCTACGGCTTCACCCCCGCCGACAAGTTCTTCCTCGTCGCCGTCCCCACCCTCGTCGGCGCCGTGCTGCGCGTGCCCTACACGATGGCCACCGCGACCTTCGGCGGTCGCAACTGGGCCGTCTTCAGCGGCATCGCCCTCCTCGTGCCGACCACCGCCACGTGGTACCTCATGGTCCACCCCGGCCACTCCTACACGACCTTCCTCCTCGTCGCCGGGCTCGCTGGCCTGGGCGGTGGCAACTTCGCCTCGTCGATGACGAACATCAACGCCTTCTACCCCCAGCGGATGAAGGGCTGGGCCCTCGGGCTCAACGCCGGCGGGGGCAACATCGGCGTCCCCGTCGTCCAGGTCGTCGGCCTGCTCGTCATCGCGAGCCTCGGCAACCGTCGACCCGAGATCGTCTGTGCCGTCTACCTCGTGCTGCTCGCCGTCGTCAGCATCGGCGCCGCGATGTTCATGGACAACCTCGACCACCAGACCGCCAACGCCGGAGCCATGAAGGACGTCCTCGGGCACGCGGACTCGTGGCTCATCTCGCTGCTCTACATCGGCACCTTCGGCTCGTTCATCGGCTTCAGCTTCGCCTTCGGGCAGGTCCTCCAGATCACCTTCCTCGCCGGTCTCACGAGCGGGGCCCCGACCGCGGCGCAGTCGGCCGCCGCCAGCCTCCACGCCGCGCAGATCGCCTTCATCGGTCCGCTCCTCGGCTCGGTCAGCCGGGTCCTCGGCGGCCGGCTCGCCGACAGGCGCGGCGGCGGCCTGATCACCCTCGTCACCTTCGTCTCGATGGTCGTCGCCGGCGGGATCCTCGTCGCCTCGGGCACGGCCGACGACGCCACCAAGGGCGCCGCCACCGGTCTGCAGCTCACCGGTCTGATCGCGGGGTTCATCCTGCTCTTCATCCTCTCCGGCATCGGCAACGGCTCGGTCTACAAGATGATCCCGGCGATCTTCGAGCGGAAGTCCCTCGCCCTCAGGGGCGTCGGCGCCGAGCAGCGTCAGCAGTGGTCGCGCGCGATGTCCGGCGCACTCATCGGTATCGCCGGAGCCATCGGCGCGCTCGGCGGCGTCGGCATCAACCTCCTCCTGCGCACCTCGTATGCCGGGTCGGCCAAGTCCGCGACTGCCGCCTTCTGGGTCTTCACGGCGTTCTACGTCGTTGCCGCCCTGGTCACCTGGGTCCGCTTCGTTCGCCGCCCGAAGGTGGAATCGGTCTCTGCCGCAACGGTTCCCGACCTCCAGACCCAGACGACCACCTGAGCGTGACGGACCTTCTCGAGACGGCCCCTCGCGTGACCGACACCCACTGTCCCTACTGCGGGCTCCAGTGCGCGATGACCCTCACCGGCGACAGCGCCGCCGACCTCACCGTCACCCCCCGCCGCTTCCCGACCAACCGAGGAGGCCTGTGCCAGAAGGGCTGGACGAGCGCCGAGCTGCTCCGCCACCCCGGGCGACTCACCACACCCCTGGTGCGCAAGGCCGGCGAGCTCATCGAGACCTCGTGGGACGAAGCGCTCGACCTCGTCGCCGACACGATGCGTCAGGTCCAGGACGACCACGGCCGCGACGCCGTCGCTCTCTTCGGCGGCGGCGGCCTGACCAACGAGAAGGCTTACCAGCTGGGCAAGTTCGCACGGGTAGCGCTACGCACCTCGCAGATCGACTACAACGGCCGGTGGTGCATGTCCTCGGCCGCCGCCGCCGGGATCCGTTGCTTCGGCCTCGACCGCGGTATGCCGTTCCCCGTCACCGACCTCGGCTCGGCGCACGCCGTGCTGCTGCTCGGCGCCAACCCTGCGGAGACGATGCCACCCTTCCTCGGCCATCTGGTGACCTCGGCCGAGGCCGGCGGGCTGATGGTGGCCGACCCCCGGCTCACCCCGACGGCCGCCCGGGCCCTCGAGGGAGGCGGTCTCCACCTGCAGCTGCGCCCGGGAACGGACGCCGCCCTGGCCCTGGGGATGCTCCACCTCGCCGTCGTGGAACGCCACGTCGACCGCGACTACATCGCGGCCCGCACCTCCGGCTGGGACGAGCTGTGGCCGACGGTGGCGCAGTGGACACCAGACCGCGCCGAGCGGGTCACCGGCGTCGCCGCCGCCACGATGCGCCGGGCCGTCGAGCTGCTCGCCCGGGCCCGCGACACCGAGCGCGGTGCCTACGTCCTCAGCGCCAGCGGCGGGGAGCAGCACGCGACCGGCACCGACACCGTGAGCGCCTACATCGCCCTGGCGCTCGGCCTCGGTCTTCCGGGTCAGCGGGGCAGTGGGTTCGGCACGATCACCGGCCAGGGCAACGGGCAGGGCGGTCGCGAGCACGGCCAGAAGGCCGACCAGCTGCCCGGCTACCGCAAGATCGCGGACCCCGTGGCGCGAGCCCACGTCGCGGGCGTCTGGGGCATCGACCCCGACGACCTTCCCGGCCCCGGACGCAGTGCCTTCGAGCTGCTCGACGCCCTGGGGACCGATGCCGGCCCGCGCCTCCTCATGGTCCACGGCTCCAACCCCGTCGTCTCCGCGCCCCACGCCGGCAGGGTCCGCGAGCGGCTGGCTGCCCTGGACCTGCTCGTCGTCTGCGACTTCGTGCTGTCCGAGACCGCCGCGATGGCCGACGTCGTCCTGCCCGTCCTCCAGTGGGCCGAGGAGGAGGGCACGATGACCAACCTCGACGGCCGCGTCCTGCGTCGCCGCGCGGCTCTGGCGCCCGCCGGTCTCGCGCGCAGCGAGCTCGAGGTCTGGCACGACCTCGCGGTCCGGCTGGGCCAGCCGGCCGAGCGGTTCCCCACCGACCCCCGGGTGGTCTTCGACGAGCTCCGACGGGCGTCCGCGGGCGGCCCCGCCGACTACTCCGCCATCACCTGGGAGCGGATCGACGCCGGTGAGCACCTGCACTGGCCCTGCCCGCTCGACCGCCCCCAGGGCACGCCTCGGCTCTTCCTCGACGGCTTCGCGTTCCCTGACGGCCGCGCCCGGTTCTCAGCAGTCGACCAGACCGGTCCGGCCGAACCGGTCGACGGCCACTACCCCCTCATCGGGACGACCGGCCGGGTCCTCGCCCACTACCAGTCCGGCGCCCAGACCCGTCTCGTCCCCGAGCTCGCCGCCTCCTCCGGAGGGATGTTCGTGCAGGTCCACCCCGAAACCGCCGACAGGGCAGGCCTCGGCGACGGCGCCCTCGCCGACGTCGTGAGCCGTCGCGGACGCACCAGGGCGACGGTCCGGTGCGACGCCGACATGCGCCTCGACACGGTCTTCCTCCCCTTCCACTGGTCCGGGGACGGCACCGCCAACCACCTCACGAACCCCGTCCTCGACCCCACCAGCCGGATGCCCGAGTTCAAGGCCTGTGCCGTGCGGCTCGAGGTGGCGTCATGACGACCCGCGTCCTCGTCGTGGGCAACGGCATGGCCGGCGCCCGCGTCGCCGAGGAGCTGCGTCGGCGTGACCCGTCGGGCCACCAGATCGCCGTGACGGTGGTGGGCGAGGAGGCGCACGCGGCATACAACCGCATCCTCCTGTCGACCGTCGTGGGCGGCGCGATCACGCCGCGCGAGACGCGGCTGAAGCCCGACGGCTGGTGGGAGGCGCACCTGATCGAGGTCCGCACCGGCTCCCGCGTCACGGCCGTCGACACCCTCACCCGCACCGCGACCGTATGCCGCGTGCCCGCCGCCGGCGGTCAGCCCACCGACGCCTCGCTCACCGATGCGTCGACCCAGATCGCCTGGGACGAGCTGGTGCTCGCCACCGGCAGCACGTCGTTCATGCCGCGCATCGAGGGCACGCAGGTCGGGGACCGGCGGTTCGATGACGCGCAGGCCGGGGACATGCAGCTCGAGGAGACCGACGTCGTCGCGTTCCGCTCGATCGACGACTGCGCCCGGCTGGTGCGCGCGGCCCGATCCGCCTCTCACGCCATCGTCCTCGGCGGCGGACTGCTCGGCATCGAAGCCGCACGCGGACTGCTCATGAGGGGGGTCGACGTCACGATTGTGCACCCACGCAGCATCCCCATGGAGCGTCAGCTCGACGACGACGGCGGCGCGGTCCTCACCCGTGTGCTGAGGGCCACCGGCGCCCGGCTCATCCTCGGTCGCCGGGTCACGGCGTGGAGGGACGCTGCCGGAGGTCACGGTCACGAGGCAGTCCTCGATGACGGCACGACCATCGCGGGCGACCTCCTCGTCGTCGCCGCGGGCATCCTGCCCCGCGTCGACCTGGCCCGCGATCTCGGGGCAGAAGTGAGGAGGGGCATCGTCGTCGACGACCGGCTCTCCACGACGGTCCCGCACGTCCACGCCGTCGGTGAGTGCGTCGAGCACCGCGGCACCGTCTACGGGCTCGTCCAACCCGGGTGGGAGCAGGCCCGCGTCCTCGCCGACGTGCTGACGGGAGCCGACCCCACGTCGCGCTACGAGGGCACTGAACCCCTGACCCGCCTCAAGGTGCACGACATCGACCTCGCGAGCATGGGGGTGGTGACGACGGGACTGCACGACGACGACCACGAGGTCGTCACCGTGGCCGACCCCCGGCGGGGTCGGTACGCCAAGCTCGTGCTGCGGGGTGACCGTGTCGTCGGCGCAGTCCTCCTCGGTGCCGGTGACGTCGCCGGAGCCGTGAGCCAGCTCTTCGACTCGGGGGCTCCTGCCCCGACCGACCGGATCGCGTTGCTCCTCGGGCGTGCTCCCGGCTCCGGTGCGACACCGCTCGACGCGGTCAGCCTCGCGCAGATGCCGGGGAGCGCGGTGATCTGCCGCTGCAACTCCGTGACCAAGCACGGCATCGTCGAGGCCTGGCGCAGCGGGTGCACCACCCGCGACGCCGTCGCCACCGCCACCCGGGCCACGACCGGTTGCGGCAGCTGCGTGGCCGCGGTCGACGGCCTCTGTCAGTGGCTGACCAGCGTCGAGCCACCGGACATGGCCGCCCGTGCAGGCCCCGAGTCCCCCACCGTGTCCGACCAGCCCCAGCAGCACCATCCCACAGCGGCTTTCGCCGAAGGAGCAGCATGACAACCCCACGCACCGTCGTCGTCATCGGTCACGGCATGGTCGGCCACCGCTTCGTCGAGGCGATCCGCTCGCGGGACGACGCCGACTCCTGGCGCGTCATCGTCCTGGCCGAGGAGCAGGACGCGGCCTACGACCGGGTCGGGCTCTCGTCCTACATCGGGGCCTGGGACCGGAGCCTGCTCGCCTTGCCGGGCAACGACTACGACGGGGACCCCCACGTCGAGGTCCGTCTCGGGCTGCGGGCCGACAAGATCGACCGTGCGGGCCAGGAGGTCGTCGTCACGACGGCCGACGGTGCGGAGTCACGGGTCGGCTACGACGCCCTCGTGCTCGCCACCGGGTCCTACCCCTTCGTCCCACCCGTGCCCGGCCACGACCTCGACCGGTGCTTCGTCTACCGGACCCTCGACGACCTCGACGGGATCCGCACGGCGGCCGAGGCCGCTGTGGCCCGCGCCGCAGCCGGCGGCAGGCCTGCGACCGGCGTGGTCGTCGGCGGCGGCCTGCTCGGGCTCGAGGCGGCAAACGCGTTGCGGCTGTTGGGACTTCGGCCCCACGTCGTGGAGTTCGCCCCACGTCTCATGCCGCTGCAGGTCGACGTCGGCGGCGGCGCCGTCCTCTCCCGGCTCATCGGCGACCTCGGGGTCGACATCCACGCCGGGGTCGGCACCGCCTCGATCACCGCGGTGCCGACCGACTCCGGCGAGGTGCTCCACGTCGGGTTGTCGGACGAGAGCGTCATCGAGACCGACCTGCTCGTCTTCTCCGCCGGCGTGCGCCCCCAGGACGCCCTCGCCCGCACGGCCGGGATCGCCGTCGGCGAGCGCGGCGGCGTCCTGACCGATCTCGGGTGCGCCACCGACGACCCCGCGATCTGGGCGATCGGCGAGTGCGCGGCGATCGAGGGGCGCTGCTACGGGCTCGTCGCCCCGGGCTACTCCAGCGCCGAGGTCGTCGCCGACCGGCTGCTCGGCGGCGATGCGACGTTCCCCGGGGCCGACCTCTCCACCAAGCTGAAGCTCCTCGGGGTGGACGTCGCCTCCTTCGGTGACGCCATGGGCACCACCCCCGGCGCCCTCGAGATCATCCACAGCGACGGCCGCGGCACCTACGCCAAGGTCGTCCTCTCCGATGATGCCCGGACCCTCCTCGGCGGGATCCTCGTCGGTGACGCCACGGCATACACCACGCTGCGCTCCTTCGTCGGGCGCGAGGTGCCCGGCGATCCCGCCTCCCTCATCTCCCCCGCGGGCGACGGCGTCGACCTCACCGGCGTGCTGCCCGACGACGCGATCGTCTGCTCCTGCAACCACGTCACGAAGGGCACGATCTGCGCCGCGATCGCCGACGGCGCCTGCGACGTCGCCGAGCTCAAGGGCTGCACCAGCGCCGGAACCACCTGTGGCGGTTGCCTGCCCACGGTGAAGAAGCTTCTCGTCGACTCCGGCGTCGAGGTCTCGACCGCGGTCTGCGAGCACTTCGCGCAGTCGCGGGCCGAGCTCTTCGAGGTCGTCTCGGCGACCGGCATCCGCACCTTCTCGGAGCTCGTCGCCCGATACGGCACCGGCACGGGCTGCGAGATCTGCAAGCCCACCGTCGCCTCCATCCTCGCCTCGACGAGCAGCGACCACATCCTCGACGGCGAGCAGGCCGCGTTGCAGGACAGCAACGACCACTTCCTGGCCAACATCCAGAAGAACGGCACCTACTCCGTGGTCCCGCGGATGCCGGGTGGCGAGGTCACGGCCGAGCAGCTCATCACCATCGGGGAGATCGCCCGCGACTTCGACCTCTACGTCAAGGTGACCGGAGGTCAGCGGCTCGACCTCTTCGGCGCCAGGGTCGAGCAGCTGCCGGCGATCTGGCGGCGGCTCGTCGACGTCGGCATGGAGTCGGGGCAGGCCTACGGCAAGTCGCTGCGCACCGTGAAGTCCTGCGTGGGCTCGTCGTGGTGCCGCTACGGCGTGCAGGACGCCGTGGGGATGGCCGTCTCGCTCGAGCTGCGCTACCGGGGTCTGCGTTCACCGCACAAGATCAAGTTCGGGGTCTCGGGGTGTGCCCGTGAGTGCGCCGAGGCGCGGGGCAAGGACGTCGGCATCATCGCGACCGAGCACGGCTGGAACCTCTACGTCGCCGGCAACGGCGGGCAGACCCCCAAGCACGCCCTGCTGCTCGCCTCGGACGTCGACGACGAGATGCTGGTCCGCTACATCGACCGCTACCTGATGTTCTACGTCCGCACGGCTGACCGGCTCCAGCGCACCGCGCCCTGGCTCGAGAGCCTCGAGGGCGGTCTCGACCACCTGCGGGACGTCGTCTGCGAGGATTCGCTCGGCATCG
Source organism: Lapillicoccus sp. (assembly GCF_025353065.1). Classification (GTDB taxonomy): domain Bacteria; phylum Actinomycetota; class Actinomycetes; order Actinomycetales; family Dermatophilaceae; genus Lapillicoccus. Next base: position 69,330 of record NZ_JANXRJ010000103.1, read on the forward strand.
CCGCCGACCTCGAGGCCGCGATGGCCGCCCACGTCGGGGGATACCGGGACGAGTGGGCCGCCGTCCTCGACGACCCCGACAAGCTCTCGCGGTTCGTCTCGTTCGTCAACGCCCCGGAGGAGCCCGACCCGACGATCGCCTTCGACGGCAGCAGCGGGCGCAAGGTGCCGGTGCTGCTCGGTATGCCGTCCACGCAGCGACCCTGACGGACGGGTGCTCCACCCACAAACCTCTGCGCCACAACCGTGTTCGACCGACAGCCCTGGGAGACCCCCGTGCACCTCACGACCCACGAGACCACCGACCGACCGGAGGGGACGCCCTCCGGTGACCCCACGGCATACCCCTCGATGGCGCCGCCGCGGCGCGTTGTCCGGCCGGGGGTCCTCCCACCGGCCCGCCTCCACGACTGGGTCGCCGCCTGTCCTGTCGACCGGCTCGTCGCCGGTCGCGGGGTCGCCGTCCTCCTCTCCGGTGGCGCGCAGGCCGCGGTCTTCCTGCTGGCGTCCGGGATGCTCTACGCCGTCGGCAACATCGACCCCTACAGCGGCGCCGCGGTGATGTCGCGGGGGCTGACCGGCGACCGCGGCGGCGAGCCGACGATCGCGTCCCCCCTGCTCAAGCAGGTGTTCTCGCTGCGTGACGGCCGGGCCCTCGATGACGAGTCCGTCGCCTTGCCGGTCTATGCCGTGCGCGTCGTCGACGGTGAGCTGCGGGTCGGGGTAGCGCGTGCGGCGGAGGGCGTCTCGGCGGCCTGAGTCGGACCGTGGCTGTCCAGAACTCGTCAGCTGCCCGGTTCTGCGCGGCGCCCAGGCTGAGGGCGTGGGCAGAACTCGTCAGCTGCCCAGTTCTGCACGGCGCCCGGTTCTGAACGTCGGCGGCTCCACCCCGAACCACCGCTCAGACGTTCAGCCGGTATCCGCGCTTGACGACGGTGGCCACGAGCCGCGAGTCCGGCAGCGACGACCGCAGCCGGCTCATCGCCATGTCGAGCGCGTGCTCGCCGCCGGAGACCGAACCGGACGAGCCTGACGCGCCGAGCGGGCCGGGTAGCCCGGGCATGGCCCGGAGGAGCTGGTCGCGGGAGAGCACCGACCCCCGGGCCGCGGCCAGCGCCTTGAAGATCGCGAGCGGTCCCGGCGCGAGGGTCACCGTCTCCGCGCCGAGGACGACCGATCGACCGCGGACCTCGACCGTGCCGAGGGCGCTGTCGACGCGCGAGACCTGGTGGGTGGTCAGGTGCTCGCAGACGGTGCGGATGAGGGCGCCGAGCCGGTAGCGGTCGGGGACGATGGGCGTGATGCCGACCTCGATGAGGGGCTGCGCCGTGACCGGCCCCACCGCGGCGGCGACCACCCCGGTGCGCAGCGCGGCGACGAGCTCGTCGGCGCACCCCATCTCGCCGGCGGTGCTGAAGAGCGCGTCGACGGCAGGCGCGCTGGTGAAGGTGACGAGGTCGACGTTGCGGGTGCAGACCGCCTCGATCAGGCGATGGAGCCGCTCCCGGTCGGGTGGCTCCACCCACTGGTAGGGCGCGACGGTGAGCACCCGCGCACCCCCCGACTCGAGGCGACGCAGCTGCTCCACATCGGCGTACCCGTGCAGCTGGACGGCGATCGTCTGCCCGTCGACCCCGCTCTCCAGCAGGGTGTCGACGAGGGTCGAGGTGCGCTCGTCGGCGGCGATCCCGTCGTCGTTCAGACCCGCCGCGCGCACCGCCCCGCGCGCCTTCGGGCCGCGCACGAGGATGCGCGAGCCGGCGAGCGTCGCCGTGAGCTCCTCACCGATCCCGGCTGCGTCGGCGGCCTCCGACCACCGCCGCATCCCGTATGCCGTGGTGACCACCGTCGTGTCGGGCGCCGCGTCGATGACGGTGCGGGTGTCCGCGATGAGGGTCTCGTCCTCGGCGATCGGCGCGATCCGCAGCGCGGGCGCGTGGATGACCTGGGCACCCCGTCGTTCGAGCGCGGCGATGAGGTCGGCGCTGCGCCGGTCGGACGTCACGGCGATCCGGAAGCCGGACAGCTGCTGCGGGCTGACCTCGGGCGCCGGTTCGGCGCTGGCGCCGGGAGGCGTCACGGCGGGGTCGACGGAGGACCCCGTGGGGTCGGGCGGCGTGCTCGTCATGGGCTACCTCCAAGGCAGTCCGAAAGGCGGTGCCCCCACAGTAAGGACGCCACATTTCACGGACGTTTCGGACAGTGACCTGCGCCAGGACGAAGCCGAGGTGGAGACCGTCTCAGCGGCGCGTGAAGATCGCGCGCGTGACGCGGCCGACCGAGCCGAGGGCGAGCGCGACGGTCGCTCCGAGGATGGCGCCCGCCGCGATCGAGGTGCGGTCGGCCGTGCGGTCCCCGAAGGCGGGGACGCCGGCGACGGCGCGGCTCCGGATCGACCCGAGGTCGGCGCCGGCAGCACGCGCGGAGGCGCGGGCCGCAGGGCCGCCGCGAGCCCCTGAGGGATCCACCGTCGCGGCGACGGAGCCAGGGCCGGCGGCGCGGTCGACGTCGTTCGCCGCCCACGACGCGGCATACAGCACCAGCTTGGCGATCAGGTTGAGCCAGAAGAGCAGTCCGATGACCAGCACGATGGACCCGAAGAGCGGGTTCTTCGTCGCGTTGGCGATGAGCTGGACCCCGAACGCCTTGACGACGGTGAGGCCGAGACCCCCGACGACGGCGCCATTGCGAATGTCCTGCCACGGCAACGGGATTCCCGACAGCACGCGCAGCAGCACGATCATGATCGCCGTGTCGACGACGAAGCCCAGCACGAGTCCGACGACCATGACCACCACCCTGCTGGTCGCCTCGCCCAGCGCCGCCGTGAAGAGCCCGGAAGCCGCGCCGGTCACGCTCGTCAGGACCGCCGACACGAGGACGGCGAGGCCCAGCGTGGCGAGGACACCGAGGTCGCGCAGCTTGACGGTGACGACGTTGCCCGGCGACCCGGCGACCCCGAAGACCCCGCGGATGCCGTCGCGCAGCGACCCGACCCACCCCAGCCCGGAGAGCACCAGACCGACGACGGCGACGACACCGCCGATGGTGAGGACGGAGACCTTCGGCGCCGACAGCTGCACCAGACCGTCGGGGTGGGCGGCGGTCCTGATGAACCCCGGGAGGGTCGAGCTCAGCGAGTCGCCGACGCTGACCAGGAGGTCGGGTCGGCTCCGCAGGACGAACCCGAAGACGACGGCCGCGATGGCCGCGGCCGGGAAGATCGAGAAGAAGCCGTAGAACGCGATGCCGGCGGCGAGGAGGTTGCCGCGGGTGTCGCCGAACCGGGTCCACGCGCGCCAGCCGCGGGTCTGCTGGAAGCGCGTCCAGAGCTGCCTCATCGCCCGGCCACCGAGGTCGCCGTCCCGAGGGAGAACTCGCGGGCGGGGATCCAGGTGCCCTCCTGGTCCTGTTCGTAGAGGTGGAAGCTGGCCACCTCGAAGCGGGCGGAGTAGTCGGCGAGGTCGTCGAAGGCCAGGTCGAGCGCGACCTCGTCCACGTCGTGCGCGACCGTGACGTGCGGGTGGTAGGGGAAGGCGAGGTCGGCTGCCCACCGGTCGGAACGGATCGCCTCCTGCAGCTGCTCGCACGCGGCGATCCCGTGGGCCACCTGGACGAAGACGACGTCGGAGAGCGGCCGGAAGGTGCCGGTGCCGCGCAGGACCATCGTGAAGGGCTCGACCGTCGCTGCCGCCCGCTCGAGGTGGTCGATGAGGAAGGGCACGTCGTCGACCCGGACCGGCGTCGGCCCCAGCAGCGTCACGTGCGAGGGGATGGCCAGTGCCAGCGGATCACCGAAGGACGCCCGTTTGAGCTGGAGCTCCTCGGCGAACGGCATCGGGATCGGGATCGACACCCCCATCACCGTGACGTCGGCGTCGGCGACGACAGCGCGCAGCGTTGACATGCGCGCCATTCTGTCAGGTGGGTCGAAGGCTCCCTGTCGGGCACGGGACGGCCGCGATTTGAACCCTATCCACGACTATGTCTGGTCCGTCCCCGCCTCTCCGCCGAGATGTTGCGGAGAACCTCCGAGTGGCGACGACCCGACGCTGCATCGCCAGATACCGTGGGGCCGTGCCCGACGCCGTAACCACTGCTGCCCGCTTCCGCGAGACCGTCGGCGGCGACCCGACCGGCGTCTGGTCGGCTCCCGGGCGCGTCAACCTCATCGGCGAGCACACCGACTACAACGGCGGATTGGCGTTGCCCATCGCCCTCCCCCAGCGCACGTATGCCGCGGTCCGCCCCCGCGTCGACGGTCGCCTCCGCCTGCACAGTGACGCCGCGCGGGACCCCGTCGACGTCGCGCTCGCCGACGTGAAGCCCGGCACCCCGGGCGGGTGGGCGTCCTACGTCGCCGGTGTCGCGTGGGCCGTCGGTGAGGCCGGTCATCCGGTGGGCGGGCTCGACGTGCACGTCAGCAGCGACGTCCCGGTGGGTGCCGGTCTCTCCAGCTCGGCCGCCCTCGAGTGCTCGGTGGCCGCGGCCCTGAGCGACCTGCTGGGACTCGGGCTGCTCGCCGACGACGACGGACGCGCGACCCTCGCGGGCTGGTGCCAGCAGGCCGAGAACGTCATCGCCGAGGCCCCGACCGGCGGCATGGACCAGGCCATCTCGATGCGCGCCGAGCCGGCGCACGCCACCCTGCTCGACTGCCGCTCCGGAGCCGTCGAGCAGGTGCCGTTCGACCTCGCGGCGAGCGGGCTCGCGCTCCTCGTCGTCGACACCCGGGCGGAGCACGCCCTCGTCGACGGGCAGTATGCCGCGCGCCGCCGCTCCTGCGAGCGGGCCGCCCAGATCCTCGGGGTCGCGACGCTGCGCGAGATCCCGGTGGCCGACCTCGACGACGCGCTGCGCCGCCTTCGCGACGGTGAGCTCGAGGCCCGCGTCCGCCACGTCGTCACCGAGATCGACCGCGTCGAGCAGTGTGTCGCGGCACTACGAGACGGCGACTTCGATGCGGTGGGAAGGCTGTTCGTCGCCTCGCACGCCTCACTGCGCGACGACTACGAGGTGTCGTGCGACGAGCTCGACGTCTCCGTCGACACGGCGATGGCCCACGGCGCCCTCGGGGCCCGGATGACCGGCGGCGGCTTCGGTGGCTCGGCCATCGCGCTCGTCCGGGCCGAGTCCGTCGCGCCGACGGGGGCGGCGGTGACCGACGCCTTCGTCAGGCGTCGATGGACCGAGCCCGGGTGCTTCGCCGTCACCGCCAGCGCCGCGGCCGGCCGTGACTCCTGAGCCGACGACCCGCCACGCAGGACGCTCCCGTCAGACGGGCGTCCGCGCGACGCGGGTCGGTGGCTCCGCCACGGTCATCACCCCACCGCCGGGCCCGATGGCGGGGTATGCCGTGCGGCTGGGTGACTCGACGGGCACCACCGCCGACCTGATGGCCCGGGTCACGGTCTTCGACGACGGCGACACTCCCGTGGTCCTCGTCGTCCTCGACCTCCTCTACGCGACCCAGGCGCTGACCAGGGCCGTGCGCGAGGCGGTCGCCGGCTCGACCCCGGTGATGCCGGAGCACGTCATCGTCACCGCCACCCACACGCACAACGGCCCGGCCGACCTCGCGACGACGCAGGGATCGGTCGTCCGCCTCTTCGTGGCCGACGCCTGCGCCCGCGCCGCCGAACGCGCCTGGTCCGAACGTCGCGAGGCGCGACTGGTCACCGGTGAGATCCAGGTCCGCGGCATCAGCGCGCACCGTAGGACGCGGGTCGGGGTGCCCGACGAGACCCTCACGCTCGTCGCCGCGCTCGACGAGAAGACCGGCGACCCCATCGTCTCCATCGTCAACTTCGCCTGTCACGCCACGGTGCACGGGCCGGAGATGACGTCGTGGTCACCGGACTTCCCCGGAGCGGTGTGCGCGAGCCTCGAGTCCTGGGCCGGCGGCACCGTCACATTCCTCCAGGGCTGCGCCGGCGACGTCAATCCGGTTGTCTCCACACGGGACTGGGCCGACGCGTCGCGCATCGGAGAGATCGTGGCAGCTGCCTCGCTGCAGCTCCTGCGTGATGCCCAAGGCCTCCTGCGCGGGCTGACGACCGAGTCGCCGTCACTCGAGTCGACCTTCCCCGCACAGAACCGCAGCCGTTGCCGCCTCGTGGCGCCGAGCTGTCTCGAGCTCGCCAGCGTCCTCGTCGACGTTGACCCGGGGCCTCGCCCGACGCGGCATACGCCCAGCGTCCACGACGACCCGTTCACCCGCTCCCGCCTGTGGATCGAGGACCTCCACGCCCGAGACGGCAACCTCTTCGGCAGCTTCGACGCTATCGACCGGCTCACCGTCCAGGTGGTGCGCCTCGGCGTCGACCTCCACCTCGTCGCACTGCCCGGTGAGCCGATGTCGGTCGCGGGACGACTGCTGCGCGGAAGCGGGCCGGGCACCGTCCTCGTGGCCGGCTACGCCGACGCCTCGGTAGGCTATCTCCCGGCCCGTGAGGACCACCTCGTCGGTGGCTACGAGGTCGGCGCGTGCGCCTACGAGCCGGGCGCTCTCGAGCGTCTGGTCGACGCCGCCGTGACGACGCTGCGCGAGCTGCGCTGACCTGCGGCCCCGGCCGGGCTAGGGTCGCCGGGTGGCTGACGAGACCGTGAAGACCCCCGCCCCGACCGACCCGCCCACCCCGCCGGGCGTGCCGCCAGCGACGAAGTCGCCGAGCTCTCCGACGACCAGCACACCGGTGGAGCCGACGGACGACCTCGTCGTCACGCGGCATACCCTCAAGGTGGGCCGACGTACGCTGCGCTACACCGCCGAGACCGGGCGCGTGGTGTTGCGGGAGGAGGTGCTCGAGGACGGCGTCTTCTCCGGCACGACGGCCAGGGCGGAGATCTCCCTGACGTCCTACGTCCTCAACGGCGCCGACCCCCTCACGAGGCCGATCACGTTCGCCTTCAACGGTGGTCCTGGTTCGTCGAGCATCTGGCTGCACCTCGGCCTGCTCGGCCCACGCCGCGTCCTCATGGGTGATGCGGGCGCCCTCCTGCCACCGCCCTACGCCCTCGCGGACAACCCCGAGTCGCTGCTCGGGGTCAGCGACCTCGTCTTCATCGATCCCGTCTCGACCGGCTACTCGCGCGCCGTCGACGGCGGAAAGCCGGCTCCCTTCCACGGCTACCAGGGCGACATCGACTCGGTCGGCGAGCTGATCCGGCTCTGGACCAGCCGCCACGGTCGGTGGATGTCGCCGAAGCTCCTCGCCGGGGAGTCCTACGGCACGCTGCGCGCCGCAGCCCTCGCCGAGCACCTGCAGACCCGTTACGGCATGTATCTCAACGGGGTCATCCTCATCTCCAGCGTGCTCGACCTCGGCTCGATCGACTTCGAGAACCAGCGCAACGACCGTGCGCACGCGCTCTACCTGCCCACCTACGCAGCCATCGCGCACTACCACGGGAAGCACGGGCGGCGTTCTCTGCGTTCGGTGCTCGACGAGGCCGAGGCGTATGCCGCGCGCGACTACCCCTGGGCGCTGTCCCGGGGCAGCCGGCTCACCGCCGCCGAGCGCCGGGAGGCTGTGGCGACGCTCGCCCGGATCAGCGGGCTCAGCGAGGACTACGTCGACCGCGCCGACCTGCGCATCGAGCACTGGCGCTTCTTCGGAGAGCTGCTGCGCGACGAGCGCCGGGTGACCGGCCGGCTCGACGGGCGCTTCAGCGGCCCGGCCGCGAGCGGCATCGCGGAGTCGATGGACGCCGACGTCTCGATGGACGCGATCACCGGGCCCTACGCCGCTGCGTTCAACCACTACGTGCGGCAGGAGCTCGGCTACGCCAACGACCTGCACTACGAGCACATCACCAACAAGGTGCAGCCGTGGTCCTTCAAGGACTTCGAGGGCCGTCCGATCGACGTCTCCCCCAAGCTCGAGCGGGCGATGCGGCAGAACCCCCACCTCAAGGTCTACCTCGGCTACGGCTACTACGACGGGGCCACCCCGCACTTCGCCGCCGAGGACGTCGTCGCGCACCTCCAGCTCCCGCCCGAGCTCGTCGCCAACATCGAGCACGCCTACTACGAGGGCGGCCACATGATGTACGTCCACGAGCCGTCGAGGGTGCAGCAGAGCGCCGACCTCGCCGAGTTCGTTCGAAGCGCGTCCCGGTCGAGCTGAGACCGCCTGCCGCCCCTCAGCGCGCGGTGTCACACCCTCCGGTGCGGGACGAGACCACCACGGGTGGCGCAATGAGCGGGGAGGCCGAGGTGCTCACCCGCACGTAGTCGACGAGCATCGTCGCGGGGAACGTCGTCGTCGCCGGTGGCGTCCCGGGCCAGCTCCCGCCGACCGCGAGGTTGAGGACGAGGAACATCCTCTGGTCGAAGGTCCACGCACTCCCGAAGGACGCCCGGGTGCGCGTCGCGGTCGGGTGCCCGTCGACGGAGAAGGTGACTCCCGAGGCGGTCCAGTCGGCCGAGAAGACGTGGAAGGCGTCGCTGAACGACGCGCCACCCGGCAGGGTGTAGCCGACGCACGAGCTCATCTTGGCCGCCGGGAGGATGGTGTGGAGGCTGGCATAGACGGCACCGGGCTCGTTGCCGACGTGCTCCATGATGTCGGCCTCCGCGTAGGCCGGGTCCGGGCTGGCGTTCACGTTGTTGTCGAGCGCCCAGAAGGCCGGCCAGAGCCCCGCGCCGGAGGGCACCTTGATGCGGGCCTCGAGGTGGCCGTACTGCTGGCTGAAGGTGCCGAGGGTGTTCAGCCGTGCGGACTGGTAGGTGCAGGTGCCGTACCAGCAGGAGCCGGATGCCGCGTTGGTCGCGACGATCGCGAGGTCTCCGTTGCCGTCGAGATGCGCGTTCGCCGTCGCGTTCGTGTAGTTCTCCAGCTCGCCGTTGCCCCACCCGCGCCCGCCTGTGTCGTAGACCCACTTGTGGGGGTCCGGTCGGGTCCCGGCCGTGCCGGTGAACTCGTCGGACCAGCTGACCTGGCCCACTCCGACACCGCCACCTCCGCGACCACCGACACCCTCGACACCCCCGCCGCCGCCAGCCGAGCCGCGGACGGCGTTCGAGCCGACCACGGCGATCGTGGACGACGCACCGAGGGCAGCACGGGGCGAGCGGTCGGCCCGGGCCGGGTCGGTCAGGGCGAGGACGGAGCCCGAGGCGCAGGCCACGACGGCGAGGATGGTGAGAACGCGTCGGAACGGTGAGGGGGCCATGTGCCCGATCATTCCGCCCAAAAGGTATAAATAGGGTATAGCAAACAGACATAACTCTCATCTGTTCGGCCGATGGTCGTGCCGCCCCACGGCGCTGGGCCCCTACTGCGCTCGGTCGCAGCCACCCGAGCGGCTCGCGACGACGGGCGGAGCCACGGCCGACGACGGCGTCGCCGACACCCGCACGTAGTCGACCAGCAGCTGGGCCGGGAAGGGTGTGCCGGGCGGCGGGGTCCCGGGCCACACGCCGCCGACGGCGAGGTCGAGGATGAGGAACATCGGCTGGTCGAACGTCCAGGCTCGGCCGTAGGTCGCCTTGAGGCGGGTCGCGGTCAGGTGTCCGTCGACCGAGAAGGTCACCTGGGTGGCGTCCCAGTCGACCGCGAAGACGTGGAAGCCGGTGGCGTATGCCGCGCCACCGGGCAGCGTGTACCCCACGCAGTCGTCCATCGAGGCGGGTCCGCGCCGGCCGTGCTGGCTGGCGTAGCTGGCGAACGGCTCGTTGCCGACCTGCTCCATGATGTCGCCCTCGGCGTAGGCGGGGTCGGGATGGGCGTTGACGTTGTCGTCGAGCATCCAGAAGGCGGGCCACAGCCCGGAGCCGGAGGGGACCTGGATGCGCGCCTCGACGTGACCGTACTGCTGGCTGAAGGTGCCGAGCGTCAGGAGGCGGGCGGAGGTGTAGCGACAGGTGCCGTACCAGCAGGAGCCCGTGCTGGTCGGGCGGGCGACGATGGCCAGGTGACCCAGCCCGTCGAGGTGGGCGTTCGCCGTGGCGCTCGTGTAGGTCTGCAGCTCCTGGTTGCCCCACCCGCCCCCACCGATGTCGTAGGACCACTCCTGCGGGTCGGGCCGGCTGTTCGCTGCACCGGAGAACTCGTCGGACCACGTCGTCGAGGTGGCGGGGGCGGCGGCTCGGGGCGCGGACGGCATACCGGACCGGGTCTGTGCTGCGGCCGGAGGGCCGCTGGCGAGCAGGCCGGCGATCGCGGCTCCGACCGTGAGGGCCAGAGCGAGAGAGCGAGCCCGATGATGGCGGCGGGGGGAAGCGCGGCAGCGGCCGATCGCGGAGGGGCGGGCGGGAGGGCGACCTTCGGGGAGTCTGTCCATGCCCGGATCTTCTGGTATGCCGGGTTCGGCCGCGACGGACCTGTCACGTCTTCGGGGGTGACATTTGTCAAACCTCAGCCCCGGCGCCCGGTGACGGCCATCACCGCCACGCGGTCGCTGGCGCCGAACGTCACGGACTGGAGGGCCCGACCCGGATCGGTCGGGACACGCACCCCCCAGAGGTGGACGGCGAGCCCATCCGTCCCGGAGGGGCCGCCCACCCGGCCGGACGTCCGGACCAGGTCCGCCTCCCCGAACCGGGGCGACCCCGCCGCCCAGTCGCTCACCGAGATCGTCGTGGCGACGTCACCGTCGGCGTAGTGCAGGGTGACGGGGACGGCGGCGGCATCGCCGTTCCGCGCGCTGGCCAACAGGGTCAGGGCCGAGAAGGTGCCGACGGCCGGCACGGTCGTGGGCGCGAGCGGCGCGAGGAAGTTGGGCGCCGTCCCGGTGGTGTCCGGGATCCGGAAGGCCCCGTCCCCCACGACCTGGATGCCGGGTGCCGGCACCTGGTCGGCCGGGAAGCTCCACCCCCCGCCGTCGAAGCCGCCCTGGGTCGCCGGCGTCGATCCGGCGACCCCGTCGAGACCGAGCGACGCGGTGAGGTCCAGCGGGCACAGGCTGCCGGTGGCCGAGCAGGACACGTCGACGACGGTCACCTGCAGGGTCTTGGTCACGTCACCGATGCGTGAGGCGGCCGTGACCTTCGGGGGATAGCTGCCGGGCGGGGTCCCCGCGGGCACGGTGATGTCGAGCGGCACCGACCCCGTCGCCGGCTTGCCCCGTGACGTCAGCGGCACGACCACCTGCTGGGGGGTGACGGTCAGGGGAGCCTGCACCGTGGCGATGACGGCCGTCCGGGTGGATCCGGGTGTCTGGGTGACGAGATCGGCTGTGACAGCGACGTGCTGCGCCGCTGTCCCGGTCGGCGCCGTCGGCAACGACGTCGCGGACGTCGGGACGAGCCCCATCGAGAGGTTGGTCAGCGTCCCCGGCCCCGACGAGCGGCACGGCGACGGCGGAGCCGCGCTCGGCGCGGTCGCCCAGGACGAGGGACGCGGACCGAGGTCGACCCGCAGGGTCGCCCCCTGGCGGAGGTCGTCGACCGTGAACCAGGACCGCGTGAGCGCCTTGCCCCCGAGGGAGGCCTGCTGGACATAGCGGTTCGCGTCCGAGGATGCCGGTGCGGAGATCGTGACGTCGCCGGAGAAGTAGGGCCTGGTCAGGTGGAGCGTGACCGTGGTGAACTTCGGCGAGCCGAGCACCAGCGTCTGGGTGCCGGCCAACCGGATAGATCCCGATCGACGACAGCACGTGCCACGCCGACATCGTGCCGAGGTCGTCGTTGCCGGTCATGCCGGTGGGTCCGTCGGTGAACAGCGTGGTCGCGGCCCGCACCACGTCGGCCGTCTTCCACGGCTGACCGGTCCAGAGATAGACGTAGGGCGCGTGCAGATCGGGCTCGTTCTGCGGGTTGTAGCGGCTCTGCCCGTAGTAGTCGTAGGCGCTGTTGACCCAGACCTCGCGGGTCACGCGTGCCGGGTCGATCAGCAGCTCGCTGTAGTCGAAGAAGTGGTCGAGCCGCGAGTTCGCCTGTGCCGCACCACCCATCGAGGAGATGGCTCCGGGCATGTCCTGCGGGACGAGCCACTGGTACTGCCAGGCGGTGCCCTCGTGGAACCCCTCGCTGTAGGCCGGGTCCGCGTTCCCCACGAAGACCCCGTCAGCGTTGCGCGCCCGGGGGAACCCCGTCGACGGGTCGATCAGCGACTGCCAGCCGCGGCACCGCAGCGCGTAGCGCTCGGCGTCGTCGTCCCGGCCCAGGGCCGCGGCGAGGGTCGAGAGGGAGCAGTCCGACACGGCATACTCCATCGTCGCGGAAGCACCGTGGGCGAGGTCGTAGTCCCCGGGTTTGCCGGTCGCCTCGGCGACGTAGGGCACGAAGCCGTTGGCGATGTAGGAGGGGTTGCCGGCGCGCCCGTTGGCCGGGCTGCTCGCGGGCGGCACCTGGTCGGCGTTCACCTTGAGCAGCTGGTAGACCTCACTCAGGTGGCCGTTCAGCAGGCCGTACTGCCACGCGGTCACGAGGAAGGGCGTGACCGGGTCGCCGGTCATGATGTTGGTCTCGACGTTGCCGTAGACCCACCGCGGTGCCCAGCCGCCCTGCTGGCCCGCGCGCAGCAGCGAGACCGCCTGGTCGCGCGCCTCCTCGGGGGCGAGGAGGCCGAGCAGCTGCGCCTGGGTGCGATAGGTGTCCCAGAGCGAGAAGTTCTGGTAACAGGCGCCGCCGTCGGCCGTGTGCACGGCGTCGTCGAAGCCGCGGTAGCGCCGGTCGACGTCGCTGCCGGTGCTCGGGGTGATCAGGCTGCGGTAGAGCGAGGAGTAGAAGGGGCCGCGGTCGGCCGCTGCTCCCCCGGTCGTCTCGACGGTGCCGAGCCGGGTCGCCCAGGCGGCCCGGGTGGCGGCGTGGGTGGCGGCGTGGGTGGCGGCGAAGGTGCCCGCGCCCTCGGCCGCGAGGTTGGCCCGCGCGCCGGCCGCATCGACGTAGGAGATCGCCGTCACCGCGACGACGTCGTGGTCGGTGGTGGCGTCGAACCCGGCCCAGGCCCCGCGGCGACCGGCACCGGAGGTCTGGGTCGAGCCCGGCGTGAAGGTCGAGTCGGCCCACGTGCCGGTGGTCCTGAACGGCCGGTCGAAACGGGTGACGAAGTGCAGCGTGTAGGGCCGCGTCGTCTGGCAGAACCCCTGACCCGTCACCGTGGTCTCGATGGTGCGGTCGTCGACGACGGTCGCCTGCGAACTCGTCACCTCGTGCAGGGCCTAGCCGGTGTTGATCAGCACGGTCGCGTCGGCGGTGGCGGGGAAGGTGTAACGCTGCCACCCGGTGCGGGTGGTCGCGGTCATCTCGGCGCGCACGGGACCCCCGGGCGCCGTGAGGGTCACCCCGTAGTAGCCGGGGCTCGCCTCCTCCCCCACGTGCGAGAACGGCAGCGCGTATGCCGCGTCGTCGCCCGACGTCGGCACACCCGTGGTGGGGAGCATCGGCAGGTCGCCGCCGAGACCGCAGCCGACCCCGGAGATGTGCACCATCGAGAAGCCGCGGATCGCGGTGTCGGTGTAGGAGTAGCCCGTGTTGTGACCGGTGTCGGGCGACGGCTGCGCCATCCCGAACGGTGCCACGGCACCCGGGAAGGTGTTGCCGTCGCCCTGCGAGCCGATGAACGGGTTGACGAGCGCGACGGCCCGGCTGCCGGTCGTCGGTGGGCCGTCGACCAGGGCCGCCGAGAGCGGGGCCGACGCCACCGCGCCGATTCCGCTGACCGCCAACGCTGCTGCCGCCACGGCAGCAGTCAGGACCCGTCGTGTGCGCTGCATCAGCTGCTCGCCGGGTGGGAGAGAGCCACGTCGTCGACGAAGCCGCGGAACTGGCCGTTGGCCGTGCCGGACCCGAAGGTGAGGACGACCGAGTCGACCTGCTTGCCGGCGGCCACCGCCCCGACGTCGAGGCTGACCTGCTGCCACGTGTTGGTCGTCAGCCGGTCGGTCTGGGTCGTCGGGTCCGACCTGCCGCCGTTGCTCGCCGGTGCGGCGAGGTCGTGGAGGTAGGTGCCGTCGGTGACGCGCAGGTCCATCACCACCGACGTGCTCACCCGACCCGTGCCGGCCTCGGGATAGACCCAGTAGGACAACGTCTGCCCGGGCTTGACCCACACGTCGCTCGATGTGAGGACCGAGCTCGAGGCGGCACTCGCCTCAGGGTCGACCGCCTCGCCGGAGAAGAGGATGACGCCGATGCCGTCGTGCTGCGGGATCGAGTCGGCGGTGCCCTTGACGCTCTCCATTCCGGGGATCGAGCAGCAGAAGCCGCCAACGTGCTGGGAGATGAGGCGGTCGTTGCCGAGCGGCTGCAGCTGACCGTTCTCGAAGGAGGTCGCGATGTCGTCACCGGCGGGATAGGTCCCGTCGGCGACGGTGAACGGCGCGATGGTGACCGGGAAGCCCCGCGTCGCCGTCGCGGCGCCCCGGGTCACCGTCACGGTCAGCGGCACGGTGACCGGCGCCTCCCCGAGAGCGGGACGCCGCAGCAGCTGTCCCGAGGCGTTGACCCAGGTCGGGTCCCCGCTGGCCCATGTCACGCCGAGCTGGCCGTCGCCCGCGACCGGGAGGGCGAGGTTGCTCGTGACCGACGAGGTGTCACCGAGGTCGAGGCCCGCCGTCCACGAGTCGACGTAGTCCTGGTCGGACAACAGCGGACCGGGCCTGCCGAGCAGCTCGAGCTCGCTGATATTCGCCGTGCCGCCCGTCGTGCCCGTGACCGTGAACCGGTAGTACTGGAACCGGCCACCGGCCTTCACCGTGAACGGCCGGGTCTGCTGCTTCCAGGTGAACTTCACGGCAGTGCGGTGGTCGACCTCGACCCACTTCGTGCCGTCCCGCGAGCCCTCGAGGGTCCACGACGTCGGGTCGGCGCCGTCCGTGCCGGAGGTCACGGTGTATTGCTCCACCGCGTTCTTGGGCGCGACGAAGCGATAGGTGACGGGCTGCCCGGTCGGCACCGCAGCCTGGGTCATGGAGGTGTTGTCGACGAGCGCCGCGGCGCCCACCGGACCGCCCACGGTGCCGGCGGAGGCCCCGGTGAGGTCGCCGACCGGAGTCGGCGGCTTGCTGCCCGTCGTGATCGAGGGGAGCTGCTGCTTCGTGCCCCACGACGTCGGCGTCGGGCTCATCGCGACGTCGATCGTCCCGCCGTTCGCGATCGCGCTGTGGTCGATCGACGCGACGTCGACCGACTGGCCGTTGACCTTGAGCCCGGCGACGTAGATGTTCTTGGCCGAGTTCTTCGGGGCGTTGATCGTCAGTGTCTTGCCGTTGTCCATGTGGACGGTCATCTTCGTGAAGAGGGGTGACCCGACGGCATAGTGCCCGTCGCCCATCTGCAGCGGGTAGAAGCCCATCGAGCTGAACAGCCACCATGCCGAGGTCTCCCCGTTGTCCTCGTCACCGGCATACCCCTGGCCGATCTCGCTGCCGGAGTAGAGCCGCGAGAGGATCTCGCGCACCTTCTCGGCCGTCTTCGACGGCTGCCCCGCGTAGTCGTACATGTAGGGGATGTGGTGCGAGACCTGGTTGCTCATGCCGAGCTGGCCCATCCGGACGTCCCGCGCCTCGACCATCTCGTGGATCACGCCGCCGTAGCCGCCCGGGTGGGTGGCGTCCTCGGGGGTGGCGAAGAAGCTGTCGAGCTTGGTCGCGAGGCCGGCCTTGCCGCCGTAGAGGTTGGCGAGGCCCTGACCGTCCTGCGGGGCGTGGAAGGCGAAGTTCCAGCCGTCCGTCTCGGTGTAGTCCCCGCCCCAGTCGAGCGGGCTGTATTCCGCGGGCGTCTTCGTCGGGACGTGGTTGGCGTCGAAGCCCTGGAAGAAGTTGATCCTGGGGTCGAACATCTTGACGTAGTTCTGCGACCGGTTGAGGAAGTATGCCGCCTCGGCCTTGTAGCGACCCTTGGTCGCTGCGTCGACCTTCGACGCCGGACCGGCGAGCGCCTCTGCCATCTTGGCCAGGCCGTAGTCGTTGATGTAGCCCTCCATCGCCCAGGAGACGCCCTCGCCGACCGTGGTCGGGGTGAAGCCGAGGAACTGGGACTGCTGGATGCCCTTGCGACCGACGTTGGAGTTGTTGGGATCCCCCGGCGGCACGGTGGTCGCGTTGCGCAGCGCGGCCTCGTAGACCGACTGGGCGTCCGGCAGGGCGACGCCCTTGGTGAACGCGTCGGCGAAGGCGATGTCGGAGCTCGTGCCCGTCATCAGGTTGGCGTAGCCCGGTGAGGACCAGCGGGCGATCCAGCCGCCGTCGCGGTACTGCTGGGCGAAGCCGTCGATCATCTCGGCGGCCTTGTTCGGCGTGAGCAGGGAGTAGGCCGGCCACGTCGTGCGGTAGGTGTCCCAGAAACCGTTGTTGACGAAGATCTTGCCGTCGACGACCTTAGCGCCGGTCTGCGTCGGGGTCGACGGGCCGGGGGTCTGGACCGGGCTGGCGTACTGGTAGCGGGGCTTGGCCGCTGTGCCGGTGTTCTCGAAGGCGGAGTTCGGATAGAGGTAGAGACGGTAGAGGTTGGAGTAGAGCGTCGTCAGCTGGTCTGCGCTCGCGCCCTCGACCTCGACCCGGCCGAGGACAGCGTCCCAGGCGTCCTGGGCCGCGCCCTTGACCTGGTCGAACGACGTCTTGGCGGGGATCTCCACGACGAGGTTCTTCTTCGCCTGGTCGAGGCTGATCAGCGACGTGGCCATCCGGACGGTCACCGAGCGCGACGCTCCCGCCGCGACCTTGACGTAGCCGGTGACCTGGGGGCCGCCGCCGCCGGGGAGCATGCCACCGGTGATGACCGGCTTGTCGAGGGTGCCGTAGACGAACATCCTCGTGGCGCCGTCGGATCCGGCGCGCACGTCGGAGTAGCCGCTGAAGCTGTTGCTCGCCTGGTCGATCGTCAGGCCGCCGTCGTTGCTGACGTTGTCGAAGATGATGTTGGCGTTGTCGTCGGGGAAGGTGAACCGCAGGGCTGCGGCGTGGTCGGCCGGGGCGATCTCGGCATTGAGCCCCGAGTCGAAGGTCACCCCGTAGTAGTGCGCCTTCGCGACCTCGTTGTCGTGGCTGAAGGGCAGCGAGCGCGCGACCCGGTCGGCGTCCGGCACGGCGGCGGCGCTGGACGGCATCAGCTGGAAGGTGTCGCGGTCGGACATCCAGGGGCTCGGCTCGTGGCTGACGGAGAAGGCCTGGAGCCGGGTCTTGTTCTGGTCGTCGTTCTGGCGGTGGTAGTTGTACAGCCACGACGTCGAGCCCGCGTCCGTGACGGGGGTCCAGAAGTTGAAGCCCTCAGGGACGGCGGTGGCCGGGAAGTTGTTGCCCCGCGAGAAGCTCGAGTTCGACTGCGTGCCACGGGTGGTGACGACATGATCGCTCGGACGCCCCACCGTCACGGGGGCCACGTCCTGGACCACGAGGTCGTCGACCCAGCCCCCGAAGTCGGCCGGTCCCCGCGGGTTGTCGTAGCCGACGATGACGCGGTCGATGGTCTTGCCCGCCGCGACCTGGCCGAGCAGGGTCGAGCGGGGGTTCCACTGGTTGGCGTAGAGGGCCTTGGAGTCGCCCTGGGCGCGGGGGCTGATGCCGAAGCCGAGCTGGTCGGTCGCACCGGGGAGCTCGGAGAGGTAGGTGCCGTCGGTGAAGGCGAGGTCGACCGCGGCATACGTGCTGGGGTAGGTGAGGTCGCCGCCGGTGAGCTCGGGGAAGATCCGGTAGGACAGCTGGCTGCGTTGGCCGACCTTGACGTTGACGTCGTAGACCTTGTCGAAGGAGTGGCCACCGCCGGCGCCGGTGACGCGGCCGGCGTAGTGGAGCGACTTCAGGCCGGTGAAGCCCACGCCGGTCTTCGCGGCATACGCGCTCGTCGGGCCCGAGCCGACCTCGGCGATCATCGTCTCGGGTGGCGGCGGGAAGGCGCTGCCGTCGGAGACGAGGAAGTCGGCGAGCTGGAGGAGTCCGGATCCGGCGCCGACCTTGGTCACGTCGAGCCGGTAGTGGGCGTAGGCCGTGGTGTTGGGGACCTCGTAGGTCTTGGTGGCGAAGCGGGTCGGGAAGGCCTGTGCCGTCTGGCTGTCGAGCGTCGTCCACGTCGCGCCGTCGTCGGAGCCCTGGACCAGCCAGTCGACCGGGTCACGCTCCGGGGAGTCGTTCGCCGAGGTCAGGCTGTAGCGCTTGACCGTCTGTGGTGCGGCGAAGGCGTAGGCGACCCACCCGGAGCTGGCGAAGGCGAGCCACTTGCTGTTGGGGTCACCGTCGGCAGCGTTCGCCGCCACCTCGCCCGGAGGGTTGTCGAGACTCGCGGTGACGCCCGTGACGAGGATGGTGATGTTGCCGGGCAGGCCGGTCGGCGTCGGCCCGGTGACTCCCCCGGCCCGCGGCTGCCCGTCGGCACCGACCTCGACCGTGCTGCTCCAGGTGACAGGTGCCTGCCCCGCCTCGAAGGAGCTGGCGAAGGTCCCACCCCGGGTGTCGGGGGTCGCGACGGCGCCGGGCACCTGGCTCAGCGCCGGCGTGGCGATCGCGAGGGCCACCACCACCGCCCCCATCCGTCGGGCCACGCGGGCACGAGGCCGATGGGCAGGCGTGAGGGCGCGGGGCAGCGTCATTGCGGGCTCCTGGTTACTTTTCGTGCTTCTTCGGTGAACGGGCCCGCCATGTCATCGTTGTCATCGATCGGGAGGACCTCCCCCCAGCCCATGGGCTGTCCGCCGGACATGTCAAGGGACAAATTGCCGCGATGGGTAAAGAGATGGTCAGGAAATGACGTCGTGCGCCAGCACGGCGGCGGGCCGTCTCCCGGGTCAGAGCCCCATCAGACGTGCGCCGTTGTGCCACAGCACTTTCCGCAGCCAGTCCTCACCGAGGTCGAAGCGGTGCAGCGCGGCCAGCTGGGTGAAGTAGGCGTAGGGGATGTTGGGGAAGTCCGCGCCCAGGACGACCTTGTCGGCCAGCGCGCCCAGCCGAGGGAGGTAGTCGGCCGGCAGGGGGGCGAACTGCTCGACGTAGTCGGTGCCGGCCATCGTCGTGTCGAGGTGCACCCCGGCATACTCCTCGGCGAGATCGGCGAAGGCGTGGTACTCGCTCATTCCCAGGTGGGCGATGACGAGGACGAGCTCCGGGTGCCGCTCGAGCAGCCGGCGAACCGGTGCCGGTCCGGTGAACTCCCCTGACTTCGGGGCGGATCCGGCATGCAGCACGATGGGGACCCGCGCCTCCTCGAGCAGGTCCCAGGCCACGTCGAGCCGGCCGTCGTCGGGGGCGAAGACCCCCACCTGGACGTGCATCTTGAACAGTCGGGCACCGGCGGCGAGGGCATCGGCGACGTAGTCGGCGACGTCGTCCTCGGGGTAGAGCGTGGCGGAGTGGACCGCGTCGGGCACCCGGGCGGCGAACTGCGTGCACCAGTCGTTGAGCCAGCGGGCCATCCCCGGCTTGTGGGGATAGGTCAGCGACGGGATGCCGCGCAGGCCGAGCCGGCGCACCGTGTCGAGCCGCGCGGGTTCGTCGAGGCGGTAGTGGATCGGCCAGGCGGTGCCGTAGTTGCGCTCGGCGTCGTCGAAGTAGGACCACACCTTGGCCAGCATCGACTCCGGCAGGAAGTGCACGTGGATGTCGGCGAGACCCGGCAGGCCGAGCGCCCGCCAGTATGCCGGGACCTCCTCGTCCGAGGTCGGTGCCACCAGACCGTCGGTCATCGTCTCCTCCGTCCGTCGCTCCGGGTTGCCGCCGGGTAGAGAGCCTAGCGACCGCCGCCGCCGCTGGGTGGGGGGTCAGGCGATCCTGGCTGCCCGGGCGAGCAGGCCTGCGACGGCGGCGTTGAAGGTGGCCGACGGACGCATGACCGCCTCGGCCTTGGCCGGGTCGGGACGGTAGTAGCCGCCGAGGTCGACGGCGTGGCCCTGGACGGCGAGCAGCTCGCCGACGATGGCCTCCTCGCCGTCGGAGAGCGCCTGCGCGAACTCCGCGAAGGCCGCCGCGAGCGGGGCGTCCTCGGTCTGCTTCGCCAGCTCCTGCGCCCAGTAGAGAGCGAGGTAGAAGTGGCTGCCACGGTTGTCGGTGGTGCCGAGCTTCCTTCCGGGAGAACGGTCCTCGTCGAGGAAGGTCCCCGTTGCCCGGTCGAGGGTATCG
Source organism: Lapillicoccus sp. (assembly GCF_025353065.1). Taxonomy (GTDB): domain Bacteria; phylum Actinomycetota; class Actinomycetes; order Actinomycetales; family Dermatophilaceae; genus Lapillicoccus. The sequence continues at coordinate 89,321 of NZ_JANXRJ010000103.1, forward strand.
GCCAGGATCTGCGCGCGCGCGTTCCCCGTCGAGGTGGCGAGGTGCTCGAGGCTGACGGCCAGGGCGAGGAACTCGCCGAGGCTGTCCCAGCGGAGGTAGTCCTCCGCGACGAGCTGCTGGACGTGCTTGGGCGCCGAGCCACCGGCGCCGGTCTCGAAGAGGCCGCCGCCGTCGATGAGCGGCACGACCGACAGCATCTTGGCGCTCGTGCCGAGCTCCATGATGGGGAACAGGTCCGTGAGGTAGTCGCGCAGCACGTTGCCGGTCACCGAGATGGTGTCCTCGCCCCTGCGGATCCGCTCCAGCGAGAACGCGATCGCCTCGACCGGGGGGAGGATCCGGATGTCCAGCCCCTCGGTGTCGTGGTCGGGGAGGTAGGCCTCGACCTTGGCCGCGACGTTGACGTCGTAGGCGCGCGTCGGGTCGAGCCAGAAGACGGCCGGGGACCCGGTGGCGCGAGCGCGGGTCACCGCGAGCTTCACCCAGTCGCGGACCGGGACGTCCTTGGTCTGGCAGGCGCGCCAGATGTCGCCGGGCTCGACGGCGTGCTCCAGGAGGACCGCTCCCGAGGTGTCGACCACCTGCACCGTGCCGGCCGCCGTCATCTCGAACGTCTTGTCGTGGCTGCCGTACTCCTCCGCCGCCTGAGCCATCAGCCCGACGTTGGAGACGGAGCCCATCGTCGCGGGGTCGTAGGCGCCGTGGGCGCGGCAGTCGTCGAGGACGACCTGGTAGATCCCGGCATACGAGCTGTCGGGGATGACCGCCAGCGTGTCGCGCTCGGCGCCGTCGGGTCCCCACATGTGGCCGGAGGTGCGGATCATCGCCGGCATCGAGGCGTCGACGATGACGTCGCTCGGCACGTGGAGGTTGGTGATCCCCTTGTCCGAGTTGACCATCGCGAGCGCCGGCCCCTCGGCGAGGCCGGCGTCGATCGCTGCCCTGACGTCGGCACCGACCCCGTCCGGGAGCGCGTCGAGACCGGCGAGGATCGCGCCGAGCCCGTTGCTGCCGTCGAGGCCCGCCGCGTCGAGCACCGTGCCGTAGTGCTGGAAGACCTGGGGCAGGAAGGCTCGCACGACGTGGCCGAAGATGATCGGGTCGGAGATCTTCATCATCGTCGCCTTGAGGTGGACGGAGAAGAGGATCCCCTCGGCCTTGGCGCGGGCGATCTGCTCGGTGAGGAACGCGTCGAGCGCGGCAGCGTGGAGCACCGTGGCGTCGATGATCTCGCCGGCGAGCACCGGGAGCGCCGCCTTGAGGACGGTCGTCTGTCCGTCCGCGCCGACGAGCTGGATCCGCAGGGTGTCGTCGGCGGCGATGACGACCGACTTCTCGCTCGCGCGGAAGTCGCCGGAGTCCATCGTCGCGACGTTGGTCTTCGACTGGGGGCTCCAGGCGCCCATCGAGTGGGGGTGCTTGCGGGCGTAGCTCTTCACCGACACCGGGGCGCGACGGTCCGAGTTCCCCTCGCGCAGAACGGGATTGACGGCGCTGCCCTTGATCTTGTCGTATCGGGCGCGGATCCCCTTCTCCTCGTCGGTCCGCGGCTCGTCGGGATAGGCCGGGAGCGCGACACCCTGCGCCTGCAGCTCGGTGATGGCGGCCTTGAGCTGCGGCAGCGAGGCCGAGACGTTGGGGAGCTTGATGATGTTGGCCTGGGGCGTCTTGACCAGGGTGCCGAGCTCGGCGAGCGCGTCGTTCACCGCCTGGTCCTCCGGCAGGAGGTCGGAGAACGCGGCGACGATCCGCCCGGCGAGCGAGATGTCTCTCGTCTCGACCGCGACGCCGGCAGTCGCGGCATACGCCTCGATGACCGGAAGGAAGGAGTAGGTCGCCAGCAGGGGCGCCTCGTCGGTGAGCGTGTAGATGATGGTGCTCATGGTCAGCGTGCTCCGTCTGGTCGACATCGTCCGGGACGACTCCCACGATACCTTGACGTCAAGATAGTTGGGGTCGCGGCCGGAGGGTGGACCCGACGACGGGCGAAGCCCCCGGCCGCGAGCCGCTAACCTTCGCCCATGCCCGCCACCCCTCGCTCGCGGCCGCTCGGCAAACGGCTCGGCGCCGAGCTCCTGGGCACCTTCGTCCTCGTCCTGGGCGGTTGCGGCACAGCGATATTCGGTGCCCGGTTCACCTCCCCCGGTGCGCTCGGAGCCTCCTCGGGCGCCGGCGCCGAGCTCGGCGTCGGTCACCTCGGGGTCGCCCTCGCCTTCGGACTGGCGCTCATCGCGATGTCGTATGCCGTGGGGCACGTCTCGGGGGCCCACTTCAACCCCGCAGTCACGTTGGGGCTGTGGGCGGCTCGCCGTTTCGACGACCTGCGGGAGGTCGGTCTCTACGTCGTCGCCCAGCTGATCGGCGGGCTGCTGGCCGGCGCCGTCCTCTGGGGGATGACGCGCAGCGTCCTCGGCAGCGCCAGGGCGACCGGCAACCTCGACGCCAACGGCTACGACGCCCACTCGCCCATCGGGGCCGGGCTCGGGGTCGTGCTGCTGGCCGAGATGCTCCTCACCGCGTTCCTCGTCTTCGTCGTGCTCGGCGTGACGACCTCGTGGTCCCCGAGCGGGTTCGAGCCGCTCGCCGTCGGCTTCACGTATGTCGTCATCCACCTCATCTCCCTGCCGCTCTCCAACACCGGTGTCAACCCTGCCCGCTCGACCGCCGTCGCGTTCTTCAACGGCGACGGCGCACCCGGCCAGCTGTGGCTCTTCTGGGTCGCACCCCTCGTCGGCGCGATCATCGCCGGCTGGTCGTTCGAGGCCATCACCGGCATCGACCGGAGCAACCTCGACGTCGGTGGGGAGCCGGGCGTGGCCGCCGCGCCCGGTGGCGATGAAGGCGCGGGCGGCGACCTCGCACCCGACCGTCAGACGCCGACAGCCTCCCGCTGACTCCTCCCCTACCTTCCTCGCCGCAGGACTCGTCAGTGGAGCTCGGCGGCCAGGGGGTTGAAGCCGGCGCCGTTACGGGCCAGCCCCATCAACAGGATGCCGGCAGACTCGAGGACGTAGGTCATGTCGAGCCCTCCGGTATCGCAGGGCCGCATGCCGATGCTCTCGACGAACGCCGCGAAACCCGCCTTCGCTTCGACACCGTCGCCGGCGAACAACGCGTCGACGGACTTGTCCTCGGCGATGATGCCGGCGAAGAGCGTGTTGAAGGCCTTGACGACGTGGGCGCCCTCGGGGGCGGCGGCGGCGATCTGGTCGGCCACCGAGTTGCCCGGGGTCGTCACGAGACCGCTGGCGTCGGCGTTGAACGGGTTGGTGATGTCGACGAGGATCTTGCCGGCCAACGCATCGCCGTAATGCGCGACCACGTCGACCGCGGCGGCATACAGGACCGCGACGATGACGATGTCACCCGCCGGCCGTGCGCCATACGTGCCGACGGTGGTTCCGTGGCCGATCTGGTCGGCGAGCGCCTGAGCGGTGGCGGTGTTGCGGCTCAGGAGCTCGACGGTGTGGCCATGCTTCGCCGCCCTGGTGCCGATCGCGGTCGCCATGTTACCCGAGCCGATGATGCTGATGGTCGTCATGAGGTGTTCCTCCGTGTGTGGGCGGGGTCAAGGTGAGGCACCCCTCCGGTTTCTGATGAACGAGTAACCGGAGGAGTGCCTCATGTTATTCCGGACGGTCGCTGTAGCCTTGCTGACGTGAGCCGGAGCGACGTCGAGCAGGTGCGGAAGCCCCGGCGCCGCGACGCCCAGGAGCGCCGCCTCAAGCTCGTCGACGCGGCGCAGCACGAGTTCGCGGCACACGGTGTGGACGCCTCCTTGGAGAGCATCGCGCGTGAGGCCGGCGTCGCGATCGGCACTCTCTATCGCCACTTCCCGACCCGCCTGGACCTGCTCCTGGCCGCCTTCCAGCCTCGGCTCCAGGAGTTCCTCGTGGGGGCCGACAGGGCCCTGGAGCTGGACGATCCGTGGGAAGGATTCGTCGCCTATCTGGAGCACCTGTTCGGCATGCAGGCCGGAGACCGGGGTTTCAACGACTTCCTGTCCCGCCGCTTCCCCGGCAACGCCGACACCGAGCGCATCCACGACCAGATGTGCCAACAGATCGAGGACGTGCTCAGCCGAGCGCAGGAGGCCGGCGAGGCCCGCAGTGACATCACCAACGCGGACATCGTCAACCTCATCTGGTCCAACGGCCGCATCGTCGATGCCACCAGCGCCACGGCGCCCATGGCATGGCGGCGTTACCTCCACCTCATGCTCGACGCCTACCGGGCCGAGCGGGCACATCCGATCCCCGAGCCGCCGATGACCTCCGAGCAGCTGTATGACGCCATGGTCCATCTCAGCGAGGTGAGGTAGCGGGGGTCTGCTGCACGGCCGAGCACGCCTCCCTGATCCCGATGGCCGCCGGACCGAATGTGGTGATCCCGGTGGATCGGTGCAGCCGTGGACGAGGGACGACCAAGGGCCACAGCCGTCCGAGGACGATGACCACCTCCGGCCGAGGTGAGAACGCGGGCCACTAACCGCGCGATCACCTCCGAGCCGGCGCCCGCACCGTGCAGGTTGACCCAGTCCTCGACATCAGCCGGGTCACCGTGATCGACGTCTCAGATGGCGGGTCAGCCGGATTCCGACCGGCTGATAGCGTCGTGATGTTTCGATTCCGCACCGGCGCGAGCCGGCCGATGAAGGGTCCTATCGTGACCAGCACTCCCGTCAAGGTCGCCGTCACCGGCGCCGCCGGCCAGATCGGCTACAGCCTGCTCTACCGCCTCGCCTGCGGTGACCTGCTCGGCCCCGACACCCCGATCGAGCTCCGGCTCCTCGAGATCACCCCGGCACTCAAGGCGCTCGAGGGGGTCGTCATGGAGCTCGACGACTGCGCGTTCCCGACCCTGGCGAAGGTGGAGATCGGCGACGACGCCACCAAGGTCTTCGACGGCGTCAATCTCGCCATGCTCGTCGGGGCGCGCCCCCGGGGCCCGGGGATGGAGCGCAGCGACCTCCTCGAGGCCAACGGCGGCATCTTCGCCCCGCAGGGCAAGGCCCTGAGTGAGGTCGCCGCCGACGACATCCGCGTCACCGTCACCGGCAACCCCGCCAACACCAACGCGCTCATCACGCTGAGCAACGCCGGCGACATCCCGAAGGAGCGCTTCTCGGCGCTCACCCGACTCGACCACAACCGCGCCATCGGCCAGCTCGCCAAGAAGCTCGGCGTCCCCGTCACCGAGATCCGCAAGATGACCATCTGGGGCAACCACTCGGCGACGCAGTATCCCGACATCTTCCACGCCGAGGTCTCCGGTCGAAATGCGGCCGAGGCGGTGGCAGACCAGGACTGGCTCGAGAACGACTTCATCCCCACCGTCGCCAAGCGCGGCGCCGCGATCATCGCGGCGCGCGGCGCCTCCTCCGCCGCGTCGGCCGCCTCCGCCACCATCGACCACGTCCGCACCTGGGTCGAGGGCACGCCCGAGGGCGACTGGGTCTCGATGGCCGTCCCGTCCGACGGGTCCTATGGCGTCCCCGAGGGGCTCGTCTCCTCCTTCCCCGTGACGGTCAGGGACGGCGCGATCAGCATCGTCCAGGGTCTCGAGATCGACGCCTTCTCGCGGGCGCGGATCGACGCGACCGTCGCCGAGCTCACCGAGGAGCGCGAGGCCGTGACCAAGCTGGGCCTGCTCGGCTGACCCGGCCCGCGCCTCACCCCGTGCAGGCGGCAGGTCGACAGCCCTGGCTACCGACCTGCCGAACTCAAGCGCTCCTGGCAGCTAGTCTCCGGACGCGAACTCCGGCAGCCTCTCGCCCACCTCGAGCAGCTGCGCGATCGCCGCAACGCCACGCGGGGCCGCGTGCCCGTCGCCGTAGGGGTTGGTCGCATTGGCCATCGCGGCGTATGCCGCGTCGTCCTCGAACAGGCGCAGCGTCTCGGTCCGCACGAGCTCGCGGTCGGTCCCGACGAGCTTGACCGTGCCGGCGTGCACCGCCTCCGGGCGCTCGGTGGTGTCGCGCATGACGAGAACGGGCTTGCCGAGGCTCGGCGCCTCCTCCTGCACCCCGCCGGAGTCGGTGAGCACGACCGTGGCGGCTCCGAGGACGTGCGAGAACTCGTGGTAGCTGAGGGGCTCGGTGAGCAGGACGTTGTCGAGACCGCCGAGCGCGGGCTCGATGACGTCACGGACGAGGGCGTTGCGGTGCATCGGGAGCAGCACGCGGACCTCGGGATGGCGCTCGGCGACGTCGCGGACCGCCCCCATGGCGTCGGCCATCCGCGCCCCCCAGGACTCACGACGGTGGCTCGTCACGAGCAGCACGGGCGCACCCGAAGCGACCAGCTCGGCGACGCGCGGGTCGACAAAGGTGGCCGGGACGCCGACGGAGGTCTGCAGCGCGTCGATGACGGTGTTGCCGGTGACGGTGATGACGGTCGGGTCGATGCCCTCCCGCTCGAGGTTGGCCCGGGAGGTCGAGGTCGGGGCGAGGTGGAGGGCGGCGATCGGTGCGGTGAGACGGCGGTTGACCTCTTCGGGAAACGGCGAGTAGATGTCTCCTGTGCGCAGGCCGGCCTCGAGGTGGACCACCGGGATCTGGTGGTAGAACGCCGCGAGGGCCGCGATGAACGCGCTCGAGGTGTCGCCCTGGACGACGACGAGGTCCGGACGGGTCTCGGCCAGGAGGTCGCTCACCGCGGTCATCGTCCGGCTCGTGATCTGCGCCAGCGTCGCGCCGGGCGTCATGAGATCGAGGTCGTGGTCGGGGACGATCCCGAAGAGGGTGTTGACCTGGTCGAGCATCTCCCGGTGCTGGCCCGTCACGGCGACGACCGGCTCCAGCGCTGCGTGCCCGCGCAGCGCGGCGATCAGTGGGGCCATCTTGATCGCCTCGGGCCGAGTGCCGTAGATGGTCATGACGCGCAGCACCACGGTCCCCCTTCTCGCTGTCTCGATCTCTTGGTCCCGCACTCACGGCGACGTCTCACGGTGATGTTCGAGAGGTTAGCGACGATCGGTCAGCTCGGGGTGAGGTTCACGAGGTTGAACGCCACGAGCACCGCCACGGCCGCCAGCCCGAGCATGAACACGTCGAGGCGTTTCGAGCGCATCTCGATGCCTCCTCCGTGCGGCGCGGTCAGCACGAGGCGCAGCACGGACGCGAGCAGGAACGCGCCCGCGAGGACGTCACCGCCGGCGCGGATCTCGCCGCGCACACTGAGGCCGAGTCCGAGGGCAGCGACCGCGGCGACGGCCCACCACGGCCCCAGGCCCGCGAGCCTCCGCCAGCTCACCGAGGGTCGGCCCGCTGCTCCGCGGCACGGACCACGTTGCGCAGCAACAGCGCCCGGGTCATCGGCCCGACCCCGCCGGGGTTGGGGCTGACCCACCCGGCGACCTCGGCCACGTCCGGTGCGACGTCACCGGCCACCTTGCCGTCGACGCGCGAGACGCCCACATCGAGCACCGCGGCCCCCGGCTTGATCATGTCGGCGGAGATGATCCCCGGAACGCCTGCTGCAGCGATGACGATGTCGGCGCGTCGCACCTCGCTGGCGAGGTCGCGGGTCCCCGTGTGGCACAAGGTGACCGTGGCGTTCTCGGAGCGGCGGGTGAGGATCAGCCCGAGCGGCCGGCCGACGGTGAGCCCGCGCCCGACGATGACCACCTCGGCGCCGGCGATCGGCACGTCATAGCGCCGGAGCAGCTCGAGGCACCCCATCGGCGTGCACGGCAACGGCGCCTCCTTGCCCAGCACCAGCCACCCGAGGTTGGTCGGGTGCAGTCCGTCGACGTCTTTCGTCGGGTCGACCCGCGACAGGAGGGCCATCTCGTCGAGACCGGTCGGCTGCTGGACGAGGAAGCCGGTGCAGGCGGGGTCGGCGTTGAGCTCGTCGATGACGGCCTCGACCTCGGCCTGCGTGGCGGTCGCGGGCAGGTCGCGCCGGATGCTCGTGACGCCGATCTCCGCGCAGTCCTTGTGCTTGGCCGCGACGTACCACCGGCTCCCGGGGTCGTCACCGACGAGGACGGTGCCGAGGCCCGGCACGATCCCCCGCTGCGCCAGCGCAGCGACCCGCGCGGTCAGCTCCGCCTTGATGGTCGCCAGGGTGGCCTTGCCGTCGAGGATCGCTGCGCTCACGGCGGTCATCCTTCCACGCGCAGGCACTTCCCTCGACTTCCCATCGCCCATTCGTCGACCACACCTCCGACGCGGGGCCGTCGGGTTCGTCGTGGAAGGCGCACCCGCTCGGCCGGTATGCCGCCAGCGCCCCCGCCAGTCAGCTCGACCTCCCGGTCTCCGTCGTCGTCGCGGCCGGGACTGCGCCGCCGCCCCTGGCCGCGAGCACCGCGGCGAAAAGGGTGATGCCCAGCCCGATGACGACGACGGGCGTCAGGTGACCGCGGGTCGCCGGGACGAGGGCGTCGAGCCCCACGGCGGCCGCCAGCTGACCGAGGAGCATGAGGATCATGACCGGCAGCACCCCGAGGTGCCGCACGGCGACGGCGGAGACCGCGACGACGACGATGCCGACCAGGCCGCCCAGCCACGACCACCACGGCGAGTGCGTCGACGCCGGTGGCCCGACTCCGCCGGTCAGGGCGGCAGGCACGCCGAGCACGAGCAGCAGGACCGCGCCCGTGGCGAAGTTGATCCAGGTCGTCGTCATCGGGTGTCCCGAGGCGCTGACCACCCGCCCGTTGGTCGCCTGCTGGACCGTCATCAGGGCCCCGACGACGGCGGCCAGGACGACCGGCACCACGACGGCCGACGAGGTGCCGCTCACCCGCCCGCCGACGGCGACGACGACACCGGCGACGGCGAGTCCGGCGCTCAGGAGCCGGGTGCGGCTGGCTGCGACCGGTCCGGCCGGGCCGAGCCCGAGCCGGTCGACGAGGATCGCGTTGACCGTCTGGCCCCCGACCACCGCGATCGTGAACAGGGCCACCCCGGCGATCGGCACGGCATACCCCTGGCAGAAGACGTAGAGCGCACCCACCATGCCGCCGAGGCACTGCCAGAACCGGATCTCCCTGTGGCGCAGAGCTTCTCGCAGCTGCGTGAAACCCGAGCGCATGCGGGGCGACACGAGCGCGAGGGCGGTGAGCACGACCAACCCGGACCCGAAGCTCCAGAGTGCGGCATCCAGCCCGTGACCGAGGTGGACGGCGAGCTCACCGTTCATCCGCGACTGGCCGGCGAGGATCGCGCCGGCGAGGAAGGTCGCCAGGGCCCAGCCCACCCGGGACGGCTCACCGCGAGTCGTCCCGGGGGGCGGGGTCACCTCGGCCCGCTGGGCCACGGCTGCCTCCGTCCGCCGCAAATCAGGGGATCAGTGGAAGAAGTGGCGCGTGCCGGTGAAGTACATGGTCACGCCGGCGACCGCGGCCGCCTCGATGACGAGGTCGTCCCGGATCGAGCCGCCGGGGGCGACGACCGCGCGGACGCCGGCCGCCAGCTGGATCTCCAGCCCGTCCGGGAACGGGAAGAAGGCGTCGGAGGCCGCCACCGAGCCGGCGGCCCGCTCGGCACCCGCGCGGGCGACGGCGAGCCGGCACGAGTCGACGCGGTTGACCTGGCCCATGCCCACGCCCACCGAGGCGCCGTCCTTGGCGAGGAGGATGGCGTTGGACTTCACCGCGCGGATCGCGCGCCAGCCGAAGGCGAGGTCCGCCAGCGTCGCCTCGTGGGCGGCGGCGCCGGTGACGAGCCGCCACCGCGACGGGTCGTCGCCGCCCTCCGGCTCCACCACGGCGTCGACGCGGTCGACGGTCTGCACGAGGACGCCACCGCTGATCGGACGCATCTCGAGGGGGTCGCGGAACCGCTGCATGTCGGCCGGCAGCTTGAGCAGGCGTCGGTTCTTCTTCTGCCGCAACAGCTCCAGCGCCTCGGGCTCGAAGTCCGGGGCGACGATGACCTCGGTGAAGACGTCCTGGGCCGCCTGCGCCATGGCGAGCGTGACGGGCCGGTTGGTGGCGATGATGCCACCGTAGGCCGACTGCGGGTCGCACGCGTGGGCCTTCTCGTAGGCCACGGTGAGGTCGGCCCCGACGGCGATGCCGCACGGGTTGGCGTGCTTGATGATCGCGACCGTCGGCTGGTCGCCGTGGTCGTGCGCCGCCCGCACCGCCGCATCCGCGTCGACGTAGTTGTTGTAGGACATCTCCTTGCCGTGCAGCTGCTCCGCGCTGGCGATGCCGGGACGCCAGCCCTGGTAGAGCGCGGCCTGCTGGTGGGGGTTCTCGCCGTAGCGCAGGACCGCCGTGCGGTCCCAGGTCGCCCCCGTCCAGGCCGGAAAACCGGTGCCGTCGCTCGTGTCCGCGAGGACGGTGCCCATCCAGCTCGCCACCGCGGTGTCGTAGGTCGCGGTGTGGACGAAGGCCTCCGCCGCGAGGCGCTGCCGCTCGCCGAGCGTGAAGCCGCCGGCGGCAACTGCCGCGAGCACCTGGCCGTATGCCGCGGGGCTGGTGACGATCGCGACGCTCGCATGGTTCTTCGCCGAGGCGCGCACCATCGACGGCCCACCGATGTCGATCTGCTCGATGCACTCCTCCGGGGTCGCGCCCGAGTCGACGGTCTGCCGGAACGGATAGAGGTTGCTGACCACGAGGTCGAAGGGCTCGATGCCGAGCTGCGCGAGCTGCGCGACGTGGTCGGGGTTGCGGGTGTCGGCGAGCAGGCCGGCGTGGATCGTCGGGTGGAGGGTCTTGACCCGCCCGTCGAGGCACTCGGGGAAGCCCGTGAGGTCCTCCACCTTCGTGACGGGCACCCCGGTGCCTGCGATGACGCCCGCCGTGGACCCGGTCGACACGATCGCGACCCCCGACTCGTAGAGGCCGCGAGCGAGGTCCTCGAGGCCGGTCTTGTCGTAGACGGAGACCAGGGCCCGGCGGATCGGGCGACGTTGCGCCACGGGCGGGCTGGCCGGCACGAGATCCGGGGTGGCGGGGGTGCTCACGGAATGGTGACCTTTCGATTCATGACGGTGAAACCCTCGCGGCCCATCCGGCCCACGTGGTCGACGAGCTGGGGGCGCTCCACGAGCTTGATCCGCTCGGTGAGGGACGCGACGGTGTCGTCGTCCTCCACCGGGACGACGCACTGCGCGACGATCGCGCCGGTGTCGATGCCGGCGTCCACGACGAAGAGGGTGGCGCCGGAGACCTTGACGCCGTAGTCGAGCGCGTCCCGGGGGCCGTGGATGCCGGGGAAAGCGGGCAGCAGGGCGTTGTGGCTGTTGACGTAACGGCCGCCGAACCGGGCCAGGAACGCCGGGCCGGCGAGCTTGAGGAAACCCGCGGACACGACGAGCGCCGGTGCATGGGCGGCGACCTGCTCGGCGAGCGCGAGGTCCCAGTCCGCGCGGCTCGGGAAGTCGGCGACACGGCATACGAACGTCGGGATGCCCGCCCGCTCGGCGCGGGCCAGACCCTCGATCCCGTCGCGATCGGCGCCGACCGCCACCACCCGCACGCCGTATGCCGGGTCGGCACCCGCGTCGAGCAGCGCCTGCAGGAGGGTGCCGGAGCCGGAGACGAGGACGACGATGTCGGCGGATCCGCCGCCGCCGGTGCCTCGAGACATCACGGTCAGCCACCTTACCGAGAGGTGGCGAGGGCTCTCGGCCCGGTCCGCACGTCGGCCGCGGCGCAGGTGGGGCACCGGGGACGGGTGTGGCACGTTTGGGGAGTACGAGCGCCGCTGGCTGCTCGCGGAGTGCTCGCGCACGTGTGCGGGACGACCCGACGGACGGAGAGGCAAGCGCGATGGCGACCAGACCTGGGGCCACCATGCAGCCTCCGCTGCAGTGGTCCATGACGAGCCTCGCCCTGTTTGCCCTCGTCTATCTGGGCGCCTCGCTCCCCCTGCCCACCCGGGCCATCGCTCTGGTGCCGACCGTCGTCGTCGCCGTCATCACCGTCCGCGAGCTGCTGCGGCAACGACGTGAGGACGCGCCGGTGCGGATGCGGCTGATGCCGACCATCACCCTGGTGCTGGTGGGGTTCGTCTTCCTGACGGCGGTCGCCCAGGTGGTCCTCTATGACGGCATCAAGCAGTACCAGGACTGCCTGTCGGGCGCGAGCACCTCGCAGGCCCGGGCCCAGTGCGAGGTGCAGCGGCAGCAGAGCGGCTTCGGGACGGTGATCGGCGGCTGACCGCGCCCGGGTCGCCGCGAAGCGGCCCACCCTGCCGCCCGACAGGGGGATCGGTGATTGGCCAGCGCGGTCCAAGTGCGTCCTAGTGCAGGTGCTGGCGCACCCGGTCGACCCCGACCCAGAGGACGGCGCCGAGGAGCAGCTCGCCCAGCAGGGCGGCCCCCAGCAGGACGGGTGACGGGCCGACGTGGCGCAGCCGCTCGAGGCCGACGGACCCGGTGCCGAGGACGGCGAGGATGGTGATGGTGAGCGCGGAGACCGTCACGGCGGCCGCGGACGTCGTGAGCTTGGACCGCCAGCTGGCCAGCCGGGCCATCGGTCGGGTCACGAGGTAGGAGGTGACCGCCCCCACGAGGACGGGCAGGCCGAGGACGGCGACCACCCAGCCCGGGAAGGCTCCCCCGCTCGGCAGTGCGCCGAGGACGGGCACCAGTGGCAGCAGCCCGGGCTGGGCGCCCGAGACCGTGATGCTCGACCCGGCGACGACGCCGAAGCCCGGTCCGGCGATCCAGGAGAGAGCCCAGAGAGCGAGATTCGGCGTGAACAGCAGCTGCCCGACCACGAGGACGACGCCACCGACGAGTCCCGGCGCGAGCGCCGAGTGCAGGCCGGTGACCGTCCCGAACCTGACGAGGACCGCAGCGAGGACCAGGACGACACCGAGGCCGCCGAGCACCGCCGCACCCTGGAGGCCAGGGAGGACGGCGCGAACGGCCCAGCGCGGGAGGCGGTCGAGTGCCCGACCGACCAGCGGCGCAGCCTCGTCCCGGGCGTAGCGACCGCCGAGGCAGGTCAGCAGCGCGAGCGCGGGGACCCAGAGCACCCCGATGACGCCCAGGGGACTCGGTCGGGCCGGGCCCGCGAGGGTGAGCAGCCACGCGGCTGTGGCGGCCGCGGCATACCCCCCGGCGTAGCCCGGCAGGATGCGGGTCACCAGCTGCCGCTGCCACGTCTTGGCCGGGGCGTCCGCCTCGGACCGGTCGAGGAGGCGGCGGATCGAGCGGGTGGTCACCATCAGGATGAGAGCCCACAGGCCGAGCGGAGTGAGGGAGATCGAGGCTCCCCCCAGCGCCACCGGTATGCCGTGCCCCAGGAACCATCCGGCGCTCGCCACACCGACGGCCTGGCCCCACGGCACGGTCGTGAGCGGTGCGACGACCCAGACCAGCAGCGCCGGCAGCGCGAGCAGCAGCCACGTGCCGACCGCCGCCCGGGCGCCCGGCAGGAGCTCCTGCCACCACGCCGGGTCGAGGCCGCGCGACCGGCTGCGCGGGGGTCGGGTGAGGCGGACGCGTTCCAGGAGACTCATGAGGCCTCCATGGTCGCGGGTCGGGCCGCGCAGTTCTCGGGGGCGCGCCGACGGCGGCCCAGACGGTTACCTCGAACCGTCAGACCTGCTCCGGACTCCCGGTGGGTTCCACACCGAGGTGGGGCAGCAGCTCGCGCGCCAGGGCCGCATACACCTCAGTCAGGACGAGCTCGCCGGTGTCGGCGTCGTAGTCGTAGAGCTCGCCGTAGCGTCCCCAGTCGATGGCGATGTCGAGCTGGCGTTCGGTGTCCTCGCGAGAGAAGCCGCGGCGCAGCAGGTCGCGGAAGAAGTCGTCGCGCAGGGCGCCGTCGTCGCTGTTGTTCAGCGCCGTGCAGATGGTCCTCACCAGGGGGGCGTGCCGGACGGCGAGCTGGGCGAAGAGCTCCTTGCTGGTCTGGATGTCGGCGGTGTACCAGCCGCGGCCGGTGGCGGTGAGGAAGGCCTGGGCGCCTTCGACCTCGAGCAGCCCGAGCATCACGGCGGCGTCGACCAGGGGCAGCAGGTCGTCGACCTCGAAGGACAGCTCGGCGGCGAGGTCCGGGAGGTCCGCCTGCCCGTTGTGCGCGTAGACGATCTCGACGAGGCCGGCGAGGCCACCGAGGCTCGCCGCGGGCAGCGGGTGGGTGAGTGGCCCGGGTGGGGCGACCGAGACGGGCCGGGCCGTGCCGCGACCGGTGAGGGCGGCATACAGCTGGTCGACGAGGGCCTCGAACGTCGGGGAGCGGCGATCCCGCGGGCGGGGGAGGTGGACCTCCACCTCGGCCTTGAGGTGGCCGGGGTTGGCGCCGAGGACGACGACGCGGTCGGCGAGCAGGACCGCTTCCTCGATGTTGTGGGTCACGATGCAGATCGCCTTGGTGGGGAAGTCGGGCTCCTCCCAGAGGCGCATCAGCTCGGTCCGCAGGTTCTCCGCCGTCAGGACGTCGAGGGCGGAGAACGGCTCGTCCATGAGCAGGGCATCAGGTTGCAGGACCAGGGCGCGGGCGAACCCCACGCGCTGACGCATCCCGCCGGACAGCTCCTTGGGGTAAGCGCTCTCGAACCCGTCGAGCCCGATGACGTCGATCGCCTCGAGCGCGCGGCGGCGGCGCTCGGCGGCCGGCACGCCGAGGGCCTGCAGACCGAGCTCCACGTTGTCCTGGACCGTCAGCCACGGCATCAGGGCGAAGGACTGGAAGACCATGGCGACACCGGGATTGGCGCCGTTGAGGGGTATGCCGCGATAGCGGACCTCTCCGCGGGTCGGGGCCAGCAGCCCGGCGATGGCGCGCAGCAGGGTCGACTTGCCGGAACCGGACTTGCCGAGCAGGGCGAGCACCTCGCCCTCGTGCAGGCTCAACGTGATGTCGTCCAGGACGGCGAGGGTGGCGCCACCGGCAGCGGGGAAGGACGTGAAGAGGTGGTCGACCTCGACGATCGGGGTCCGGACGGCAGCAGGTGCGGTGAGTCGGGTGGCCATGGCGGCACCTCCTAGGAGGACTGGATCGAGTATCGGGTGGCGGCGACGCGATAGAGGCGTCTCCAGAACAGGCGGTTGAGACCGACGACGTAGACGGTCATGACGGCGACGCCGACGAGGGTCCGGGGGAAGTCGCCGGCCGCGGTGGAGTGGGAGATGTAGGCGCCCAGACCGGTCGCCGTCAAGGTGTGGCCTCCGTAGCTGACGACCTCGGCGACGATGGAGGCGTTCCAGGCCCCACCGGCAGCGGTGATGCCGCCGGTGACCCAGGCGCTGAAGACCGCCGGCAGGATCAGACGGCGCCAGCGCAGCAGCCGGGGCAGGCGGAGGCTGGTCGCGGCCTCGCGCAGGTCGATCGGGATGGCGGACGCGCCGGCGATGACGTTGAACAGGATGTACCACTGGGCGCCGAGGCTCATCAACAGGATTCCGCCGAGGTTGATGCTGACGCCGGTGTCGATGAGGGCGAGGGTGAACAGCGGGAAGAGGAAGTTCGCCGGGAAGCTGGCCAGCACCTGCACGACGGGCTGGGCGAACCGGCAGACCCGCGGGTTCATCCCGATCCACACCCCGATGGGCACCCAGACCAGGGTCCCGACGACGACGAGGACGATCACCCGGGCGAAGGTGACCAGGCCCAGCACGAACGCGTGTCCGAACTCGGCCAGCCCGGCGGTGCCGGCGACGTAGGACAGCAGGCCCCACAGCCCCCAGGCGACGGCCGCGGCATACAGGACCACGAAGACGACGTCGCCGACGCGCCGTCGGGCGGGGTTGGCCAGCAGCGGGTACTCGGCCAGGCCGAACCGCCGGGTGACCCGGTCCAGGCCTCGTCCGGCCGGGTGGGCGGCGCGGGCGATCAGCGCCGGGACGGCGGATCGGCGCAGCAGATCGAGGACGAGGCTGCGGGGGGCTTCGGCGCTGGTCGAGTCACCGAGCCGGAACCGTTCGGCCCACGCGGTCAGCGGGCGCCAGAACAGCAGGTTGACCCCGACGACCATGACGATCATGACGCCGATGGCGAGGAACATCCGGCCGAGTTGCTGGCGGGTGCTGGCGGCGGCGACATAGCTGCCGATCCCCGGCAGGGCGTAGGTGTGGTTGTTGACGCTGAGGACCTCGGAGGCGATCAGGAAGAACCAGCCGCCGCCGAAGCTCATCATCCCGTTCCAGACCAGCGGGATCATCCCGTGGGGCACGTCGAGACGCCAGAAGCGCTGCCACTTGGTCAGGCGCAGGATCCGGGCGGCCTCGTCCAGCTCGCGCGGCTGGCTGACCAGCGACTGGTAGAACGCGAAGGTCATGTTCCAGGCCTGCGAGGTGAAGATCGCGAAGACCGAGGCGCACTCGACGCCGAGCACAGTGTGCGGGAAGAGCGCCAGCCACAGGCTGAGGGTGATCGACAGGAAGGCCAGCACCGGGACCGACTGGAGGACGTCGAGCACGGGCAGCAGGACCTTCTCGGCCCGACGCAGACGGGCGGCCGCCGTCGCGTAGACGAACGTGAACACCAGCGACACCGCCAGAGCGGCGAACATCCGCAGCAGCGACCGCAGCGCGTAGTAGGGCAGGTTGGCCGGGTCGGTCGAGACCGAGGCCGGCGCGGTGACCGGGGAGAATGGCGCCGTGACACCCTGGCCCAGTCGGACGAGCAGCCAGAACAGCACCGCCATCCCGGCCAGCACCAGGGCGTCGGCCCCGTATCTGCTCACCGGGCGGGACAGCGCGCCGTCGGTCGAGTAGGGACGCAGCAGGGACATGGGCACCTCCACGGGCGCGGAATGGGTGGGCCGCGCGCGAGGAGGACGCCGATGAACCGGCTAGCTCGCGGACGACGGGACGAGTCGAGGGGACGAACTATGGGCATCGCCAGTCATCGCGCCCACCTCCGTCGCCTCGTCGTCCCGACCATCCATGCAGCGAAAGATTACCCGCCATTCAACCAGTTGCGCAAATGAAAGAAGCCTGGGAGAGTCGGCGACCTGATGGCCTACCCCACGCAGATCACCACCGACCAGCTCGACGCCGCTGCACTCACGTTCGACCTGCTCTCCGTGCCCGGCCGGCTGCACCTGGTCTGGCTGCTCGGCACCGGCGAGCTGGACGTCACGACCCTCGCCCAGAGCACCGGCGCATCGATCCCCGCGACCAGCCAGCAGCTGGCCAAGCTCCGTGCGGCGGGGGTCGTCGCCGCGCGGCGCGACGGCCGCCGACAGCTCTACCGGGTCGAGGACCCCCACATCCTGGTCGTCATCGAGCAGATGTTCGGCCACATCGGCGGGGACGGCACCATCACTCCCGACCCGGGTCAGGCCCGACCGCCGCGACGGCCGCGGTTCGCCGATGTCGCCGATGTGGCCGAGGTCGTCGAGCGCGAGGACCAGCAGGGCCGCCCCGAGCTCAGCCGGCCAGGCCCTTCATGATCTCGCGCATCAGGTCGGCCGTCTCGGAGGGCGTCTTGCCGACCTTGACGCCGGCGGCCTCGAGGGCCTTCTTCTTGCCCTGGGCGGTCCCGGACGAGCCGGACACGATCGCGCCCGCGTGGCCCATCGTCTTGCCCTCGGGGGCGGTGAAGCCGGCGACGTAGCCGACGACCGGCTTGGTGACGTGCTCCTTGATGTAGGCCGCCGCGCGCTCCTCGGCGTCCCCGCCGATCTCACCGATCATCACGATCGCGTCGGTGTCGGGGTCGTTCTGGAACGCCTCGAGGCAGTCGATGTGCGTCGTCCCGATGATCGGGTCACCGCCGATGCCGACGCCGGAGGAGAAGCCGATGTCGCGCAGCTCGTACATCATCTGGTAGGTCAGCGTGCCCGACTTCGAGACCAGGCCGATCCGACCGGGGCCGGCGATGTCGTTGGGGATGATGCCGACGTTGGACATTCCGGGGCTGATGAGACCAGGACAGTTGGGGCCGATGAGCCGCGTCGTGCCCTTGTCCTGCGCGTAGGCGAAGAACTCCGCCGTGTCCCTGACTGCGATGCCTTCGGTGATGATCACGCAGAGCGGGATCGCCGCGTCGATGGCCTCGATGACGGCGGCCTTGGCGAACGCCGGGGGGACGAAGACGACGGAGACGTCGGCGCCGGTCGCCTCGACCGCCTCGGCGACCGTGCCGAACACCGGGATGGTCACCCCGCCCGGGAAGTCGACCTTGTCGCCGGCCTTGCGCGGGTTGACGCCACCGACCACCTTGCTGCCGAAGGCGAGCATCAGGGTCGTGTGCTTCATGCCCACCGAGCCCGTCATGCCCTGGACGATGATCTTGCTGTCCTCGTTGAGGAAGATTGCCATTGTCTTCTCCGTCCCTTACTTCGCGGCCGCGGCGAGCTCGGCGGCCTTGCGGGCCGCTCCGTCCATGGTCTCTTCGATGCTGACGAGGGGGTGGTTCCGCTCGGCGAGGATCCGTCGGCCCTCCTCGACGTTGTTGCCGTCGAGCCGGACGACGAGCGGCTTCGTCGCGTCGGCGCCCAGCCGGTCGAGCGCACCCACGATGCCGTTGGCCACCTCGTCGCACGAGGTGATGCCGCCGAAGACGTTGACGAAGACCGACTTCACCTGCTCGTCACTGAGGATGATGTGCATCCCGTTGGCCATCACCTCGGCCGAGGCGCCGCCACCGATGTCGAGGAAGTTCGCCGGCCTGGGCGGGGTCGCGAGGCCCTGCTCGGCCGCGACCGTCTCACCGGCATACGCGACGACGTCGAGGGTCGACATCACGAGACCGGCGCCGTTGCCGATGATCCCGACGTCGCCGTCGAGCTTGACGTAGTTGAGGTGCTTCTCCTTGGCCGCCGCCTCCAGCGGGTCCGCGGCCGCGGTGTCCTCGAGCGAGGCGTGGTCCGGGTGGCGGAAACCGGCGTTCTCGTCGAGGGTGACCTTGCCGTCGAGGGCGACGATCGAGCCGTCCTCGGTCTTGACCAGCGGGTTGACCTCGACCAGCGTCGCGTCCTCCTCGCGGTAGACGTCCCACAGGCGCTCGAGCACGGGCGCGATCGCGGCACCGGTCTCCGCATCGAAGCCCGCCGCCGCGACGATCTCGGCCGCCTTGGCGGCGTCGATACCGACGTTGGGGTCGACGGGGACGCGCGCGAGGGCGTCCGGACGCTCGACCGCGAGCTGCTCGATCTCCATCCCGCCCTCCTTGCTGCACATCGCCAGGTAGGAGCGGTTGGCCCGGTCGAGCAGCACCGAGAAGTAGTACTCCTCCGCGATCTTCGCGCCGGCGGCGACCATCACGCGGTGCACCGTGTGGCCCTTGATGTCCATACCGAGGATCGCCTCCGCCGCCTCGGCGGCCGCCTCGGGCGAGGTCGCGACCTTGACGCCGCCGGCCTTGCCGCGCCCACCGGCCTTGACCTGCGCCTTGACGACGACGACGCCGCCGCTGCCGGCCCCGACGGTCTCGGCGGCGGCACGGACGCCGTCCGCGGTGTCCGCGACGACACCGGCAAGCACGGGAACGCCGTGTGCCTCGAACATGTCGCGCGCCTGGTACTCAAAGAGATCCACGGGTCATCGTCCCATCGTCGGAAACAGGCGGAAAGGCTCGAGCGCTTCGGCATCGATCCTCGCGGACTCTATCGGCCCCGTCCCAGGGGATTCACCCACCGCATGCTCCCGATGGGACCAATCTCACCTGTCCCCGGCGGTCGGCTCCCGCAGCCCGGTCAGCCGACCTGGACCGGCTGCCCCTGCGGCACCAGCAGGATCCAGACCTGCCCGCTCGCGAGAGGGATCATCGCGCCACCGCTCGTGTATGCGGTGGGGGCGCCCGAGGTCGGCCGCGACCAGGTGCCGACCCAAGACCGCCCGTCGCGCAGCACGGTCACCGCGCCGGACCCGACGACCTCCGCGATCGGGGACTGCACGCCGTTGACGTCGCGGTTGGCCGAGAGGTAGGTGTGGACCTGCTGGACGATGACGGTCGCGGCCGCGTGCTGCGTGCCGTCGGCATCGATGTCGGCACGCCCGTCGGTCGTGACCAGGTAGCGCTTCCGGGGGGCGTCCCAGCTCAGCGAGATCCGCGAGGCGGCCCAGGCCGTCGCGACCGACGTGCCGGGGGCCCCACCCGGGAGTGCGGGGCCGAAGTGGAGGCCGGTGTCGCCCGGCGCCACGCTCCCCCCCGCTCGGGCGAGCAGGGCCGTGGGGTCGCCGATGACGTTGTAGGGCGCCGGCCGGTTGCCGGCCCGTCGGAAACCCACCTGCGAGGCGTCGAAGGACAGGTTCACCTGGACGCCGTGGGAGAGGGTGGCCAGGGTGCCGGCCGACGCACCCGAGAAGGCGAAAGCGACCCGCCCGTAGTCCGCCAGGATGTTGTTGTCCGACTCACGTCCGCTGCGGACCGGTCCGATCTCCGTCGGCATGGTCGAGGACCAGATCGCCAGCAGCCTGGTCAGGCCGGCCTCGACCGGCTCGACGTAGACGACATCGGCCTTCGACACGCCCACGCGGGGACGGGAGGCGTTGGTGTTGTCGATCTTGGCAGCGAGGACCGGCCCGCCCGTGAGCCCGGGCAGGGCAGCCGGCGGGGGCGGGGTCGTCGGCGTCGGCGTCGGCGTCGGCGAGGACGTCGTGCTGGTCGAGGTGCTGGCCGGCGCGGTCGCGTGGGTCGTCGCGGGGGCGGACGAGCAGGCGGCGACCGCGGCGACCGCCAGGGCGACGACGACGGCGGGTCGGGACGAGCGGGCGAAGAGGCGACGGGACATGGGCGCTGAGGCTAGGTCATGGCGCTGCAAAGCCCGCTCAGGATCCCGCACCGACCGGCAGCGGCTGCGGATGGCGGTTGTGGGGCGGGGCCGCTGAGGGGAACCCGCCCCACAACCGTCGGTTGTCGGGCGACGCGGGGCGGGCCTGTGGCCCGCCGCTGATGTCGGAGGTCCAACACCATCCCGTGGTCTCGCTGGGGGGGCGAGTCCAGGGTCCGGTCCGTCGTCCGGTGGACGCCTCGGAACATTGGGGGGCTGGCCCGAGGCGTCGTCCCCCATCGTCAGGCACGAAACGGGCCGAGGTCTGCGGCTTTACCAAGACTTTAACGTCGAGCGCGAACTATTCATGTGATGACTATCGCTTGCCTGCGGTGACCGCCCGGCGGCGATCCCTCCAAGGCGCCTACGCCGGTCGCCGTGCAGGCAGGTCAGCGGTCCGGGTCCACGTGGACCCGGATCCACTCGACGATCTCAGTGCTCGTCGCACCCGGGGTGAAGACCTTCGCGACACCCATCCGCTCGAGCTCCGGCAGGTCCTCGGCGGGGACGATGCCGCCGCCGAAGACGACGATGTCCGAGGCATCGCGCTCCTTCAGCAGGGCGACGACCTTCGCGAAGAGGGTCATGTGCGCCCCGGAGAGGACGGACAGGCCCACGGCGTCAGCGTCCTCCTGGATCGCCGCTTCGACGATCTGCTCCGGGGTCTGGTGCAGGCCGGTGTAGACGACCTCCATCCCCGCATCGCGCAGTGCCCGGGCGACGAACTTCGCGCCCCGGTCGTGGCCGTCGAGACCCGGCTTCGCGACGACGACGCGGATGACGGACGCGGTGGTCGACTCGGTCATGACCGCAGCGTAGCGAGAACCAGCCCCTGCCTCTCGGGGATGGTCGATTGCTCCCATACCAGTCATGTCTCTCTGAACGAAGGCGGTCGGCGGTCATGCCGGGTTACTGTCAAGTCACCATGTCCACCCTGCATCGGTCTCCCGTCCGATCGGCTGCGCAGGGCCCACCCGGCGGTGGCGTCACGCGGCCTCTTCACGGCGCCCTGACGGCCATCGCGGAGCTCGGTTCGAGCCTCACGACGACGGCGCACAAGGCCGTGGACGAGGTATGCCGCGTGGGTCGGGTGGGCCGCGAGTCGGCCGAGGTCATCGGCGAGGGGGCCAAGGCGCTGTGCACGCCCACCGGACTGGCCGGCGCGGTCGTCGAGGCCATGTGGCTCAGCACCCACGTCGTCATCTATCCCCTGGGCCTGTTCGGGGGCCGCACCCCCGAGGGCGGGCCGGGCTACCGCATCGAGCACCTCGCCCCGGTCCAGCGGGGACTGGTCACCTCCAACGTCGAGGCCGCCGGCACCCCGATCCTCCTGGTGCACGGCATCATCGACAACCGGTCGGTGTTCACCCTGCTGCGTCGTGGCCTGACCCGGCGGGGTTTCGGCAACGTCTCGACGATGAACTACTCGATCCTCACCGGCGACATCCGGGTGGCAGCCGCGCGGTTGGCCGAGGAGGTGGAGGCGCTCGTCGAGGAGACCGGCTACGAGCGGATCCACATCGTCGGACACAGCATGGGCGGGCTCGTCGCCCGCTACTACGTCACCCGGCTCGGCGGCGACGCCCGAGTCCACACGCTGGTGACCCTCGGCAGCCCGCACGCCGGGACCTATACGGCATACGGATGGAACAGCGCGCTCACCCGGCAGCTGCGTCCCGGCAGCCCGTTGCTGCGGGAGCTCGAGCAGCCCGTCGTGGCCTGTCGCACCCGCTTCATCGCCTACTGGTCCGACCTCGACCAGGTCATGGTGCCGCAGCACACCGCCGCGCTCGACCACCCGGACCTCGACGTCACCAACGTCCCGCTGCACGGCGTCGGACACACGAGCCTGCCGATCATGCGGTCCGTCGTCCGGGGGATCTCGGAGGTGCTGGCCTACCTCGACACCGACGGGACGACGGTCGCTCCCGGGGTGACCACCCTGCGTCCCCACCAGGAACCCGGTCGCGGCGGGCGCGCTCGGACGCCCCACCGGTCGGCCACCACGAGCCCCATCTAATACTGCCCCGGTTCGTCCCGATTAGCCCCAATCGGGTTTGGCATCACGAATTCATCACGCTACGGTCGTGTTCCCCGAACCCGTCCCGCCGTCCCCGAGGACCCCGCCTCCGTGCCGAAGCAGAAGTATGCCGGTCGTCACCGCCCTGCGCCTTCCTCGGCAGCAGTCCCGACCCCGGCCCTGCAGACCATCTCTCCACCTACCCCCGCTGCGGCGACGCTCACGCCCGGCAGCGGTCGGCACCGCGCCGCGGCGACCGCCTCGGTCCCGCGACTGGCCGGCACCGGACTGCTGCTGCCGACCGCGGCAGCGGCCACGCTCGTGCTCACCGCGACCGGCGCCCACCTCGGCTCGTCGGCGGTCGACCTCGCGCCGAGCACCGTCGCCGCGCAGGCCCAGAGCACCGCCACCCAGGCGGACCAGCGGGAGACGCAGGAGATCAAGATCAACGCGCTCGCCGCACAGGCGCGCGGCACCCAGTTGCGGGCGGATCGCGACACCGCCCGCGCGAGGGTCACCGCCGCAGCTGCCACCGCTGCCACGGCCGGGGCGGCCGCCAAGGCGCCGACGGTCACGGACCCTCCGGGCGCCGCAGCCAGCACGAGCACCGTCAGCAACCACACCTGGGTGCCCTTCCTCGACGCCCCTTACACGCTGACCTCCGGTTTCGGGATGCGGTGGGGAACCATGCACCCAGGGCAGGACTTCGCCGTCCCCGTCGGCACCCCCGTGCTCTCGATGTCGGGCGGCACCGTCATCTTCGCCGGGTGGTCGGGTGGCTACGGCAACAAGGTCGAGATCCAGTACTGGGACGGCACGATCAGCTGGATGGCCCACAACGGCGTCCTCAAGGTGACCAGGGGCGAGGCCGTCTCGCCCGGCGAGGTGGTCGCCCTCTCGGGCAACACCGGCCACTCCACCGGCCCCCACTCGCACCTCGAGATCCACCCCACCGGCAACGAGGCAACGGCCGGCGCCGTGCCCCCGATCCCCTGGCTCACCGCCAAGGGGATCATGCCGGCCACGGCCGGCATCGCCGCGCCGGCGGGCACGGGCGCGACCGACTGACCGACCCCGTCAGAGCTTGACGAGCGGGGCGTAGCGCAGCAGCAGCCGCTTGACGCCGGTCTCCTCGCCGAAGTCGACGTGGGCCATCGCCTTGTCGGCATCCCCCTCGACCCGCACGACGGTGCCGAGACCGAACGTGTCGTGGCTGACCCGGTCGCCGGCGGAGACCTTGATGACCGGCTTCGAGCCGACCCGGGTCATCTCCCGCCGCGTCGCCAACGACTCCATCGCGGACCCGGGCAGCCGCCGCCCCGAGCGGGACGCGTCGATCGCGGTGTCGGTGCGCTGCCAGTCGACGAGGCCCTCGGGGATCTCGTCGAGGAAGCGGGAGGCCGGGTGGTACTGGGGTGACCCCCAGGCCGAGCGGACCGCCGCGCGGGAGAGGTGCAGCCGCTCGCGCGCCCGGGTGATGCCGACGTAGGCCAGCCGCCGCTCCTCCTCGAGCTCCTTCGGGTCACCCAGCGAGCGCATGTGGGGGAAGGTGCCGTCCTCCATGCCGGTGAGGAACACGACGGGGAACTCGAGTCCCTTCGCGGTGTGCAGCGTCATCAGGGTGACCACGCCACCGTCGGAGCCCGGCCCCCGGTCGTCGCCGTTGGGGATGCTGTCGGCGTCGGCGACGAGGGACACCCGCTCGAGGAAGTCCTCGAGCGAGATCTCCTCCCCCGTCTCGACCCGCTCCTCGTCGAACTCGCGGGCCACCTCGACGAGCTCGGCGAGGTTCTCGACCCGGTTCTCGTCCTGGGGGTCGGCACTGGCGCGCAGCTCCGCGAGGTAGCCGCTCTTCTCGATGACCGCCTCGAGCAGGCCGGCGACGCCCGAGCCGCTGTCCCAGGTCTCGCGCAGCTGCTCGAGCAGCGTGGTGAACACGGCGACGGCGGCGACCGAGCGGGTCGCGATGCCCGGCGCATCCGCTGCGCGACCGAGCGCTGCCACGAACGGGATTCGCTCGCGCTCGGCGAGCTGCGCGACACAGGCCTCGGCCCGCTCGCCGATGCCTCGCTTGGGCACGTTGATGATGCGGCGCAGGTTGACGGTGTCGAGGGGGTTGGACACGACGCGCAGATAGCCGAGGGCGTCCTTGATCTCCTTGCGCTCGTAGAACCGGGTGCCGCCGACGACCTTGTAGGGCATCCCGACCCGCACGAGCACCTCCTCGAAGGCGCGGGACTGCGCGTTGGTGCGGTAGAAGATCGCGACGTCGCGCGGCCGCACGCCCTCGGCGTCGCCGAGCGCGTCGATCTGCCGGGCGACGAACGCCGCCTCGTCGTGCTCGCTGTCCGCGACGTAGCCCACGATCGGGACGCCGTCGCCGGAGGCGGTCCAGAGGTTCTTGGCGCGCCGCCCCTCGTTGCGGGCGATGACGGCGTTGGCCGCGGCGAGGATGGTCTGCGTCGAACGGTAGTTCTGCTCGAGGAGGATCGTCCGGGCGTTGGGGTAGTCCAGCTCGAACTCGACGATGTTGCGGATCGTCGCGCCGCGGAACGCGTAGATGGACTGGTCGGCGTCGCCGACGACGCACAGCTCGCCGGGGGGCACGGCGTGAGCGGGCGCACCCTCGGGCAGCGCGGGCCCGACCAGCTCCTTGACCAGCTGGTACTGCGCGACGTTGGTGTCCTGGTACTCGTCGACGAGGATGTGCCGGAACCGGCGCCGGTAGTGCTCGGCCGCGTCGGGGAACGCCTGCAGGAGGTGCACCGTCGTCATGATGAGGTCGTCGAAGTCCATCGCGTTGGCCTGCCGCAAGCGGCGCTGGTATGCCGCGTAGGCCTCCGCGATGCGCTGGTCGTGGTGGCTGCCGGCCGCGGCCGTCGCGGCATACGTCTCCTCGTCGATGAGGTCGTTCTTGAGGTTGCTCACGGCGTGGGAGAAGGCCCGTGGCTGGTAGCGCTTCGGATCGAGGTCGAGGTCGCGCAGCACGAGGGTCATCAGCCGCTGGCTGTCGGCGGCGTCGTAGATGGAGAAGGTCGACTTGAGGCCGAGCCGGGTCGCCTCGCGCCGGAGGATCCGCACGCAGGCGGAGTGGAAGGTCAGCACCCACATCGCCTTGGCGCGCGGGCCGACGAGCTCGGAGACGCGCTCCTTCATCTCGCCGGCGGCCTTGTTGGTGAAGGTGATCGCGAGGATCTGGCCGGGCTGGACCCCCCGGGCAGCGAGGAGATAGGCGATGCGGTGGGTGAGGACGCGCGTCTTGCCGGATCCGGCGCCGGCGACGATCAGCAAGGGCGGCCCCTCGTGGACGACAGCCTCGCGCTGCTGGGGGTTGAGCCCCTCGAGCAGCTCCTCCGGGTCCTGCCCGCGGCGACCGGCACCCTGGCCGGGCTCCGGCTCCCCGCCGGCGGCCGCCCACGTCGGGACCCCCCGGGAGTCGACCCCGGACGAGCCGGGGTCCGCGTATCCGGCCCCGTATCCGTCCCCCACGACGGCCCGCCCCGGCGGCTGCGGGGTGGGGAGGTCGAGGTCGTCGAAGAGGGTGCTCATCTCGGGCTCCACCCTACGTCCGGGGGCCGACACCGAGGTGGCGCCCGGGCGGCGTCTCCGACCGTGGAGTGATGTCGCCGAAGGCCCGCGAGCCTAGGCTGGACAGCATGCTCACGTCCCGCCTCTACGCGTGGTCGCGCGCCCACGTCGTCATCGTGGACACCTCGATCATGCTCGGGATCCTCGTAACCTTCGGCCTGGCGAGCGTCGACAACGTCGGTGGGGGCCTCGCCGACACCTTCTCCGTCGTGACGATCGCCCTGCTCGCGGTCCGCCGCCGCTGGCCGGTCGGGGTCATGGCCGTCATGGTGGTCCTCTCGCTGGCCCAGATCGCGCTCCTGCCGTCGCTGCTGCCGGCCAACGTCGCCCAGCTCTACGTCATCTACACCGTGGCGGCCCATGTCCCCTCCTTCCGGACCCGGCTGCTCGCCCTCGGCTTCGGCATCCTCGGCAGCATCCTCGGAGCGTTCCGCTTCGAGCAGCGCAGCGCGGTCCAGATCGCCTTCAGCGCCTTCTTCCTCGCGATCACCGTCGGACTGGTCTGGGTCGTCGGCAACCTCATCCGCGGCCGGGAGAGCATCATCGAGCAGCTCAGCGAGAGCAACACGATCCTGCGGCGCGACCGCGAGCAGCGCGACCTCATCGCCGCACAGGTCGAACGCGCCAAGATGGCGCGCGAGATGCACGACATCGTGGCCCACTCCCTGTCGGTCGTCATCGTCCAGGCGCACGGCGCGGCGTATGCCGCCGAGCACGCCCAGCGTTGGGAGCGCGCCGACGCGACCCGCACCCTGCAGACCATCGCCACGACCGCGCAGTCGGCGCTGGCCGAGACCCGGCGGGTCGTCGGGGTGCTGCGCGACCCCGGCACCGGGGTCGAGCTCACGCCCGTCGCCGGGCTGGCCGACCTCGACTGCCTGCTCGAGGGGGTGCGGTCGTCCGGGCTGCGCGTCACGACCGGCAGCCACTCGCCCGTCGACCCGCGCGGGTTGACCCGCGACGTCGACCTCGCGGCATACCGGGTGGTGCAGGAGTCGTTGACCAACGTCCTCAAGCACGCCGGCACGGGAGCCACGGCGCACGTCGCCGTCGAACGGATCCCGGGGGCGCTCCGGATCAGCGTGTCCGACGACGGGCAGGGCGACCTGGCGGCGGGCGACGGGCTCGGCAACGGCATCGTCGGGATGCGGGAGCGGGTGTCGGCCTCCGGTGGGTGGCTGCTCGCCGGCCCGCAGGCTTCGGGCGGGTTCGCCGTGACGGCCACCATCCCCGTCGCCGGCGGACCCGACGAGGCGCCCACGCCAGCAGCACCGGCAGACAAGGCTCTCCTCGCATGAGCGACCCGATCCGGCTCTTCCTCGTCGACGACCAGCAGCTCGTGCGCGCAGGCTTCGCCATGGTGCTCGACGCGACCCCCGACATGCAGGTGGTGGGTCAGGCGGGCGACGGTCAGGCCGCGCTCGATGCGCTGACCGGCCCCGGAGCCGTGCCGACCGACGTCGTCCTGATGGACATCCAGATGCCGCGGCTCAACGGCGTCGAGGCGACGAAACGGCTTCTCGAGCATGCCGATCCGCCCAGGGTGCTCGTCCTGACGACCTTCGACCTCGACGAGTTCGCCTTCGCTGCGCTCCAGGCCGGCGCGAGCGGCTTCCTGCTCAAGGACGTCGGCCCCACCGACCTGCTCGCGGCGATCCGGGCGGTGCACGCCGGCGACTCCGTGGTCGCCCCCAGCACGACCCGACGCCTCATCGACGCGTTCGTCACGCCCGTGACGCGCGTCCCGGGCGGCGGCCCACCGATGGGCACGGAGCTCGCCGAGGCCCGGCTGAGACCTCTGACCGACCGCGAGCGCGAGATCCTCGTCGCCGTCGGGCAGGGCCTGACCAACCACGAGATCGCCGCGAGCTTCTTCCTCGCCGAGGCGACCGTCAAGACCCATATCGGCGCGGTCCTGCGCAAGCTCGGCCTGCGTGACCGGGTCCAGATGGTCGTCCTCGCCTACGAGACGGGCCTCGTCCACGTCGGCCAGGGCTGACCGGGCCAGCTCGACTCCGAGTCAAGCCCGCCTCGTCCGTCCACGTCAACCCCGGACGAAGCCCACGATGACCTCGGCGAAGCGCTCCGGCTGGTCCTCCTGGAGGAAGTGGCCCGCCCCCGCGATCGTCGTATGCCG
The DNA here is from genome assembly GCF_025353065.1 of Lapillicoccus sp. Lineage (GTDB taxonomy): Bacteria > Actinomycetota > Actinomycetes > Actinomycetales > Dermatophilaceae > Lapillicoccus. The sequence continues at coordinate 117,701 of NZ_JANXRJ010000103.1, forward strand.
CTGCCCCGCCGCTCCAGGGATCCGCTCGCGCATCCACCGGTCGCCGCCGCGCGTGATCGGGTCGCTGTCGCTGAAGGCAGTGAGGAACGGCACCTCCAGCGTTGAAAGCCGTTGCCACGCAGCCTTGTTCGCTGGCGCAGCCGGATCGTCGGGAGTGTTGGGGACCAGCCCGGGGAAGGCCCGGACGCCGGTGAGGTGGAGCTCCGAAGGGTACGGCGCGTCGTAGGCCGCCTTCTCCTGGTCGGAGAGGGTGCGCAGGCAGCCGGAGTCGATCATGCGGCCGACGTCGAGGTGATCGCCCTGCTGCACCATCTGCCGGAAGCGTTGCCAGACCTCGGGCATCGGCACGTCGCCGGTGGGAAGGCCGGTGTTGGCCATCACCACGCGGGCGAAGCGATCGGGGTGCTCGGCCAGCAGCCGCATCCCGATCAGGCCACCCCAGTCCTGCCCGACATAGGTGATGTCGTGCAGGTCGAGCAGGTCGAAGAGCGCCGCCCGAAGCCACTCGACGTGCCCGGCGTAGGAGTAGTCAGCCGACGCCGTCGGCTTGTCGGAGCGCCCGAAACCGACGAGGTCGGGCACGACGACCCGCAGACCGGCGGCGGTGAGAGGTCCGATCATCCGGCGGTAGAGGTACCCCCAGGTCGGCTCGCCGTGCACCAGCACGACCGTCGGCCCGTCGGGGGGGCCGGTCTCGACGTAGGCCATCTGCACCCCGCCCGGCAGCGACCTCCACCGCGGCTCGTAGGGGTAGTCCGCGAGGTCCGCGAAGCGGTCGGCCGGCGTCTGTGCGAGGTCCATGCCCGCAGTATCGCCCGCGGGCGCGCGGCATACCCGCCCGGACCCACTCGACTCCGAGTCGAGCGGGTCACTGCGACCAGGGTCGTAGGCAGGTACCGGTCGCTCGGCACCTGAGGACGATGTGCCGTCCCACAGCGGATCCCTAGCGTTGCCACCATGACGATCACTGCAGGACTGCGCTCCGGCTCCACCACGACCACGGGGTCGGCCGCCCGCACCGTCGACCTCGTCAAGGTCTACGGCTCCGGGGCCGCAGCGGTCCGGGCGCTCGACGGGGTGACCGTCGACTTCGTCGCCGGGCAGTTCACCGCGATCATGGGCCCGTCGGGCTCGGGCAAGTCGACGCTGATGCACTGCGTGGCCGGTCTCGACACCCCCACGTCGGGCCACGTGTTCCTCGGCGACACCGAGCTGACCCGCATGTCCGACAAGGCGATCACCCTCACCCGTCGCAAGCGGGTCGGCTTCGTCTTCCAGGCCTTCAACCTCCTGCCGATGCTCACCGCCGAGCAGAACATCCTGCTCCCCCTCAAGCTCGCCGGACACCGTCCCGACCCCGACTGGTATGCCGCCGTCGTCGACACCCTCGGACTGCGCGACCGCCTCGGCCACCGCCCGGGCGAGCTCTCCGGCGGCCAGCAGCAACGCGTCGCCGCCGCCCGGGCCCTCGTCACGCGACCGGACGTCATCGTCGCCGACGAGCCGACCGGAGCCCTAGACCGGGCCACCTCCGCCGAGCTGCTCACCTTCCTCGCCCGATCCGTCGCCGACCTCGGCCAGACCGTCGTCATGGTGACCCACGACCCGATGGCCGCGGCATACGCCGACCGCGTGGTGCTCCACGCCGACGGTCGCCTCGTGGGCGAGCTCGTCGACCCGACCAACGACTCCGTCCTCGACGCGATGCGCGAGCTGTCGGCGCACGGGGCCTGACGGGTGCTGCAGGTCACCCTCGGCTCGTTGCGCACATGCACCCGCCGGTATGCCGCGACCGCCCTGGCGATCGTCCTTGGCGTCGGGTTCGTCGCGGCCACCCTCGTCGTCTCCGCGACCCTCGGCGCTAGCGTGCGGGCCCGGATCACCGACGACCTGGCCCGGTATGCCGTGGTCGTCACCGCCGCGACCGACGGGCCGAACCAGACGATCCCCGCCAGCGCACTCGTCGCCCTGTCGGGGCTCGACGGCGTCGCCGGCGTGGAGGGCACTGTCACCACCCACGTCCGCATCGCAGGCTCGGCCGAGAACCTCACTGCCGCAACGACATGGCATCAGACCCCCACCCTCCGGACGGTCTCCGGCGCCGGTCCGGCGAGCGCCGACCAGGTCGTCGTCTCCACGTCGATCGCGACCCGGGCCGGCCTGGCTCCGGGCAGCCCGATCACCGTCACCGACGCGAGCGGCACCGACCGTCACCTCACCGTCTCGGGCGTCGTCGACACGAGCGGGAGCGGACGGTTCAGCGGCCGGGGGCTCCTGCTGGCCACGCCCGCGACGATGGCCACGCTGTCGGGGTCGACCGGTCTCGACCAGATCGGCGTCGTCGGACGGCCGGGGGTCGACGACGCGACCCTGCGCGGCTCCGTCGCCTCGACCATCGCGGCGACTCCGGCGGCGGCACCCGGGGGTGGTGCACCACCCACCGTGCGCACCGGCGCCGACGAGGCCGACGCCCGCGTCAGGGATGCGCTGAGAGGCACGGAGTCCCTGACCCTCTTGCTCCTCGCCTTCGCCGCGGTCGCGCTCTTCGTCTCCGCCCTCGTCATCGCCAACACCTTCGCGATCCTCGTCGCGCAGCGCGTCCAGCAGCTCGCGCTGCTGCGCTGCGTCGGCGCCACCAGCCGACAGGTCTTCGGCTCGGTGCTCCTCGAGTCGGTGACCATCGGGGTCGGGGGTTCAGCCCTCGGGGTGGGCCTCGGCATCGGGGCCGCCGCCGTCGTGTCTGCGGTGTCCGGACGCTTCGACACGCCGTTCCCGTTGCAGCAGCTGGGGATCAGCGCGTCCAGCATCGTCCTGCCCATCCTCGCCGGGACCCTCGTCACCGTCATCGCGGCCCTCTTCCCGGCGCTCGGGGCGACCCGCGTGGCGCCGCTCGCGGCGCTGCGTTCCGAGGCACCGGCGAGCACCCGCACCCGAGCCGGCTTCGTCCGACTCGTCTCTGCGACAGTCCTCTTCGTCGGCGGCACCGCCGGCCTCGTCCTCGGCGCCCGGGCCGGTCAGCTCGCGATCGCGATACCGGGCGGGATGGTCTCCTTCGTCGGGGTCCTCGTCGGCGCGGTCGCCGTCGTCCCGGCCCTCGTCCGGGTCATGGGCACGATCCCGCGGCGGCTCGCCGGCACACCCGCTGACCTCGCCGTGGAGAACGCCGTGCGCAACCCCTCGCGCGCCGCAGCCACCTCCTCTGCCCTGCTGGTCGGCGTCACCCTGATCACGATGATGAGCGTCGCCGCTGTCTCGGCGCAGGGAGCGATCGAGCAATACCTCTCTGCGCGCTACCCCGTCGATGCGCAGGTTACCGCTGTCGAGGGCGCCCTGACTGCAAAGGTCATCGCGGCCGTGGGTCGCACCGACGGCGTCGCGCGGACCGTGACGCTGACGCGCGCGGACCTCCGTGTGGGCACCGGTGGAGGCGCCCCGGAGTCGGTCGTCGGGGTCCCCACCGACACCATCGGGTCGGTCCTGCGGTCCGACGCGCAAACCTCGCTCGCCCTCGTCCGCCCCGGGACGATCGTCGTCGCGGGCTTCGTGGCCGGCGAGCACGGGCTGACCGACGGCGGCCGGACGCTCCTGGGGTCTCGGCCCGTCACCGTCCACGTCGTCGAGCAACCGTTCGCGCCGGTGATGGCCGCCACGAGCGACTTCGCCGCCGCCGGAGCGACCCCGCAGACCGGCACGCTGCTGGTGCGCCTCAGCGACGGGAGCGACCCCGGTCCGGTCCTCGACCGGCTGGGCGTCTCGCTCTCCGGCGTCCAGGGCGTGTCGGTCGACGGCGCAGCGCCCCAGCGCGTCGAGTTCCAGGGCATCGTCGACGTGGTGCTCCTCATCGTGACGGGACTGCTCGCGGTCGCCGTCCTCATCGCCCTCGTCGGCGTGGGCAACACCGTCGCCCTGTCGGTCCTCGAGCGCGCTCGGGAGTCGGCCCTCCTGCGGGCTCTCGGACTGAACAGGGGACAGCTGCGCGGATCGTTGGGCATCGAGGCCGCGCTGCTCGCCGTCGTCGGCGCGCTCCTCGGCACACTGCTCGGTGTCGGCTACGGGTATGTCGGTGCCACAGCGCTGCTCGGCGCCATCGCCCCCGTGCCCCTCGTCATCCCGTGGAGCCGGCTCCTCCTCGTCGTCGTCATCGCGCTCGTCGCCGGCGTCGCGGCTGCCTGGCTCCCGTCGAGGCGTGCCGCCCGCGTCGCGCCGGCGACGGCTCTCGCGATCGAGTAGGACGCCCCCTCTTTCCCAGGGCCGCCGACGACGTCTGGCTACGGGCGGGGCGCCAACGCCGCCAGGACACTGGTGAGCACGCCGGGAAGGACCACCTCGACCTCGGCGATCCGCAGGTGGTTGAACTTGCGGTTGCCGACGACGTACTGCTCGAGCAGGCCCGACTCCCGCAGCAGGGCGAAGTGGTAGGAGGCCGTGGACTTCGCGACGTCCTCGTAGAGGCCACCGCAGGGCAGGTCGTCCTCTGCGGCGGCGAGCCGGCGCACCATCTCGAGACGCACCGGGTCGGCCAGCGCCTGCAGCACCCCATCGAGGCTCACCGACATCACCGTCACGGGACTCCTTGTTCTAATTCTCTCGAACACCTGCTAGGTTGTTTGAATGATATCGAACAAGAGCCCGGCATGACGACCATCGACGGCGGCCCCCGGGTGTTCGGGGTCGGCCTGATCGGCGCCAACCCCGACTTCGGGTGGGGCTTCCGCGCCCACGTCCCCGCCCTCGCCCGCGTCCCCGGCCTCGCGATCACCGCCGTCGGGACCACCCGGGAGGACTCGGCGCGGCGTGCGGCCGAGCTGACCGGAGCAGAGTCGTGGTATCTCGATCCCGGCGAGCTGGCGGCCGACCCTGCCGTCGACCTCGCCGTCATCACGGTGAAGGTGCCGTTCCACGTCGAGCTCGTCGAGGCCGTGCTGGCCGCCGGCAAGCACGTCTACTGCGAGTGGCCGCTCACCCGGTCGACGCAGGAGGCCGAGGCCCTCACGGCCACTGCGGAACGCGCCGGGATCCAGGCCTTCGTCGGCCTGCAGACCCGCGCCGACGCGGTCGTGGGCCAGGTCAGGGACCTGCTCACCGCCGGTGAGATCGGGACCGTGACCTCACTCGCCGCCCGGTCCTCCGCGTTGAGGGGACACGACAACACCATCGACCGGGAGCGGCTCTACACGCTCGACGCCGACTCCCGGGCCGGCGACGTCGAGGTTCAGGGCGGACACGTCCTCGACCTGCTCGACCACCTGGTCTCCGGTCTGGGCGGGATCGCCGTCGAGGACGGCGCCACGGCGGTGACCCGGGCGGCATACCGGCTCGAGGGGACGAGTGAGCGGATCCCCGCGACGGCGCCGGATGTCTTCCGGGCCGGCCTCCGGGTCGGGCCGGACGGTGTCGGCACGGTCCTGGCGTGGTACGGCGACCCCGACCCCACCACCGAGGTGGTCATCCAGGGCACGCGTGGCAAGGTCACCCTGCGCACCGAGCGCGTCGTGCCCGGCTATGCCCAGCAGTCCCAGATGGCGCCCTTCGTCGCCGAGGTGATCAGCGAGCGTGGGCCTCGGACGCTGTCTGGTCCCGACGGTCGGCTGCCCGCCGAGGCGCAGAACGTGGCCGAGACCTACCGGCGGGTGCTGGCCGACCTCCGCGACGGCGGCACCAGGGCCCCGCGCTTCACCGACGGCGTCCGTCTGCACCGCCTGCTCGACGAGGTGCGCGGCTGAGTCCTTACCGCTTAGTGGCCGGCGTCACGCGCGGCCACCTCGTAGGCTGGCTCCGGAGGTAACGCCATGGAGGCAGCAGAGTTCGAGTCCGTCCTCGCCACGGTCCGCGACTTCGTCCGCGAGGTCGTGGTCCCGGCCGAGGACGAGATCGAGGAGACCGACGAGATCCCCACGCGGATCCGCGAGCAGGCCAAGGCCATGGGGCTGTTCGGCTACGCCATCCCCGAGGAGTACGACGGCCTCGGGCTGACGATGAGCGAGGAGGTCCGCCTCGCCATGGAGCTGGGCTGGACGACGCCGTCCTTCCGGTCGCTCTTCGGGACCAACAACGGGATCGCCGGGCAGGTCGTCGCCAAGAACGGGACCCCGGAGCAGAAGCAGCACTACCTGCCGAAGTTCGCCTCCGGCGAGCTGGTCGCGTCCTTCGCGCTGAGCGAGCCGGAGGCCGGGTCCGACCCGAGCTGGATGCGGACGAGCGCCAAGCCCGACGGCGACGGCTGGGTCATCGACGGCGCCAAGCAGTACATCACCAACGCCACCCGCGCCGACGTCTTCATGGTCTTCGCCCGCACGTCGGGCGAGCGCGGCACGACCAAGGGGATCTCGGTGTTCGTCGTCCCCGCCGACGCCGAGGGTCTGCGGATCGGGCCCAACGACCCCAAGATGGGCCAGCGCGGGTCGAGCACGGCCGAGGTCTCCTTCGACGGGGTCCGTGTTGACGCGTCAACGCTGGTCGGCGGTCAGGAGGGCGTGGGGTTCGGCGCGGCGATGAAGTCGCTGGCCAAGGGTCGGCTGCACATCGCGGCGATCTGCGTCGGTCTGGCGCAGCGGATGCTCGACGAGAGCATCCGCTGGGCGACGGCGAGCCGTCAGGGCGAGACCCGGATCGCGGACTTCCAGCTCGTGCAGGGCATGCTCGCCGACTGCCACACCGAGATCTATGCCGGCCGCGCGATGGTCCTCGAGGCAGCGCGCGAGTACGACGAGGGCACCGACCAGCGGCTCGCCCCCTCGGCGGCGAAGCTCTACTGCTCCGAGATGGTGGGGCGGGTCGCCGACCGCGCCGTCCAGGTGCACGGCGGCGCCGGCTACATGCACGCGGTGCCGGTCGAGCGGTTCTATCGTGACGCCCGCCTCTTCCGACTCTATGAGGGCACGAGCGAGGTGCAGCGCGTCATCATCGCGAAGGCGATCACCCGGTCGAGGTGAGACCGCGGATCAGGCGACCGGGAGGCCCGCTTCCCGCCAGGCGCGCAGGCCGCCGATGACGTCGGTGGCCCGCCGCAGCCCGATCCGGCTCAGGCTTGCCGCCGCCAGCGACGAGGCGTAACCCTCCTGGCAGAGGACGACGACCCGGCTGTCCGGTGTGACCCAGTCGAGGCGCGCCTCGCTGGTCGGGTCGAGCCGCCATTCGAGGACGTTGCGCTCGATGACGACCGGTCGCAGGTCGGGGTGGACCTCCCCCTCGGCGGCCCGCTGCGCCGCCGGCCGGATGTCGACGATCACCGCGCGGCCATACAGCGCCCACTGGTATGCCGCACGCGCCGAGACCCGCTCGTAGGTCGTGCGCGCCTCCACCACGAGGTCCTCCACCGACACCGCGTCCCCCGGAGCAACGACACCGGGAGGGGCCGTCGTCGCAGGCTCCACGGCGTCCTGGCCGGAGAAGAGCCGTGTCTCCCCGTCGATCTCGGCTCGGCGAGAGCGAGCGGTCGCCGTGGCGGTCACCAGCCCGCTCCCTCGTTCGTCGTGCCGACCGGACGCGGCCCCTGCGCCGACAGCTCGTGCCGGTTCATCGTCAGCAGCCGCGGCGCATAGGCGTGCACGGTGAGCGACCGACCCGGAGCCGACCCGCGCACGTTGTGCACGTGCCGGACACCGAAGGACCGGAAGTCACCGGCGGCGAGCCGGCGCTGCCGGACCGCGCCGGTCGCCCAGGTCTGCTCGACGACACTGCCGCTCGCGACCGCGAACGCGCCGACCGACCTGCCGTGGTCGTGCCAGCCGGTCTCGGTGTCCTCGGGCCACGAGATCAGCCAGAGCTCGACCCCCGAGTCGTCGGCGAGACGGGCCCAGCTGCGTTCGCCGGTGCCGCGCAGCAGGACGCCGAGGTTGGGGTTGCGGGCGTAGTACGCAGCGATCCGCTGGAGCTCCGTCGCGGAGGCGGGGACGAGCGTGGGGTGCAGCAGGGTGGGGTGGAGGGTGCCGATGGTGCCGATGGTGCCGATGGTGCCGATGGTGCCGATGGTGCCGATGCTCACGAGAGGTCCTTCGAGGGCTGTGGTCGGGAGGGGTCGGAACGAGGGTCAGACCGGGCGACAACAGCGGCAGGCGACGTGGCGCGACGCGGGTGCCGTGACCGGCATACCCCTGCGCATTGGCGTCGTCTCTTTGGCCATGACCCCATTGGAGCAGTCGCCGGCGCGCGCACTCAAGCCCTTTCTTGCCCTGTCTCACGTTATGGGATACCCAACATGACGTTATGGAAGACACCGTCCCGAAAGGTGTCAGCAGACCCACCTACGCTGGCGACATGACCTCCACCCTCACCACCCCGTCGCTCGTCGTCCCCCGCACCGGTGACTCCTCCGTGCTCACCGTGGAGGACCGCGAGCTGGCAGCGCCCGGGCCGGGTGAGATCCGGGTCGAGGTCGCGGCGGTCGGGGTCAACTTCCGCGAGGTCTACCTGCGCCAGGGCATCTACCCCGTCACCACCCCCTTCGTCCTCGGCGACGAGGGTGCGGGCACGGTCGAGTCGGTCGGCGACGGTGTCACCCTCGACGTCGGCACCCGCGTGGCCTGGGCCACCGGCCCGGGCAGCGCCGCCGGGCACGTGACGATCCGCGCGGCCGACGCGATCGTCGTCCCCGACGACCTCGGGCTCGAGGCCGCCGCGGCAGCGATGCTGCAGGGCATCACCGCCCACTACCTGGTCACCTCGACGTATGCCGTGCAGGCCGGCGACTCCGTGCTCGCACACGCCGTCGCCGGCGGGGTGGGGCAGCTGCTCGTCCAGCTCGTCAAGGACCGCGGGGCCACCCTCATCGGCACCGCGAGCACGGCCGACAAGATCGCCAAGGCCACGGCGCTCGGGGCCGACCACGTCATCGACTACACGACCTTCGACGACCCGGCCGACCTCGCGGCCGCGGTGCGCGAGGCCAACGGCGGCGAGGGCGTGCACGTCGTCTACGACGGCGTCGGACGCACGACGTTCGACGCGTCGCTCGCCTCGCTGCGGCGCCGCGGCATGCTCGTCCTCTTCGGTGCGGCGTCCGGTCAGGTGCCGCCGTTCTCCATCCAGCGGCTCAACGCCGGGGGGTCGCTCTTCCTCACCCGCCCGACGATGGGCGACTACATCGCGACGCGTGCCGAGCTGGAGTGGCGGGTCTCCGAGATCCTCGGCGGACTGGCCTCCGGAGACCTCGAGATCGAGATCGGTGGGCGCTATCCGCTGACCGGGGCGGCCGCGGCATACGACGACCTCGAGGGTCGCCGGACCACGGGCAAGCTGCTGCTCATCCCCTGAGACCTCCGTCGCCGGCCTGGGCCGGTCAGGTCCAGAGCACCGCGATGACGACGTTGAGGAGCGTCAGGGCAGCGCCCACCCGGACGAGGGTGACGGCCGGGACGGTGGCCACCGCCGTCGTCGCGCTGCCGCCGGACCGGCCGCCGGGCCGCGGCACCTCGCCGACGCCGGCCCGACGCTGCCGGGCGTTGGCGATCTCCATGCAGGCCACCACGCTCAGCGCCACGACGAGCTTGACCGCGATCTTGGGGTGGTTCGGCGGGTCGGTGGGGTCGGCCGCCGCCTCGACGAGCCCGACGAGGATCAGGCCGGTGAGGATCTGGGCCCGGGCGCCCCAGAGCATGGCGGGGTGGACCCGCCCCTCGTGGCGGGTGGCGAACCAGCCGCCGAGGATCGCGGCCATCCCGAGCAGATGGAGGACGAGGACGATTCCCTGGACGACGGTCATGGGGTCACCCTAGGACGCACGCCGGGTGTCGCTGGCGTCCCCTACGCTGAAACGCATGGGTCAGGGGCTGGGGGTCGAGGTGCTCACCTCACCCGTCGTCAACTACGCGATGGCCCACTGCGGCCTGGCCTTCCTCCACCGCATCGTCGTCGAACCCCCCACGGGCACCATCGCGCTCGACGACGTCGTCGTCACGGCCGACATCGTCGACGCCCACGGTCACCTGCTCACCCGGCCCTGGCGCCAGCACCTCGAGTCGGTGCGTGGCGACGTGCCGCTCGTCATCGACAACCCGGGGGTGCGGCTGGATCCCGCCGCGGTCGCCGGGCTCGAGGAGGAGACAACGGCCGAGGTGGTGGTCACCGTGACCGTCGGGGCGGGCGGCATACCCGGAGCAGGCACACAGACCGTCTCCCACACGCCGGTCCGCGTCCTCGCCGCCCGCCAGTGGACGATCGACCCGACGGCCCCGGTGCTGTCACTCGAGATGCTGGCCACCTTCGTGCAGCCCAACCACCCGGCGGTCGCTCCGGTGGTGGCGCAGGCCGCAACCATCCTCGAAAAGCACACGGGCAGTGGGTCGCTCGCGTCGACCGAGGTCCGGCGCGAGCGGCGCGACGCGATCGTCCAAGCCGTCTTCGACGCGGTCTTCGAGCGCGACCTCCACTACATCGAGGCACCGGCGAGCTGGGGCTACGGCCAGAAGGTCCGCACCCCGGGCGACGTCCTCGGGGGGCGCCTCGGCACCTGCCTCGACACGACGATCACCCTCGCGTCCTGCCTCGAGCACATCGGCATCGCCCCGGTCCTCTGGCTCGCCCGCGGGCACGCCTTCCTCGGCTACTGGCGCGAGTCGGGCCTCGGGCTGCCCGACGCCGGCAGCCTGGAGACCGGCAGCGCGGCCAACGCCGTCGACCTCGAGCGGATGGGGGTGGTCGAGACCACGATGGTGACTCGCGAGCGCCGGCCGCCGAAGGACCTCTTCCGGCGCGCGAGCCAGGCACCGCGCGACACCTACTTCCAGGGTCGCACCGGTGAGCTCGTCGGCGTCGTCGACGTCGGCACGGCCCGGCTGACGCGCATCCTCCCCGTCCCGGCGCGCCGGGTGCGTGACGACGGGGTGGTCGAGATCGTGGAATACCACCCACCCGACCTCTCGACGGCGTATGCCGCGTCGGCGGCGGCGTCCCTGACCCCGCCTGCCGCCATGCTCGCCGGGGCCCACGCCGCGACCCGCCCGCCGCCCCCGCCTCGGGTCCAAGCCTGGAAGAACGCCCTGCTCGACCTCACCCTGCGCAACAAGCTGCTCAACCTCAGCCCCCCGATGACGATGGCGCCCCTCGTCACGCCGAGCGAGCAGCTCGGCCTGCTCGCGAGGATCCTCCAGGAGGGACGCACCATCTCGGTGCGGGCGGTAGACGACCTGTCCGGCGCGGTCGTGAGCCGCACGGTGGACGACGCCTACGCGCTACCCGGTGACGTCCAGCGCTCGATGCTCGCCCAGCGCTCGACGATCTACTCAGGCTATGCCCGCGACGTCCACAAGGCGGCCATGCAGCGGCTGCGCTACCGCGCCCGGACGACCCTTCAGGAGACCGGCGCCAACCCGCTCTACCTCACGCTCGGCCGCCTCGACTGGCGCCTCGGCGACCGCGAGCTGTCGGCCCCGCTGCTGCTCGCCCCCGTCGACATCAAGGGCGTCGTGCTGCCCTTCCGCATCGCCTTCGACGAGTCGGGGGCGGTCACCCTCAACCACAGCCTCCTGGAGAAGCTGCGGATCGAGCACGGTTTCACGGTCGACGGGCTGGGGTCGTCGGCCGACCTGCCGACCCTGCCGGGCAGTGACGTCGTCGACGTCGACGCGGTCATCACCCGGGTGCGCGAGGCGATCGCCGACTCCGGGCTCCCCTTCCGGGTCGAGAGCGAGGCCCGCCTCGCGATCATCGCCTTCACCGGCTACCTCCTCTGGCGTGACCTCGACCAGCACTGGGAGTCCTTCCTCGAACGGCCGCTCGTGCGCCATCTCGCACTGTCCCCCAGCGACAGCTTCTCCGCCGGGCAGCCGCCCGACCTCGACGCGATCGACCTCGACGAGGTGGTGGCGGGCGCCCCCGTGCCGACCGACGGGGCGCAGGCGCAGGCTGTGGCGTCCGCACGGGTCGGCGCGAGCTTCGTCCTCGAGGGCCCGCCCGGGACGGGCAAGTCCCAGACCATCACCGGGATCCTCGCCGACCAGATGGCCCAGGGTCGCCGGGTGCTCTTCGTCGCCGAGAAGGGGGCGGCCCTCGACGTCGTCCGCAACCGGCTCGCCGAGGTCGGGCTGCTGCCCTTCGCCCTCGACCTGCACGACGAGAACGCCCGCCCCACCGAGGTGCGCGCGCGACTGCGCACGGCGCTCGCGAGCGCGGTGACGCCCGACGAGGACGGCTACCGCGTCGCCGCCCTCGACGTCGCCGCCGCCGGTCGCCTCCTCGAGGGGTATGCCGCCCGCGTCCACGCGCCCAACGCCGCCGGCCTGACGCTCTACTCGGCCCACAACCAGCGCCTCGCCCGCGGCGAGGGAGCGATGGCGACGGTCCCGCCCGAGGCGGTGTCGGGGTCGGGGTCGGGGTCCAAGCTCGACGACGTGCGCGGTTGTGTCACCGCTGCTGTTCCCGCTCTCGCCTCCTTGGGCCGGACCGACTGTCCCGCTTGGGGGTTCGCGTTGTCGCGACCCGGAGACCTGACCGCGCTGTGGTCAGCGCTCGACGTCGGCGACGCCGCCGTGACGGAGGCGCTGCGCCTGGTTGACGCCGCATCTCCGCAGGTCCGGGACGTCGTGCTCGGGGTCTCGGGCCTCGACGACCTCGAGATCGTCTCGCGGCTGATCTCACCGCGGTCGGCCCCCGTGCTGGCGGTGGTGGAGTCGCGCACCGCCCGGTGGCAGGCCGCGCTCGACGAGCTGCTCCAGCGTTCCGAGGCACTGCGTTCGGACGCCCAGGACGTGCTCGCGACCTTCGACCCGCGGGTTGTCGGCGTCTCCCTGGAGCCGGTGCGGCAGGCGCTGCGCGAGGCGGCCGCCTCCTTCTTCATCGGCCGCAAGGGGCGGCTGCTAGCCGCGGCGGCGCCGGTGCTGGCGCACCTGCGACCCGGCATCCCGGTGGAGGCGAAGCGACTGACGGCTCGCGTGGACCGGGTCGGCGTGGTGGCCGGGCACGCCGACGCCGTTGCCCGGTCGTGGCGCGCGCTGCCGGGGTGCGAGGGCCTTCCCACCGATCTCAACCTGCTCATGGACGACGGGTGGGCGCGGGCGAAGGCCTGCGCCGAGGCCGTGTCGCACGATCGGCGGCTGCTCGACCTCCTGCCGCCTTCGCTGGCCACGTCCCTGGTGGCTGCGCGCACCGGCGGCGCGACGGCGGGCCATGCGGCATTCGACAACGCGGCATACGGGACCACGGTCCACGAGGCGCTGGCTGCGACCCTCCCCGCCCTCGGCACGGTCTTCGCCCTGACCTCCGCCGACGCCTCCTCCATCGCCTCCTTCGCCCAGGGACGGGGGCTGCTGCTCTCCTGGGACGCGACGCGTCCAGCACGCTCCGCGGACCGCCCGCGGGCGGCGCTGCTCGGCCGGTGGGTCGAGGCGAGCGACGCCCTGGCCCCGCTGGCGGCCCGACTGCCCGCAGCCCGGTGGGAGCTGCTCACCGGGGCGGTCGGCGCGGACGAGGCCCCGGCGGCGGTCGAGCGCGGACTGGCCGCAGCATCCGAGGCCGAACGGTGGGAGTCCGAAGGGTTCTCGTCCTTCGACGTGGTCCGGCAGGACCGCACCGTCGCCCAGTTCGTGTCCGCCTCGGCGCGGCTGCGGGCCACCCTCTCGACCGCCCTGCCGGCCTCGCTGCTCGGCCAGCGTCCCTTCCGACCCGGAGCGCTGTTCGGCACCGTCGGCCGGCTCGAGCGCGAGATCGGCCGCACGCGTGGGGGATCGAGCGTTCGTCGGTTGATCGAGGACTACGGCGAGGTGATCGGGGCGATCACGCCGTGCGTGCTCGTCAGCCCCGACTCGCTGGCGCGTTTCATCCCGCCGGGGGCGATGTCGTTCGACCTCGTCGTGTTCGACGAGGCGTCGCAGATCACCGTCGCCGATGCCATCGGGGCGCTCGGCCGGGCCGACGCCGCCGTGATCGCGGGCGACTCGAAGCAGATGCCGCCGTCCTCCTTCGGACAGCTCGCCGTGGAGGAGCAGGACGACCTCGAGGCGGAGTTCCAGGTGGTGGCCGACGAGGAGAGCATCCTGACCGAGGCGGTGCAGGCGGGGGTCAACCGGCTCTGGTTGTCGTGGCACTACCGCAGCCAGGACGAGTCGCTCATCGCCTTCTCCAACGCGGCCTACTACGAGGACCGGCTCTCGAGCTTTCCGGCGCACCCTGCCCAGGTGCACGACACCGGCGTCTCCTTCACCCGGGTGCCGGGCACCTTCCTGCGCAGCCGGCGCACCCGCACGATCGGACCTTCGGCCGTGGCCCGGGCCACGCGGTCGGGCCCCCAGGACGCACCGAGTCCCCAGGACGCACCGATGGCCCGGACTACCGACCACGACCGGATGCTGCTCCGGACCAACCCGGTCGAGGCGGCGGCGGTCGTCGCCGAGGTGCTGCGTCGCTGGAGCGCCCGTGAGCGCTCGATCGGCATCGTCACCTTCAACCTCCAGCAGCGCGGTCTGATCGAGCAGCTGCTCTGGGACAGCGGCGTCGACGGTGTGGCCGAGTCGCTGGCCGCTCGCACCGACGGACTGTTCGTCAAGAACCTCGAGAACGTGCAGGGCGACGAGCGGGACGTCATCCGCTTCTCGACGGGGTTCTCGGTGGGCGACGACGGCGTCCTGCCCCTCAACTTCGGCCCTCTCAACCGCAGTGGTGGGGAGCGGCGCCTCAACGTCGCGGTGACGCGCGCCCGGAGGCGCGTGATGGTGTTCTCGTCCTTCGACCCCGAGGACCTGCGGGTGGCGGAGACGTCCTCCACCGGCATCCGCGACCTCCGACGCTATCTCGAGTTCGCCAAGTACGGCGTCGCGGCCTCGCTCTCCGCGGTCTCCCGCGTCGACGGCTCCAGCGCGGCTCCGGCCCCGAGCCGGATCGGCGTCGACCGGCACCGGGACGAGATCGCCGAGGCGCTTCGCGCTGCCGGGCTCGAGGTGCAGACCGCCGTCGGGCTTTCCGACTTCCAGATCGACCTCGCCTCGGGGCTGCCCGGCCAGAGCCCCTCTCTCGCAGTCCTGCTCGACTCCCCTGCCTGGGCGGCGAGGCTCACGACGAGCGACCGCGATGCCCTGCCCATCACGGTGCTGGAGCACGTCATGGGCTGGCCCGGGGTCGCGCGAGTGTGGCTGCCCGCCTGGCTCGCCGACCGCGAAGCCGTGGTCGCCGACCTGGTCCGCGCGACCCGAGCGGCCTCCGACCGACCCCTCGTGGTCGGTGAGCGGGTCGTCGTCGGGGTGCGGTCGGAGATCCAGGACGCTCCTGTGGACGAGGCTGTCCCGGCCCCCGGTGGGCTGCCCGTCGGTCGGCCGCCCACCGACGGACTGCCCGCCGACGAGCTCGACCCCGTCCGGCTGGGGAGCTCCGCACGCCGGGTCGACGAGGAGTTCGCCCCCTACGTCACCGACGTCATCGGCACCCGCTCGGCCCTGGAGGTCCAGAGCTCCCCGCGCAAGACGGCCCTGGTCGGGGACCTGATGCGGCACATCGTCGAGATCGAGGGCCCGGTCAGCACCGGCCGGCTCGCGCGTCTCGTCGGTCACGCCCACGGCCTGACGCGCGTCACCGAGGAGCGCGCGGCCGAGCTCCGGCGGGTCGTCCCGAGCGACCTCCGGCGCGACCCCGAAGAGGGCTTCGTCTGGCCGGAGTCGCGAGACCCGTTGCGGTGGAAGGGTTTTCGCCGGTATGCGGGTCCGCTCAAGGAGCGCCCCCTCGACGAGGTCGCGCTGCGGGAGATCGCCAACGCCCTCGTCTTCGTCGCCGACACGGCGATGGGCATCAGCCTCGACGAGCTCGTCAAAGAGACCTACCGCCTCTTCGGCGGCAACCGCGTCACCCCGCCGGTCCGCGCCCGGATGGAGACCGCCCTCGCCGTAGCCACCGGAGACGGCCGGCTCGCAGTCACCGGCGGCCTCGTCGTCCCCCGCTGACCCGACCCCGCGGCATACCCCCCGCCGTGGTGCTGCTGGCGTGCCAAAGCGGGGATTCGTCCCCCCCACGACCCGCTTGTTGCTTCTCGATGGCCCGAAATGGTCGATTTTTCCGACGGTTCAGGCACTTGCGAAGCAACAAGGCGGGGGATGCCGGGCGGCGCGGGGTATGCCGGGCGGCGCGGGGATGCTGGGCGGCGGTGGCTAGAGGATGTGGCGGCCGTAGGCCCAGGCGGTGAGCTCGTGCCGCGAGGAGAGCTGCAGCTTGCGCAGGACCGAGGACACGTGGGTCTCGACGGTCTTGATCGAGATGAACAGCTCCTTGGCGACCTCCTTGTACTGGTAGCCGCGGGCGATGAGCCGCATGACCTCGCGCTCGCGGGCCGAGAGCCGGTCGAGCTCCTCGTCGGCCTCGGCGACCTCGCCGGCGGTGGTGCCGAACGCGTCGAGGACGAAGCCCGCCAGCCGGGGGCTGAAGACGGCATCGCCGTCGGCGACCCGCCGGATCGCCGACATGAGGTCGTTGCCGCTGATCGTCTTCGTGACGTATCCCCTGGCCCCCGCGCGGATCACCGCGATGACGTCCTCGGCGGCGTCGGACACGGACAGGGCGAGAAAGCGCACCGGCTGCCCGGCTGCGGTCTGGACGCCACGGCAACCGGCGATCACGTCGACCCCGCCGTTGCCGTTGCCGCCGGGGAGGTGGACGTCGAGGAGCACGACGTCGGGCGTCGTCTGCCGGATGACCGTGATCGCGGCGTCCACGTCCGGGGCCTCGCCGACGACCTCGGTCACCCCGGGGACGAGCTCGGTCTTGACGCCGGAGCGGAACATCCGGTGGTCGTCGACGAGGACGAGGCGGATCGGGGTGGTCGGGGCGGTCGTCGGGATGGTCATCGGGGCGCTCCTTCTGGGGCGTGCTGCGAGGTCGAGCCGGGTGGGGGCACGGTGGGTGGCTCGAGCTCGAGGGAGGCGCTCGGTGCGACCGAGTCCGGGTCGCCGGATTCCGGCTCGCTGCGCGCCACCGGGGGCAACGGGGGAAGGGTCAGGGCGATCTCGGTGCCGTGCTCGAGCCGCCGGATCGTGGCCGTGCCGCCGTGGCGGGACATCCGCCCGAGGATCGACTGCCGGACACCGAGCCGGTCGTCGCCGATCTCGCCGATGTCGAAGCCCACACCGTGGTCGCGGACGAAGCACTCCACTCCCTGAGCGCCGATCTCGACGTAGGTCGACACGGGCGGCTCGCCGTGGCGCACCGCGTTGAGCATCGCCTCGCGGGCCGCCTTGACCAGGGCGACGCCACCGGGGTCGAGGCGCCGGTCACCCGTGACGACGAGCTCGATGGGCACGCCGTGGTCGTCCTCCACCTCGTGGGCGGCGGCGGCCACCGCGGTGGCGAGGCTGTCCTCGGAACGGTGCGGATCGGCATACAGCCAGGCGCGCAGCTCGCGCTCCTGCGCACGGGCGAGGCGGACGACGGTCGCGGGGTCGTCGGCCCGGCGCTGGATGAGCGCGAGGGTCTGGAGGACGGAGTCGTGGAGGTGGGCGGCGATGTCGGCGCGCTCCGTGGCGCGGATCCGCTCCGTCTGCTCGTGCTGAAGCCCCTGCCACATCCGCACGACCCACGGGGCGGCGATGACGACCGCACCGACGAGGACGGCGAAGGCTGCGAGCGCGGTGCCGGTCACCGCCTGGAGACTCTGACCCTGGGTGGCGAGGGCGACGACGCCGACGAGGGTGAGGGCGAACCCGATGACGGGACGGGCGATCGACAGCACCTTGCCGCGCGGCGAGCGGGCCCGCCAGCGCCCCCGCTCGGTGTCGTCGAGCTGCGACCACGCGAGGAAGGCGCCGGCCGCCACGGCCACGACGGGGACGACGAAGCTGAGGTGCGACCCCAGGCCGCCCAGCGGTCCGCCCCAGCCGATGCCGATGAGACCGGCGAGGACGCCGACGACGACGAGGATCTGGCTGGGCCTCATGGTGCGCACGTGCGTCGAGACCGCGGCCGGCCCCCCGGGCGCCGACGTGTCGGGCCTGGTCATCACCCAGAGGAAACCGTAGACGGGGAGCCCCGGGCCGGCGACGATCGCGAACGCCATCACGGCCCGCACGAGGACGGCACTGACGCCGAGGTGGCCGGCGATGCCGCCACAGACGCCCGCGACCCACTTGTCGCCCGTCGACCGATAGAGCCGCGGTGGGCCGGGAACGGCCCCGCTCGCAGCGCTCGGGGTTCCAGGGGTCTCTGACACGCCTCCATCCTGACCCATCCGGGGGGCGCTGCACCGCTTCCTCGGGGGGCGTTCAGGGTCACGTCAGGGTCGACCCTCATGGCTGGTCCCCCCCGGCACGGCCCACGATGGTGGCATGACCCAGATCCCCGGCGAGCAGGCGGGTCGTCCCCCCGGCGCCGGCGGTGACGGACTCTGGTCGTGGCTGCGCGACCTCGGGGTGCGGCGGCGGAACGAGGACCGGTGGTTCGCCGGCGTGTGCTCGGGGCTCGCCGACCGACTCGGCGTCGACCCCGTCCTGGTGCGTGCCGTCTTCCTGCTCGTCCTCATCTTCGGGGGGCTCGGCGTGCCGCTCTACCTCGTCGCCTGGGCCTTCCTCCCCGACCGCCGCGGGGGGATCGTCGCCGAGAACGCGATCCGGCACCGTGATGGCCGGTCGATCGTGCTTCTGGTCGTCGCCGGCCTCGCCGTCATCGGCGGACTGTCCGACAAGTGGTGGCTCTGGCTGATCCTCGCTCCGCTCGGGGTCTTCGTCTTCTGGGTGCTGAGGTCCGCGAGGTCGGGGAAGTCCTCCGACGAGATCGGCCGAGAAGCCTCCGAGCTCGCCACCCGGCTCGGCGAGACCGTCAGCGGGTGGTTCGGCCCCCAGGGGCCGCGCGGAACGGGCGAGGCCGGTGGCCCGGTCGGGGCTTCGGGCAGCAGCGGAGCCACGATGCCGTATGCCGCGCCCGCGGCGCCCGCGGCGCCTGCGACGCCCGTCACCCTCGAGAAGGCGAACCCGCCTCCCCCGTCGTGGCCCGGGGCCACCCCGCACGGCATGGGCCCGGGACGCACGGGACCGGTTGCCACGCCCCAGCCGAAGATCGTGCGCGACCGCCGGCGACGGGGCGGCTTCCTCGGCCTGCTGCTCGTCGTCGGGCTGGCGGTCGCCGGCTACGCCGGTGGCAGCCAGGTCCAGTCCCGGTTCGCCTCGCCGACCTCGACGCCCGAGACGTTCGCCCTCGCCTGTGCCCTCGGGGGTGTCGGTCTCGCGCTCTTTCTCGTCGGCCTCACCGGTCGCCGGGCGGGGTTCCTCACCTTCATCGCCACCCTGCTGGCCATCGCGGCCGTCACCGGCACGATGGGGCAGGTGCCGGGCTACGTGAAGGGTGGCCTGGGCGACCGGACCTGGACGGTGTCCGACGCCCCGGCCGGCGGCTACCACCTGGGAGCGGGCAAGGCCATCCTCGACCTCACCGGTGCGTCGGCTGCTCAGGACATCACGGTCACGCAGGGTCTGGGCGACCTCACGATCGTCGTCCCGACCGGTGTCACGGCCACGATCGACGCCTCGGTGGCGGTAGGTGACCTGCTCATCCAGAACCCGGACGGCACGACGTCCCATGTCGACTCGGTCGACTCGGTCAAGCGGCCCTTCGGGACGGGTCCCACCACGATCACCGTCTCGGCGCGGCTCGGCGCGGGCAACCTGACCATCGAGGAGCGGTGACGATGAGCGACCACCACGAGACACCGGAGCAGCGCTTCCCGCAGGACGTACCGGCCGACCCGGCTCCGTCTGCACCCCCTCGCACCACGCCCTTGCCGACCACGGCGCCTCCCGCTCCTCCCCGACGTGAGGTCACGCACCTCCCGGCGGCAGCGGGCCCTAACTGGGGACTGGTGCTTTCCGGACTCGCCTTCATGGTCATCGCGGCGGGCGTGATCCTCAACCAGGTCAACGGTTTTCAGGTCGAGGAACTGCGACAGGTCGGACCGACGCTGCTTGTCGCCGTCGGGGTCGGCAGCGCCCTCATCGGCATCATCGGGCTGGTCACGCGCCGCGGCCGCTAGTCACAGCCGGGCGTCGGGACCGCCGTCGCCGAGCAGCATGGTGCGCCAGCTCTGCGTCAGTGCGACGCCGGGCAGCTCCTCGTCGCTCACCCAGGCGGAGCGCTCCGTCGTCCCGCCGACGTCGTGCACGACGGGATCGGTCGGGTCGGCACACGTCGCGTCGAAGATGATCCGGACCGCCTGGAAGTCCTCCAGCCGACCGCTCGGACCCCGGCCGATCCAGTGGCTGCTCGAGATCGTCCGCAGACGCGTCAGTTCCACGACCTGACCGCTCTCCTCCCACACCTCCCGGAGCACCGCCTCCTGGGGCAGCTCGCCGGGATCGATGCCACCACCGCACAGCCCCCATTCGCCGGGAGCGTTGGTGAGGTGCGAGAACTGGCTGAGCAGGAGGCCGCGCTCGCTGCGCACGACGGCATACGCGGCGATGCGCTGGTAGGGCACCGCGCTCTCCCCCGGGGCGATGACGAGGTCAGGGTCGCGTCGGGTCACCCCGGGCACGGGCCTCGCCTCGGTCGAGACCCGGACGTCGTAGACGAGACGCAGGACGTGTGGATCACGTTGCCCGACAACGGATACCGGCCGGATGGCGTCCCACCCACGGGCGGAGAGGGCCGCCTCGGGATGCTCGCCGTGGCCCAGTCGGACGGCCACGACGTCGCCTCCACGCGCGACACCGTCGACCCACAGCTCGGCCTGGGCGACGCGCTCGATGTCCTGGTCGGAGCTCTTGGCGGTCACCGTCGGACCCCGGCGGTGCGGGCCCGTTCGTACTCGGCCTCGGCGGCCGCGGCCACGCTCGCCCAGTCCTGGGTCGGCGGGCGCGCGATGTTGTGCGCGATCATTCCCGCCCGCAGCGCCGGGTCGGACGCGAGCCGGGCCAGGGCCGCAGCCATGTCGTCGTCGTCGCGGGTGAGGTAGCCGTTGACGCCGTCGACGACGAACTCGCCGAGGCCAGAACCCTGCCGGCCGATGACGGGCAGTCCGACCGTCCGTGCCTCGAGGGCGGCGATGCCGAACGACTCGAGCTCACCGGGCGAGACGTAGACGTCGGCCGCGGCATACCGGGCCTTGAGGTCATCGCGGGTCACACGACCCGGGAGGCTGACCCAACCGGTCATGTCGTGCTCGGCGAGGTAGCGCTCGACCTGGCTGCGGTCGGGCCCCTCACCCAGCACCTCGACGGTGATCGGGATCTCGGCCGGGACGAGCGCGCGCGTCCGTCGCAGCACCCGCATGAAGGGCACGGGCCGCTTGCGTCGCGCGAGCCGCATCGCCGTGACGATCCGCACGGTCCCGTCACCCGAAGCGACCCGCGGCGGGGTCCAGGCCGCCACGTCGATGCCGTTGGGCAGGACCGACACCCGAGCGGCGGAGCCGACGACGCGGCGCAGCGGGGCGGCGGCCACCCCGGAGACGGCGCTCATCGCCATGCCGCGCTCGGCCCAGCGGCGGACGACGCGCAGCCCCGAGACGACCGGTGCGAACCGGTCGAGCATGCAGTGCCACGTCATCGCCGTCGGCAGGCCCATCCGCATCGTGAGGAAGGCGCTGTCGACGGCGAAGGGACTGACCACGCCTATGTGCACGTGCGCCACGTCGAAGCCGGCCAGCCGGTCGCGCAGCTGCAGAGGGGCGAGCGGGTTGACGGGCAGGTCCCACGGCAGCCGCAGCGCCAGTCGATGGACGCGGACGCCATCGACGACCTGCGTTGCTCCCCAACGCTCCCCGTGGTCGCCGGGAGTGGCGGTGAAGACCTCCACCTCGTGCCCGCGGGCCACGAGGTGCGCGGCGAGGTCGTGCACCTGGACCTCGATCCCCCCGAGACGCGGGAGGTAGCAGTCCGACAGGAGGGCGACCTTCACGCGTCCGAGCATGCCACGGCCGGCTCGGCCGTCCGCACGTGACTCCGCCGTGGGGTGCCCGGCGACCGACCGGCGATGCGCCATGATGGATCCCCGATGCGACACACACTCCTGGCCTTCCACGCCCACCCCGACGACGAGGCCCTGCTCACCTCCGGCACCCTGGCTCGCGCGGCCGCGGAGGGGCACCGGGTCATCATCGTCGTGGCGACCGACGGCGAGCTCGGGCTCACCTCCGAGGAGTTCAGCTCCGGAGGGGACCTCGGCGGGGTCCGGCTCGAGGAGCTGCGCGAGAGCGCACAGGCGCTGGGGGTCGCCCGGGTGGACTACCTGGGGTATGCCGACAGCGGTCTCGGCCCCGAGGTGCACCCGGACCCGCCGGGCAAGGTCCGGTTCGTGCGGGCCGACGTCGACGAGGCGGCGGGAGAGCTTGCGGCGATCCTGCGGGAGGAGCAGGTCGACGTCCTGCTCACCTACGACGTCAACGGCGGATACGGGCACCGCGACCACGTCAAGGTCCACCACGTCGGGGCGCGCGCCGCCGAGCTCGCCGGGACACCAAAGGTGTTGCAGGCGACCGTCCCCCGCGACGCGCTGCTGCGCGGCATACGGCTCGCGGGGAAGGTCTATCGCTTTCCGCCCGAGTTCGACCCCACCTCGTTCGAGCGGGCCTACAGCCCGCGGTCGGCCATCACCCACCGCATCGGCGTTCGCCGGTATGCCGCGCAGAAGCGGGCCTCGATGCGCGCCCACGCCTCGCAGGCCGCGGTCGACGGCGGCGCGGACCGCACGCTGGCGGCGTTCCTGCGCATCCCCCGCCCGCTCTACGACCTCGTCTTCGGCCGGGAGTGGTTCGTGGACGCGGCCCGGCCGGCCGGCTCCCCGATCGCGCGGGACGTCTTCGACGGGTTGGGCGCACCCGATCCGGGGGGGTTGACGCTGCGTCAAGGGGGT